>CAMWRH010000008.1 GCA_947176605.1 uncultured Porphyromonadaceae bacterium
GGTAGAGCTTTCGTTTGTCTCTCACTTCTGTAGCATTCTTGTCATTGTTCGTCGCGGGGCGGCCTTTCAGCGCTTTCGCTTGGGGCGTTTCCCGTTTGCGTTTGCAAAGTTAGAACATTTTTCGGCCGTGTGCAAATATTTTTTGAACAAATACGCGATTCAGGTGTTAATACTTACGTAACGTACTGAAAGAGTGCGAGATAAATTTATGTAAAATAGTGTTAATATCTGTAAACACCAAATTCTACAACTATGCTTTACGACATAATTATCTGCTTCTCCCCGCTGATTTTCCTTGTTCCGAGCCTTTACATACTCACTTCGATTGAAGAAAGGGCACAGAAACGCCGGGCTTTGCAATGTGTGAAGGTGAAAAATTAAGCCCCTGCGACTATACCACCTCTGCGCCATTGCGATTGCCCCGACCATAAATTTACCCCGTCGGCCAATATGACGTTATCTCAGATAGGCAATTTCTGAGATAAATCCATGGCCTGCTACCATCTTACGGATTTTCCGGCTACAGATATACATACAGAGAGAGAGCGTGCCGATTGCTCGGCACGCTCTCTCTCTGTATGTATATCTGTATCTGCCGGGCCGGGATATGGCGGCAGATATTTTGCGGGTTACGGGCAGTGGCCGGGCGGATATCTCCTTAGTACTGCCATTTAGTACTGCCATCAACCTATCCCCTACCCTACGGCACGGCGGGATTTCAGGACCGTCATGCTCCGCCCTATCCTTACTTACGCAGCTTCAGCATTACACCGGGCTGAAGTGGCTCGGTCTCTGAAATAAAGTTGAGCTGGCATATCTGAAGTACGCTCACTCCGGCGCGGGCGGCAATCTTATCCAATGTATCGCCGACCTTTACCACATACGTGCGGCGCTGATCAAGCGATTTGCCACGCACACCGCCGGCGGCCACTCCTGCGAGCACACCTGAAGTGACACCGCTGAAATTACGCTGATTCCCGGTTGCTGCCGCCGATCCTTTGGGAGTGACCATCCCTCCTGCAAAGTCGAATACTGTCAGCGGATCTACGGCATTTCCCAATACGCGGGTCTCGAAATGGAGATGCGGACCGGTGGAATTTCCGGTATTTCCACTCAAGGCGATCGGCTGATGAGCCGCCACATAATCTCCGGGAGTCACGAGTGTGCCGCTGAGATGGGCATAGCGGGTCTCAAGGCCGTTCTCATGTTTTACCACGACATAATGACCGTATCCGCCGGCTTCGTAACTGATTCTGTCAACTACGCCGGGCAATGGCACGCATACCGTGTCGCCTACCGACATTGCAATATCCACACCCTTGTGCATACGGCCGAATTTGGGCCTATATCCGAACCCGGATGTTATACGGCCCCATTCGGGAGCCGCATACATCATGCCTGTCCATCCGGTGGAAATTCCTTTACCGGGGGCTGAGTTGCCCCCCATGGCTGATTCCCATACGCCCGACTGGTAATAGCCGGCGGCGGCGGACGCCTTGCTGATATAGGCCAGGGCACCGGCCCGGCATTCACCATTTTTCGCTTCCGCCACCATCGCCAAAGCTCCCAGTGCCCCGGAGGGGACGGTCGGAGCCGCAGCGGTGGAAGCCGTAGATAAAATGGCATCAATCGCACCTGCCGCCGAGGATGCGGATGCGGCAGACTCCGATACCGGCTCCTTACCTATCCAATCCAAGGCACCGAACGAGAACGCATCGGACTGTGCCGATGCCGCGTTCACGCCGATGCAGAGCATAAATGCCGATGCATATATAATTTTCCTAAAATCCATCATCATATATATCACTTATAAATTCACCTCGCCCGGATGCGACGGGCAGATTGTCAATCTTTGGCCGGGTCAGCCGGTTTTGCCGACTCTGCCTCGGCAAGTGCTTTTGCGGCCTTGTGCTCTTCAAGCATAGGCTTGAGGAACTGTATCCACACCGCACATGCCACAAATGCCAGGAAGGTAAAGCCTACGAGAATAAGGGCTTTGCGCGGCTTGGAGGGCTTGATGGGCACCGTAGCCGGGGTGATTATCGCATATACGGGCATCGTCTCCTGCACTTTTGCCTGCGCACGCTGCACCTGCTGACAGGTGGAATTATAGAGGTTGAAGGCAAGAGCCGTCTCATTCTCAAGACGCTCACGCTCTACCTGGGCCGAACGGAACACTATGCCCTGATTGCGGTCAAGATAGTTGGCATAGCGCTGCTGAGCCTTATAGTAGGCGGCCTGAGCCTCCTCATTGAGTTTCTCAGCATAACGCAGATCCTGACGGGCCTTGTTGGTGCGGTAATCTGTCACAAACTGCTTCAGGCGGTTGACCACCGTATCGGCAAGAATGGCAGATACCAGAGGGTCCTGCATGCTCACATCCACCGTCACCACAGAGGTCTTGGCGTCGACCGACGCCACAATCCGGTCCTCAAGGGCCTTCACGAGATCATCCTCATCTTTGGTGAGCTGGAAATTGTCGAGTTTATGATTCGGGTCGACTTCTTCCTCGGGAGTGAAAAGGCCGATAAGCTTAAAGGGGAGTGAAATCACCGCGCTCCACCAGGGGGACGTCACATCCTCCTCCATATACTGCGCCACTGTCAGCTTCTTACCGTCTTCCTTGGTCTGCACCTCCACATCGAAAAGGCTTGTAAGGAACGGAACGGAGCTGACCACATCGGGATAAAGCATCGGGTAAACGGCATCCGCGCCACCCGAGAATGTGGCGATACCTGCCATCGAAGCCAGAGCGGCCATGCTTCCGCCGGAGGCCTTGTTGTCGTTGATTTCCGGAGCCAGCTGCACGGAAGTGGTATATTCCCTGGGGATACTGAAGGCTACAATCAGACCCAGCACCGCACCACAGACACTCCATTTGATGAGCTTGCGACGGTTGGCCCACAGATTTGAGGCGATATCGAGAAGATCAATCGTACTCTCCTCATTTTCACTGATGTCATTCAGTCTGTCTTCTGCCATAACTCTTTGGTATATGAAGCGGGGGCGCTGATATCTTAAGCCATCCGCTCCGGGGTTATGTCAAGCCTTCTGCCCCCGACTCTCGCCGGAGAGTCGGGGACAAGGGGCTATCCTTGATAACTTATTATCTAACAATATTTGTGATTGTCGCCGCCAGAGCTGCCACCGATGAGAAGCTGGTGGCCATAGCGAGCACCTTCTCCCAGTTGGTACCCGGACGCTGAGGCTTGGAGGGGACGATAATCGTACAGCCGGGCTCAATATCCGTACTTCGTTTCGCCTTGGCCACGGTGCCGTTCATATATACGATATATGCCTTGTTCTTACGGGCTGTCTGTCCGTAGCCACCGGCCATGTCGACGTAGTATTTGAGTTTCTTACCGGGTTCGTAGACCACGGCGTTGGGGAACATCACGTCGCCCGATATTTTCACGATACTCTGCTGCTCGGGAACGAAGATGGCATCGCCGGGCTGGAGCACGAGGTCATAGTGCGAGCCGGGATATGCGAGAGCCTTCTCAAGGTCGATACCTACGTTGTAGGAGCGCGACACGTCGATTTTGCTGAGTGCGATCGAGTCGCCGACGTTGGCATTGCTGTTGGCCATGGCCAGGCGGAGCGCCTCGCGGCGGGCGGTGTATTCGTCCTCGGAGAGCTGACGGGTCATGTGGGCGCCACGTACATAGGCGCCGTCGATGATACCTCCGGCGCGACGCACCACGTCGGAGATCCTTTCGTTGCGCTTTTCAAGAGTATAGCCACCCTCGAAGAGAACTTCGCCACGCACCGACACCTGACGCTGCTCGCCGTAGCCGGGGCTTGTACGCACGGTGACGTGGTCGTAGGGCATAAGGATGAAGTTTTCACCTTCGCCTACGGCAAGACCGTTCTCGATTGAGAGCTCATAGAGATCGGCCAGACGCTGCGTGGGTGTGAGTGAAGTGGGATTTACCACACGGCGCGCCACTTCGACGCGGGCCGTAGAGGCACCCTCCAGCAGACCGCCGGCCTGCAGTATGAGGTCTTCAAGAGTAGTATTGTCGGCAAACGGATAAGTACCCGGGCGTGCCACGAGACCCGTGATGGTCAGAGCGCCACGGCTCTTAAGTTCGTGGATACTTGAGATTACCAGCACGTCGTTGCGCTGCAGGTCGATATCGGGGGCTGTGCCGTTAAGGATAGCCTTGAGGTCGACTGCCATGATTTCCAGCTGCAGCTCGGGGCCTTCGCGGTAGAGGAGCACACGGTCGGCATACGCGTCATCGGTCAGGCCGTCGGCTTTGCGCACCAGCTGGCCGACGGTGTTGACACCGTCGCCGATTGCAAACATGCCGGGACGATATACGGCACCTTTGAGTTCGACACGATTGGCATAGCGGTCAAGAATTGTGCCCACGGTCACAATATCGCCGTCCTTAAGACGATAAGTGTCAAATTCGGCGCGGTCGATGTTGTAGAGCTCGTTTTCAGTGCCCGACTGGCGTGCCAGACGCACCATTCCCGAATAGGCATCGCCGGTGAATCCTCCGGCATATGTGAGGAGGTCCTGAATCGTTTCATCAGGCTTGATTTCATAATACATCGGGCGCTTTACATTACCGTCGATGCTAACCAACTGGTCATATGGAGGCACTATTATGACGTCGCCTTCCTGCAGGCGTATATTGCCTGACGTATTGCCATCGAAAAGATACTCGTAGATATCGATACCGGCCACTTTGCGTCCGTTGCGGATCACCTGGATGTTACGCAGCGTACCGATGTCGCGGATACCACCGGCGCGATACAGCGCATGGAATACCGAGGAGAAGGGCGACATGCGGAATGTGCCGGGAGTTGACACCTCACCGAGGATGTCGACCTGTATGGTGCGCACCTGTCCGAGAGTGACCTGCACTTCGGTCTCGGCATCATCCATACCGGCATACTTGCGGGCGAAGATGCTTTTGATATGCTTGTTGGCATCGGCAATAGAGAGGCCGTTGAGATATACCGGCCCCACCTGCGAGATCATGATGCTACCCTCGGGGGAGATGGTTTGGCGGAGATGGTCCTCCGAAGTGCCCCAGAGGTCGATTACGACCTCATCACCGGGGCCGAGACGGTAATTCTGGGGAGTTGCCAGATTTTCACTTGGTTCGAAAGTCAGTGCACGGGCGTTGAATACCTCGTGTCCATATATCTGACGGGCAGAGACTGTATTGTCACTCCCCTTGTCGACCTCACGGCCGATTTCATCGACAGTCTGGTCTGACACATCATTTGCGGCATTGTGACGGCGCTCTGCATTGGCGGCGCCCACCTTCTGGTCGGTGACATCGCGCTCGGAGGTGGACTGCTGTTCAAGACGGGCTTTGATTCTTTCGGCCTGTTCGGGCGTCACACCCTTTGCCATCAGCTCACGTCCGATTTGCTGGTCGGACTTACCGGCAGCCGAAGCGCTCTTGATGTAGGCGATCACCTGGTCGTCGGTCATGGCGGCGGCCAGCAGGCTCACTGCCATGAAAAGCGACAGTAAAATACGTCTGATATTCATCACTGTATGGAAAGCTTAATCAAATATGATTAGTTTAAATATTATCAATCAGGAAGATATGGCCTGTGAATCCCGGCAAGTGGAGTGCGCCGTCAGCACATATGCCAATTGCCCGGACAGAATCCGGGCTAACCGGGTGCAAAGTTAATAAAAAAAAGATGGGCGTGCAATTCCGCACCCTATAAAAAAACAAAACCGCCGGTTGCTGAAGTCCGGCGGATTGTTTAGAGGTATATTGAAGATAAGTCTGAGTAAATTTTTCTGTTTCGAGTATCTAAATTGTCGATTGCCAACTTGCGTCAATTACCGATTATCCAAATTGTCGTCAGGAACATTTAATCACGATAGTCTTTCAATAATTCGCGTAGTTTCTTGCGTGTGTTGAAGATGCGAGCCTTTACGGTGCCCAGCGGCATGCCGAGCTGTTCCGCAATCTCTTCATACTTGTATCCGGCGATATGCATGTTGAAGGGTTCGCGGTAATCAGCCGGGAACTGGGCTATCAACGCGGATATCTCGTTGCAAGTATGGGCTCCGTCAGGTGTGGACTGCGAACTGTCGGTAGCATTCGTGATATGATACAGATCGACTGAGGCATCAACCATTGTATTCTCTCTCGACGTCTTCCGGTAGTTGTTGATAAAGATGTTGCGCATAATCGTCAGCATCCACCCCTTGAAGTTGGTATCCTCAGCAAATTTCTCTTCATTGTTGAGGGCTTTCAGTGTGGTATCCTGAACAAGATCGTACGCCTCATCCTTATTCAGGGTAAGCTTCATCGCGAACGACATCAGATTGCCCTGAATCCCGAGAACGGAGTTTTTGAAAGTAGGCTTGTTGTTCATTTTTTATAAAACCTGCTAAAGTGTGGCTCTTCCGCTTTGGAATCTCCGCCGACAGGTTCAGCACCCTGTTGCGCGAAACGACTCTTATTCTACATATGGCAATTTTCCATAAATCCTCTGATTCTCAAAACTTTGCCAATACGACTAAGCCTATGCGGAATTACTCAACCACAAAGTTACACAATTTTCGCGATTTTTTCAAATTTTCAGTAAATTTCTTTATCCAGTTTTTTTCTGTACGCAATACTCCCCCTGCCATGCCGGCACGGCTCTCCCCTCAGGCAAAAAATGTTACTGGAAGGGTCGCAGTAACATTTTTTGCCGGAAGCGGTCTTACTTCGGAGTCTCGGGCAGACGTATATCCACGAGCTGGATTTTGCTGGCGGTCATCTTGACCACCTTTATCTTCATTCCGTCGATCTCATATTCCTCTCCGGCCACGGGCATCGACTCAAGGCGGGTCAGTATCAGCCCGGCTATGGTATGGTAATCATCGCTTTCGCGTATGTCGGTGCCGAAGCGCTCATTGAACGCATCTATCTCGGCCCGACCGCTCACTTCATAATGCCCGGGTGATATTTCCCGGGCCATGAGGCGGTTTTTGTCGTGCTCGTCTTCGATCTCTCCGAATATCTCTTCCACGAGATCCTCGAGGGTCACAAGGCCTGCCGTGCCGCCGAATTCATCTACCACGATGGTGAGCGATTTCTTTTCGGTCAGCATCCGACGCATCATCTTGTTGGCAAGCATCGTCTCGGGTGTGAATATCACGGGCTTGAGGCATTTTGTCCAGTCGGCCTCCGTATTAAAGAGCTCGGCCACATGGATATACCCCACCACATCATCGATATCCTCCTTATATACCACGATTTTCGACAGGCCGGTGGCTATGAATTTCTTCACCAGTTCAGCCCGCGTGGTGCGGTCGATCGATACGGCCACTATCTCATTGCGCGGGATCATGCAGTCGCCTATCGTGGTGTCTTTGAAGTCCATGGCATTGCGGAATATCTTGACCTCATTATCCACCGTCTTGCGCGCAGGCTGCGCGTCGAGAGTCTCTTCGATGTAATCATCAAGCTGCTCCATTGTAAGGGCTGTGGCCGCCACCGATTCGGCTTTGATGTGGAACACGCGCATCAGTCCGTGAGAGATGCCGGAAATCAGCAATGTCAAAGGATAGAGCAGCAGATAGATAAGATACAGCGGGAGGGCTACCAGGCGCATGGCCATGTTGGGATTTATGCGGAAAGCCGTCTTCGGCACAAATTCGCCGGCAATGAGAATCACCAGAGTCGACATGATGGTGTTGGCCACGAGCACGAGTCCGTCATTACCGAGCCAACGCTCCAGGAAGGGGTTGACCAGAATCGAGAAGGTGATGCCGTAGATTACGAGCACAATGTTGTTGCCCACCAACAGGGAGGAGATAAACATATCCTCATGACGGGAGAAGCCGCGTATGATGCGGTTGACAAGACCGCCATCGCTCGCATCAATCTCCATACGCACTTTGTTTGACTGGACATAAGCTATCTCACTGCCTGAGAACAGGGCCGAGAACAACACTGCCAGCAACGTTATCATGACTGCTGCTGAAATTCCCATAGTATCTGTGTTTCAATATATTATAATCATGCCCGACACGTCGTCACATCCCGGGAGCCGAAGCCGAGCTGCGGGCTTCGCCGCCGGCCGAAGCGGCAGGCGAGGCAGCCGGCTGAAGCCTGCTTGCAGCCGGGACCTGCGTCATACCCTGCGCCGGGGCGACCGGATCATGGCTGCGTCCAGCGGCTGGAGATGCAGGAGATGCAGTAGATGCTCCGGTGCCGCTCCGCAGATTGTCGCGCTGCGCGGGGAAGATCCCCATAGGGCGCTTGATGCTGTACTCCGTAAAATCCTGGCGGGCATGAAATCCGTAACCCTCCATCATATGCGTGGCATTTTCGATATGAATAAAGGAGTCGCTGTAGACAATGGCTTTGTTCTGGTCCCAGAACACCTGCTGAGAGAGAAACAGTTCGCCGGGCACTTTAGTCACCTCCACATGTCCGTCAAGCCGCCATAGATTCAGCTTCTTGAAATAGATCGCCGAATCGGCCGCTATGGTGGCAATCACATTGAATTTCCTGTCGTATTTTCGCAGGTAAAGCCCCTCGGGGAATCTCCAATGCGGATCTGCACCTTCATCATAGACTTCCCACAGAGGCGCCACAATCTTATACTGTGTCACTCCTGAATCGGAAATCATGGTCGATACGTTGTGCGTAGTCATCGTGGGCATACGGTCGGGATGCAGGCTTGAGGCCACATCCACTTTCGTCTCTTCGCGGCATCCCCCCACAATCAGAGCCGATGCCACGGCCAGAACCGCACTGACAGGAAGCCACCTCATGCCGATCAACGGATCTTACGCTGCCAGAACCAACGCTCGTTGAAATTTACTCCCACCGTAATGTTGAAGTAATTCTCGGATACGAGCTGAGTCGGATAGGCACGACGGTTTTTCCACTCCAGGCCGATATTGATCATCGTCTTGTCCTGGGGGGTGTGAAGTCCCACACCGCAGGTGACGCCATACTCGCGCACGCGGTTACCCTGGATCTTAAGATAGTCGTCGCAGAAATATCCGCCCAGACGATACGTGATGCGCTGCCCGTAGTTGCCACGCAGGCGCGGCACCCATTCGCCGCCAATAGCCAGCTTCATACGGTCGGCGAACTCCATACCCTGGAACACCATTGCCGCCGGATCGTCCGTACGGTAAATCGGAGAGTATTTCACCTTGCTCCACAGCTGATAGGTCACGTCGGCCTCAATCATCCAGCGCGACATGCGCTCATGCGTGAAGCTGACGCCGCCGCCGAAGCTGTCGGGGGTGCCGTATTTACCCGAGAGTTTCTGATATCCCAGAGTATCGGGCACACTCTCCACCTGCAGGGCCTGCTGTGTCACCCAGGTCTGGCCATGCATCGACTTGGCCGGAGAGTAAGTCACGCCGAGTCCGAGAGTATTGTAGGCTCCTACACGCGCCCGGTACTGGGCGCCCAGCACTATATCCCAGTCGCGCACTTCCATCACATGCTCCACCAGACTCTGCGAGGAGTTGTCGGGAGTGGAATACACGTCGTTGACTATATTGCCGAAATTATAGGATATATTAGCACCCAAGGAGAATCCCCTGAACTTCCCGGCAAGGCCGAAATAGGCCATGTTTATACCGCCTGTGCCCTGATTTTCTACCGCGCCATGCTTGATATCATTACCGAAAGCATACCCTACGGAAGTATAGGGGAGCATGCCGATCGAGGCACCCATGAATTTGGTGATCGGGAACTGCATGGTGACATAATCCAGACCGCCACCGGTGGAATGCTGACGCGCGCTCCCCTCCTGGCTCCAGAGCATTGACACATCCGCACCCATATCGAAAAGGAATGTCAGAGAGTCGATTGCGGCATATGAGGCAGGGTTCATGGCATTGATCTGCCGCCCCGAACTCATGGCATATCCTACGCCACCCATCTGACGCTGCATCGATGTGGCCCGGTCGCCGAGCACGCCATACCCATACATCGAATAGGGGGTTGTGACATCGGCCTTGGCCGACTGCATTCCGGCCATAGCCAGCACTGCCAGCACCGGAAAGGAAGCGAAATGTCTAAATTTCATTTTCATTATGACGGTATATTGCCCTCAGTCCTTTGGCAAGGAGGTAAGGGTCGTAAACTATTTCTGTTCTTGAAAGTTCTTCGGCATATCGGCTTTTCCGGCACCGGATTTCATCCAGACGCCTCATGATCAGCGGAGCATCTCCGCCGGTGATCAGTGCCACCGTTGTGCCGCTGTATTCGTGGCCGCGCCCTGTGATGGCGCCGCACACCTCATCCATATATCCCCGCAATACTCCGGTGCGTATCGATTCCAGCGTGCTCTGTCCGAACGCAGGGCCCACCTCATCACCGGGCTTTACATCTATCTCGGGCAGTAATGCCGTAAATTCATGCAGCGCCCTGAATCTCATCTGCAGCCCCGGCGATATGCTTCCCTCAAGAAACTCGCCATCGGCCACCACATCGCATGTCAGCGCCGTGCCCGCGTCGATCACCAGGCATCGGCTCCCACCCCATTCGGCTGCGGCGGCCACTGCCGTGGCCTTGCGGTCGATACCCAGGGTGCGCGGATTGTCGTATCTCACTCTGATGGGGAGAAGGGTCTCGGGTGTGAGCAACAGGAAATTGCCACCCAGGGCCATGCGCAGCGACTCCACAAGGCGAGTATCCGTATGACCCACACTTGCCATGGCCGCGCCATCCGGAGCATAGCGTTCGATCAGGGCAAGCAGCTCATCCTGCGCATCCGAACCGAAATGCCATACACCTGGCTCTCCCTCCTCGGGAAGCCAGGTGGCCTTAAGCCGCGTATTGCCGGCATCGACAGCGAGAAATCCGTGTGCCATCACTCCTTTTTTCCGTTATCCTCCTGTTTCTGTTCGCGCTCCTTCCTGATGCGCCATGTCACCATAGCGGAGGAGATGACCTGCAGCATAGCGCCTACGAGGGAGAACATCACCGTGTCGCGCAGCACGCTCATCTGCCCGATATAGGCCATCCCGGCCAGCTTCTGTGTATTATAGAACCAGAAGAAGGCACCTATGCAGAATGCCATACCGGCCCAGAACTCCATCCGGCGCAGTCGGCGCACCCGCAGGCTCTCGCCCGGATCAGACACGTTGACGAGTCTGGCCATGGTAAATATCAGCGCTCCGGCGGCATATATCCATTTATATACAGTGCTCCAGCTGAAGGAGTTGGGGTCATACATCGGGTTTGCCCCCCACAGGGATGTGGCGAACGGCCCGACCAGTGCAAGCGCTATGAGTATCAGTCCGAAGGTGGCCATAGCCTCCATCTTCTTGCGGCGCGCCTGAATCGGGGCGGGGCTGACCGCTGTATTTACGTTTTTTTTCTTATTTGACATCTGTAAGGATTATTCGTTATATTCCACAGGGGAAAGAACTGCCTGTTAGTAATATGGATTATGTCATGATACGGCATTTCCGGCATCTGAGCTATTCTGCGGAGGGTAGCCTCCCGCTCAGCCGGGCGCCGCCGACACTCCCGCTCCCCTCCCCTATTCCTTTATTAGAAACACATCCTCGGAAGGCTTCTGCATATGGAACTGCTCGCGGGCCAAATGCTCAAGATCCGACGTGCCATGCTCTATGGCCTCACGTCGGGCGCGATAGTAGGCAGCCGAGTCTTCATTGAGTTTTATTTCACTCTTCAGTTCGTTGATGCGGTCCTGATACTCCATATTTAGCTGTATGCTCGCCTCTTCATTAAAGAAAAGCAGCAGCACCACCAAAGTGCCTATGGCCAGCACCGGGATATGCGACTTGCGCCGCATCCAGAATGAAAGTTTCTTCGTTTTCTTCCCCATATCGTTCTTATTCAGAGTCGGTTGGTAATACAGGAGTCAGCCCGTGGCCGGAGCGTCAGGACGCAGCCGCACGCTCAATCCGGGCCTTCACACGGCACCCCTGCTACGTGTAATTTACAAAATTAGTCAATATCGCCCTATCTGCAAAATTTTTTCCTAAAAACCCTCTCAACCCTCGCTTGGGACTTCCTTACCCGGCATATGCGACCACGGCCATGAAATCGGCAGACTGCTGACTTCATGGCCGTGGCTGTATGGTCGGGGCTATGCGGACACAACCGGTGACTCCGGCTATAAGTGTGTATGTTTTATTCCGGGATGACGCTGACCGCACCGTAGCGGCCGGCTCAGCCGGGGTGTATGCTTCAGCGATAATCCTTCAGCATACCCTGAAGGCGCTTGCGTGCGAAGAATATGCGGCTCTTCACCGTGCCCAGAGGCAATGAGATCTTTTCAGCTATCTCACTGTACTTGTAGCCGGCGATATACATGCTGAAGGGCACTCTGTATTCATCGCCGAATGCATTGATCGCATCCGAAATCTCCTTTGCGGCAAACGAGCCCTCCGGCGTGTCGAGCCCGCTTTCCTGCGAGAGGTTGAGGTGGTAGAGATCATCGGTAGAGTCTACTACCGTGGCGCTGCGCACCTGATGGCGGTAGTTGTTGATGAAGATGTTGCGCATGATGGTGAATACCCATCCCTTGAAGTTGACATTGTCGACATACTTGTCTTCATTGTCGAGCACTTTGAGGGTGGTATCCTGCACCAGGTCCTGGGCAGCCTCTCGGTTGGTGGTAAGCTGATATGCGAAATTGAGCAGATTGCTCTGCAGTCCGAGCAGACGCTGTTTGAAATTGGAATCCGACATAGCCGTAGTGTTTTAAGGGTTGTTTTAATGTTTCCTTTGATGTTATAACACTACCCACAGAAATCTATCATGAAAAATCGGATTATTTTTCGGTTTTTCGTGAACTTTTTTTGGCTTTTGGCGTTTTGCCCTCCACGTCTGTCATTCTGCCATAGCATCATAACATTTCCCACACACATTGACAAAGAAATGTCACATTCTCACAGCCTCTATCCGATTAGCGGCGTCACTCACTCATCCAGCAGGTCGGGACGGAGGCGGCGCGTGCGCTCCAGGGCCTGGTCGTATCGCCACTCGGCGATTTTCGCTTCGTGGCCGCTAAGCAGTATGTCGGGGACACGCCATCCCTTATACTCGGCGGGTCGGGTATATACCGGAGGAGCCAGAAGGTTATCCTGGAATGAGTCGGAAAGAGCCGACTGCTCGTCGCCGATCACTCCGGGAATAAGGCGCACCAGGGCATCCGTCACACAGAGTGCCGGCAGCTCGCCTCCTGTGAGCACATAGTCGCCGATGGTGATTTCCCGTGTGATGAGATGTTCGCGCACCCGGTAATCGATCCCTTTGTAATGACCGCATAGTATGATGATATTCCTGAGCAGCGAGAGGGAATTGGCCATCGGCTGGTCAAAGCGTTCCCCGTCGGGGGTCATGAAGATCACCTCATCGTATTCGCGCTCAGCCTTCAGCGCGGATATACAGGCATCGATAGGCTGAATCCCCATCACCATTCCGGCCTCACCGCCGAAAGGATAATCATCTACCTTGCGGTGCTTGTTGGCGGTATAGTCGCGCAGATTGTGCACGTGGATTTCGGCAAGCCCCTTGTCGCGTGCACGCTTCAGGATGGAGCAATTGAGCGGAGATTCAAACATCTCCGGGAGCACTGTTATAATATCTATTCGCATGATCTGTCAATATCCAAAATCGGTCTACCCGGTTGACCGGGCAGACCGACTGTAAATTCGAATTAATTACTATCTGTCAATGCAGACCGAAGGATTGTCTGTGATAATCAATCGATCTCCTCGTCAGCCTCGTATCCGCCCATTTCGCGGATAGCGTTCTTCAGCATCACGTACTGCTGGAAGAGGTGGTTGACGGGCACTTCATCCTCCGTGTAGTCGTGCTGGGGACTCTTGAGGAAGAAGCTCAGGAAGCGCTGAGTGCCGTAGCGGCCTGCGCGGGCTGCGAGGTCGCTGAGCAGCACGAGGTCAAGGCAAAGGGGAGCGGCGAGGATTGAGTCGCGGCAGAGGAAGTTGATCTTGATCTGCATCGGATAGCCCATCCAGCCGAAGATGTCGATATTGTCCCAGCCTTCCTTGTTGTCGTTGCGCGGGGGATAGTAGTTGATGCGCACCTTGTGATAGTACTGTGTATCCTCATCGTTGCCGTGGCCATAGAGGTCGGGCTGCTCCTCGGGCACGAGGATTGACTCAAGAGTCGACAGCTTGGATACCTCCTTTGTGCGGAAGTTGGCGGGCTCGTCGAGCACCAGACCGTCGCGGTTGCCGAGGATGTTGGTCGAGAACCAACCGTTCAGACCCAGGCAGCGGGTGCCGATGATCGGGGCGAAGCCTGATTTCACAAGAGTCTGGCCGGTCTTGAAGTCCTTGCCGGCGATAGGCATCTTGGTCTGCTCTGCGAGCTCCCACATGGCGGGGATGTCGACTGTAGTGTTGGGAGCGCCCATGATGAAGGGTGCGCCTTCCTTAAGTGCGGCGTAAGCGTAGCACATGGAGGGGGCGATGTTCTCCACGTCGTTCTCCTTCATGGCCTTCTCAAGGTCTTCGAGTTTGTAGTGCACCTTCTCGTTGACCGGCACATACACCTCAGTGGAAGCTGCCCAAAGCACAACGACACGCTCTACACCTGACTCCTCCTTGAACTTACGGATATCCTCGCGGATCTGCTCCACCATATCCCAGCGGGTCTTGGCATCCTTCACGTTGTCGCCTGTAAGACGCTTTGCGTAGTTATGGTCGAATGCAGCCTTGAGGGGCTTGATCTTGATAAGTTCTTCTTTTACAGGCTCGATATCCTTTTCCTTCAGCACCTCAGCATTGAGAGCCGATTCGTAGGCGTTGGCGGGATATACGTCCCATGCGGCAAACTCGATGTCGTTCAGATCCGCCAGGGGCACGATATCCTTATATTTCAGGTACTTCTTATCAGCGCCACGACCCACACGGATTTTGTCGTACTGAGTCATTGAACCCACAGGCTTTGCCAGACCTTTGCGGGTCATCATTACACCTGTGATGAATGTGGTGCTCACAGCACCAAGTCCTACAATCATTACACCTAACTTGCCGTTGGGTGCCTTAGCCTTTTCTGCCATAATTAAATTGTATCTTCTGTGTTGTTTTTTTCTTTTTCAGATACTTCGCCAGCCGGTCGGCCGTTGATAATACGGCGCCGACAAGTGAAATCGGCCGTAAAAGTACTGCCATTTTTGCAATCTGCAAAAAATTATTACCAAAATTTACACCATCAATTTGTTAAATATAGCCAACAAAGACCTCTTTTACTAAAATTTCCTTAATTCCAAGTGCCGGGAGGACGAAAATGTTAAATTTAACCAAATAGGCTAAATCCGGTTTTCCGACATTTTTCCCCTTTTGAAAAGCATTCTGTCATCTCTGACGGGAGGCTTGCTCCGGGTCCCGGATGGCAGCGTGCGACTCAGCATCCGCGAAGTGGCGCCGACACGAGCTCCGATATGCTGCCGATGGTGTCGGGATAGGTCTGGGCATCCTCCTTATCGGTCCACCCCTTACCCTTGAGCCACACCGCACGGCAGCCGGCTGCCAGTGCCGGCACGATATCCTTCGTATAGCTGTCGCCTACCACAAGTACCTCATCCGCATTCATACCCAGCGCCCGCACTCCAAGCCTCCATATCTCCGGATCGGGTTTGCGCACCCCCACTACCGCACTTTCCACAATTTCCCCGAAATATCCGCGTATGCCGTAACCGCGCAGTACAGCCTCCACATTGCCATAGAAATTGGATACCAGCACCAAGGGATAGCGCGATGCGAGCAGCTCCAGCACCGGACGGGCCTCGGCCACCCTACGCCGGGCCTCGGCATCGCAGATCGACGCCGTGGCATGCGCCAGCTCTTCAATCCGGTCGGCTGACAAGCCGCCATGCTCCGCCAGCCAGCCGAGCTCTATGCGCATCTTCTTAAGCAGAAGCTGATGGAAATCATCTTCGGGCAGGATATGGCGCACACGCGCCAGTTCGCGCTCGGCGTATACATACGCCTCGCGGAACGTATCCTTGCCGCACCCTGCCGATACGTCCACTCCGGCCTCCTGCCACGCACGCCATATCACCTCGCTCCAGTGGTCGCCACCGGAGTCGAGCGTACCGCCGTAATCAAACAGCACACCTTTTATGCCGTCGAATCTTTCCGGAAGCGGGGCGCTCGTCAGCTCTTCATTCATCGCAGTCACATTACTCTCCATATTGTCTTAGTATTAACTCTGTCTTAAACGATGCCTCCGGACACTCAGGGCGACCGGAGGCATCACACGTTTTCTTCTTTTTTCTCCTTACATATCCTTCGGGCAGGCATCAACGCCGGAGCCGCCATGCGGAATCCGGCTCCCTGCCACACGCCACGTATCTATCAGGCTTTACCTTATCACTACCTTCGTAGCCTTCCGGCCTGATACGCTGATATATATCCCGGCACCCGGATTCTCCACCACGCGTCCCGTAAGGTCGTAATATACCGGAGTATCCGCCACGCCTGACACTACCTCCACACCGGTGATGTCATCGGTAATGCGCAGCAATCCGTCGCTCAGGCTGAGCTCTACCTTATACGTAGACGGGGCGATCTTCCAGCTATAGGCCGACGAGGCATTGACACCTGCCGCAAATCGCGTCACCCCGGTCCACTCACCCGGCGAAAGGGGGGCATCCTTAGCCGAGGCCCCGTAACGGTCGGAGGCATTGACCTTATTCCAGTCGGCCCCCGTAGCGGTAATGAAGGAGAAATAGGAATAATCATCATCCGAGGCTTCGAATGCCACATTATTCCACACATACACTCCTTTTTCGGCAGAATCGCAAGGTTCGGCCGATACCGTCGACCATGCTCCGCTCTTAAGATTGCCTATTATATACATAGCCTGCGGATATGCCACACTACCCATGTAATCCTCTATAGTGGAGTGTGCTCCGGCGCGGGTGTAGACATAATCCGCATAACCGGAGAAATCACCCGTCTTCGTGGCATCACCGTCGCCGGCATTGAAGAGGAGTCCGGTCGTGCCGGCAGGCACTTCATACATCCAGACATTACCTTCATAACGGCTCATGGCCACGCCGGGCCATACGGGAGCCTCCGCTCCCCAGTAATAGATGTACGGTGTGTCCCACCCTTCGGCTGAATTATCGAAATATACGGCATATGCCTCGGCTGGATCCGGATCATCGGGCTGGTCGGGACCCGGGCCGGGGCCCTCGCCGTTGCTCTTCACCCATATGCAGTAATCATTGCCGAAAGCTCTGATATCGGTTGAGGCATACCCCTCGGGCGACACCATCTCCGAGCCGATCTTGACGGCCAGGGTGCCGTACTTGCCCGTCACTTCGGCCATATAGACGTTTCGTCCGGTGCGCAGCACCTTTACGGCACTCTCATTGTGCACTCCGGCTTCCAGGCGCGCGGCAATCATGGCCTTAAGGGCCTCCTTATTGTCAATCCAGTGCTGCAGGAACACGCAGGGTGTGCCCGGCGATGAGAGCATGAATGCATTGGCAGCCAGCACATTGCCCGTAAACTTACTGCCATCGCGGTATGTATCGTGATTATCCACGAAAGTCACAGCATAGCGCGGATAGCCGAAGTGTATCATTCCGGCCGGCTGATCGTTAGTGCCGTTGGCCTTCCACACGAGCTTCGACAGGTCGCCGGAGCTGAACGCCTCGTTGACCGCATACTTGAACGGGAAATCGAAGGCGGCCGAAGTGCGGCCGGTGGCCTCGATCCACCCCTTGACGGCATCATAGTCGGCATCCCAGTATTCGCCTACACTATAGGTGGGATTGGAGTATGTGTTGTAGATCTTATTGTATTCACCTCCATACCCCTTGACCATATCATAGCGGAATCCTGCATAACCCAGCTCTTCGAGCAGATAGCGGCAATAATTCTTGCAATTCTCCTGCACATTCGGATTCGTATGGTCAAGATCGCGGCATCCGTCGAAATTGTCGCCCGTATCATAAGCGCCCGTAGGCTTGGGCTGTCCTGCGGCATATGCCATCTCATCATTGCAGCATATCCCTTCGAGCCCGATGCTCCAGGTGCGGCCATCCCATTCCTCGACGGGGAAGTCATACCAGTTGGTCACTCCGTTGCGGTGATTGATCACGACATCGGCTATGATTCCGGTGCCTTTTGCGCTGAAGGCGCTTATCATGCTCCGCAATTCCGCTTCAGTGCCGAAAGAGGAGTTATGGTTTGAAAACCAGTACTGCGGCATATACCCCATATTATTCGAGGAGCCGCACATACCCGAGTTCGGAATCCATATGAGATTGAAATAGTCCGACAGTTCATCGGCCTGTGCCTCAAGGGTGGTCCATTTCGAATCGGCATAGGAATCCCAGTAGAATCCCTGCAGCATTACTCCTTCATGCTGCGAGGGCCAGCCGGAGGCCGCCGATGCCGGCAGCACCGTCGATGCCGCAAGCAGCCACATAGCATGTGTGCGTAATGAGAATTTCATGATGATCAATAAGTTAAGCGTTACATTCAGTGATTTCAAGGTGATGGCGACATGTGATATGCCTCCATAAATTGCAAAAATAATTTAAAAAATCGGGATTCCCAACCATATATATCAAAAAAACAGACAAGGTGCCCCCGGCCAGAAGGCGCCTTGTCTTTATACCTGTGTCAGGCCGACAGGGGGTGACTGACTTTCACCACTCCTGCGCGCCATGCGCATTATGCCGACTCCGACACTCGGTCGGCTACAATCCATCCCATGGCCTTACGGCAGATCCGCTCATGTCGCACCATCATGTAGACCAGTATGATATTGAGCACCACCAGTTCAAAGGCGAAATACAGCCACGGCATGCGGAATATCAGTATGGCGGCGAAAAGGGCGAAGCAACGCGTATTGAACGACAGTATATTCGTATACTTCATCAAAGGCTTGCTTGCAGCACGGAACTTCTCACGGAACGCCAGCGGAATCTTGCCGCCATACACCGCCGCCAGCGAGCGGCGCAGACGCTGCATCGACGGAGTGCGTTTCTCCTGCCCTACCGTATAATTGGTGTAGAACATCAGCACCAGCTTCTGCCAGAAATCCCTACGCCATGACAGGGAGTGGAATTTATCCCAAAGACGGGAGGCCGTCTCCAGTTCGCTCCCCTCCTCCCCTTTTACGAAGTAGAGATGAAACTGACGGTAATAATCTGCCATGGCAGCCTGTATGGCATGGAAGGCTCCCGTCACGGCTGCCAGCACCCATATCACCCATGTATGCTCCATGAAGAAATGACTCGTCACGTTCTCGCGCAGACATATCGCCGCATATATGCATACAAACCATATGTCGCCGCTCAGGCCGTCGAGTATGCGCCCTATTCTGGAATACTGCTTTGTCATACGGGCCAGCTGCCCGTCGGCCGAGTCAAAACTGTCGGCCCACATGAGCAGCAGCGCTCCGGCCACATTTATCCAGAAATCATTGAAATAAAAGGCTACTCCGGCCCCGATTCCTATTATGATGGAGGCTATGGTGATGGCATTCGGGGTCACACCGAGGCGGGCGGCCAGTTTGGCCCAGAAGAATCCTATCGGCCGATAGAATATCAGATCGAACGTCTCTTCCGTATCGGAGGACTTCAACGAGGCCTTGTATTCGCGTTTCAGATCAGTCAACCGGCTGCTCATTGCGCACCTCCTTTCCGAGTGCGGCGATGGCGGGGATATGCCGGCAGCCCGGACAGCTCTCCGGCACGCGCATACTGCCACTCTTTTATGGCCGAAAGGATGGTCTTGGCTATGTAAGGAGCCGCCTCCGCACGGCAGGGTGCGAAACTCGGCCAGTCATTAAAGTCGATAATCTGGAAATTCCCTTCATGATCTATGATGCAGTCGCCACCGTAGACCACTATTCCCGTGATGGCGGCCCCCTTCTCGCAGGCTTTCCGCAATTCCGCCTCATCGAATTTCAGATGCTCCGGCATTCCGTTGATCCGCTCGTCGCTGAATTTGGAATGACCCTGCTCCAGAGGATAGAACCAGTAGAAGAACGACCCGTCGGCCAGACCATAGAATTTCACCAGGTCGCCGTCGAGATGACGGTTGATTACCGCACGCCGTATTCCCCGGTAGAAGAACTCATGCAGTATCTCCTGGGCCTCCTGTGCATGACGGCAGTAATGCACGTCTTCCTTATGCATCGCATGGTTCTCGCCCCGCTTGATCCAGCAGCGGTCGATACCGGCCTCTTCGAGCAGCGGCCTCACATTAGTGTTGGTATCCACCATAAGCGAGTCAGGATAAGGCACACCGTTGGCCATCAGCAGACGGGTCATTTTCTCACGCGTGCAGTTTTCTATGCCGAAACCCGAATTGATTATCAGCCGCCCCTCCTCTTCAAGACGTTGCAGCTTCTCAAGCGAGGCAGCCTGACGGCACATATTGAGTATCACGTCCTCGTGCAACGTCGTGGTCAGGAACTGCTCTTCATTGTACATTCTCACATCGCATCCACGCCGGCGCAATTGCTCTACCGTGGCATTCAGTATTGCCGCGTCATTGCCGATATGATTGGGAGAGTATATTCCAGCACGCGATATTGCCGCAATCTGTATTTTTGACATTGTCTCTATGATATGGTCAGTCTCAGTAACTTATTTATTTTCTTCATCCCCGGAGAGGAATCTTTCGGCTGCCGCGATATCCGATGCATGGTCTACATCCAGAATCTTTCCCATCTGCATGGCATAGACCCCAAGACCCTGCTCCACGAGTGCCCTCTGGTAATTGCGCATGCGGCTAAGCCCGGCTTCGATACAGTCGTCGAGCACGTCGATCGCCCGGTCCGACAGGCCGTAGATGCCGCCGGATACAAAATCCGTGCCCGGTTCCCGGCGGTCGAGAAAGGCGCGCACCCGCATGTCGGCCGGATCTGCCGCCACCCAGAGAGGTTTCTCATCCTCCACAAAATCAGTCACTGCCATAAGGGCGTCCACATCCTCACCGGCCTTCTCCCAGGCCTCGACATAACGCCTGAAATCTTCGGGACGGAAAATCGTGTCGACCGTAGTGGCGATAAAGCGGCCATGACCACGCAGATGCTCCGATATCTCTTTAAAGGTATGCATCGACGAGGGGGTCACACGCTCCATCCTCACAAGCTCCACACCGGGCGCCGGACGATACTCTTCGATATATCGGCTCAGCTCCGGCATCGAGCCATTGGTGCATATCACGATGCGCCGGGCGCCGCAATCCTCCATTATGCGCAGCAAGCGCTCAAGCATCGGACGCCCCTGTATGTGCACCAGCGGTTTGGGTACACTTATCCCTTCCTGAGCCAGACGCGATCCCTCGCCGGCCGCTATGATTCCGAAATTCATGATTTCTGTGCCGATGGTTTCAGAGGGTTGGCCGAGGCCTCGTCATACCGCTCGCGGTTGCGGTAGATGTCGATGGCCCGGTATATGGCCTGGCTCATGGATGTGGGGTCGGCCGTCATGCGCCCGGCGATGTCGTAGGCTGTGCCGTGGTCGGGCGATGTGCGCACATACCCCAGTCCGGCAGTGAAATTCACCCCCTCTCCACGGTCGAGGGCCTTAAAGGGAGCAAGCCCCTGGTCATGATACATGGCCAGCACCACATCAAACTCATGCCATAGTGCGCCCCCGAAGAATCCGTCGGCCGGATAAGGGCCGAAAGCGAGTATGCCGTCATCCTGCAGCCGCTTTATGGCAGGCACGATCTCGCGCCCCTCCTCATCGCCTATCAGGCCGCCGTCGCCGCAATGCGGATTGAGCGACAGCACCGCTATGCGCGGACGCTCGCACCCGAAGTCACGCCGCAACGTGGCGTCAAGGCGCCGGGCCGTATCGACTATCACGTCCTCACGCACTCCGTCGCTGATTTTCGACACCGGCTCATGAATCGTGAGCAATGCCACCCGCATCTCGCTGTTGAACAGTATCATCGTGGCCTTTTCACCCTCTTCGCCGAGCGAAGCCTCAAGATACTCCGTATGCCCCGGGAAATCAAATTCATCGCAGTGCATCGCGCTCTTGCACACCGGCCCGGTGACCAGCACATCGATGTCGCCATCCTTCAGCGCCTGCACGGCGGCCTCAAGGGCCTGACGTGCGGCAGCCCCGCTCTCGGGGGTAGGCATGCCATAGCTCGGCTCCAGCGGAGCATCGCCGATGCTCACCAGATTTATCCGCCCGTCGACTGTATCCGCCGCCGTGGGGATATGCTGAAACCTCACGTTCTCCGCGCCGATGGCCTTCAGGGTGGACTGGGCCAGCATCCTGTTGGCGAAAAGCACCGGCGTATACAATTCCGTCACCCCCTCCGGAGTGACCGATTTCAATATCACTTCCAGACCCACGCCATTGGTATCACCCTGTGTGAGTCCGACTCTTAATTTCTCCATGATAAAAGGTCAATGTTTGGTCTTATTGGCCAGCATTCCGCAGGCGGCCATTATGTCTTCACCGCGCGAGGTGCGGATTGTGGCAGTAATGCCATGCTGATTCAGGACGTTGCGGAACATCTCCATCCTCTCCTCCGTGCACGGACGCAGATCTATCCCCTCGATGGCATGATAGCGTATCAGATTGACGCGGCAGTCGATATTGCCGATAAGCTTTATCAGCTGATTTGCATGGGCGATGTCGTCGTTGACCCCCTTCCACATGATGTACTCAAGCGAAAGGCGGCGCTGATGAGAGAAATCATATCCGGCCAGAAGCTGCATCACGTTCTGAAGCGGGAAAGCCTTCTGGGCAGGCATCATGGCGGCCCGCTCGCGGGAATCGGCCGTATGCACACTCAGCGCCACATGCACCTGCGTCTTCTCAAGCAGGTCTTTGAGCTCGGGCATTTTGCCCACCGTCGACACCGTGATGCGCTTCGGGCTCCACGCCATCCCCCACGGGGCGGTAAGGATATCGATCACACGCTTCACGGCCCCGAAGTTGTCGAGAGGTTCGCCCATCCCCATGAACACCACATTCGTAAGAGGATTCATCTCCGGCTCTCCATCGGCGCCTACCGGCGGGATACTGAGTATCTGGTTGATTATTTCGGCAGCCGTAAGCTGCGACTTGAACCCCATCTTGCCCGTGGCACAGAAATAGCAGTTCATCTTGCACCCCGACTGAGAGCTCACGCAAAGCGTGGCCCTCTCCTTATCGGGGATGTAGACGGATTCCACATGGCGGCCGCCTGCCACCGGGAAGAGATACTTCACCGTGCCGTCCACACTCTTCTGTGATGCCGAGGGAGCGGTGCGCCCCACGTAATAACGCTCCGCAAGCAGAGCCTTGTTCTTTTTCGACAGATTGACCATCTCATCGAAGCTGCGTGCACCCTTCTGGTAAAGCCATTGGCATATCTGACGCCCTACGAAACGGGGCATACCCAGCTTGACGGCCACATCCTCGAGTTCCTTTTCAGTCAGTCCTATCAAAGGTATTTTGTCCATTGTCGGATTTTTGTGTCGGTTATTAATTTGGTCACGGCAAGGAATGCCTGTCATTTCTTAGCCGTGCCGTAGCGATCGTGCAGCGCGTATGTGCGCTCCCGCAGCATCTTGCCCAGGGCCACGTAGTCCTTTCCGTACTGTGCCTGTTCCTCCACACTTACCGGCTCTCCGACACTGATATGTATCGGCTTCCCTTTCTTCGAGAAAAGCTCGCGCGGCAGCATGGCCGACCGCAGCGGCCAGCAGGCATGGCCCAGGAAGTTGAAGAGCCAGCGGTTGGTGCCGTGAAAGTAAATCGGTATCACCGGCACCTTCGCCTTGCCGATAAGCTGCAGCACCGTAGGCTGCCACTCACGGTCGACGAGAAATCCGCTCCGGTCGGTCTTGCTCATGGCTCCGGCCGGGAAGAAGCCTACGGGTTTCCCCTCCTTGAGCATCCTCATGGCATCGCGTACGCCGTTGACAGAGACCTTCCTCTTCTCCGGATCATCGGTCTGCCAGGCGTCGACGGCGATGAAATTCGGACGCATGGCCGAGATTTTACCCAGTATCATGTTGACCATCACCTTATATTCCGGACGATAACGCGTCACCAGATCTATCAGGGCTATTCCGTCGAGAGCCCCGAAGGGATGGTTGCTCACGGTGATGAATGCGCCTTCACTGAACGAGGCCAGTATCTCTTCGCCATCCACCACCAGCGGAGTCTTGAACTCATCCTCTATCAGATGGCGTGCGAACTCCGGTCCGGGGGTGGAGCACCATGCGGAATGCACACGATTCACCTCATCGATGCGCAGCAGGCGCATCATCGCGCCCACAAGGCGACGGTGGCCCGCAAGGCGGGGCACGGCCTTCACCACATCGTCGTAGGTTATCACCTCCGGTCTGACTTCCAGACCCGGGTATTTCTCATTTTCCATATACGGTATGTTTTTATAAAGACGCCCACTCCCGCGCAGAGACGATACGCCTCCGGTGACTCAGTGCGCGACTCAGCTGATATATCCTATATAACGCTTCATGAAGCGCCGGAATGCGGCAATCCGCATGAATCCGCACTCAAACAGCAGCACCGCCACGAGCGAGCACCCTATCCCCCCCAGCACGTCGAGCACGTAATGGTGCGACGTGTAGACGGCCGTAAACCATATGCCGAGTGTCACCACGCCAAGAAGCACCTTCCACCCCCACGGGCTGCGCGAACGCACGGCATAGATGAATGCCACGAACGTGTAGGCCGAATGCAGCGACGGCATGGCCGCGAATACGTTGGCATTACGGGCATACAGGGCATCGAATATCCCCAGACCCGTCATGGCGTCGAATGCTCCCAGACCGGCCACCTCCCCGTGTGTGCCGGGCACGGCCTGCATATTGTAAATATCGCCATACATGGCCACATACCATGGCGGAGCAGCCGGATGCACATAATACAGCGCGAATCCGAGAAGATTGACCAGCAGGAATGCCATCGCGAAATGCAGATATGCTTCCTTCCTGCCACTGAAATAGAGCCACAGCCCGTAGACGATCGGCAGCGGAACCCAGCATAGGTAGAACACTCCGGCCATGAAATCCATCACCGCCGAACGATGCAATGCCCAGAATTCATTGGGGGTAAGCCTTACCCCGTCGCCTACGGTGATGCCGAAGAGCGACTTCTCGTTAAGGTAAAGTCCCTCCACATCCACCGGGTTGACCTCATAGTTGGGGAGAAGATTCATCCAGTCGTAGGATATGCCGAAGATTATGAACGGCAGTATGGCCACCGTCAGACGGCGCGAAGCCGGCATAACGAAATACATCGCCGCTATCAGAAGGGCCAGGAACACGTGCTCGGGACGGAACCCTATGAAGAGCACCGTCACCGTAAGCCAGAGCGCCAGGGCCACCACACACCATAGCGTCTCACGCAATGTGGCTGATTGATATCTCATGTCGTCGGATTTATGATTTCTTCTCAAGCTGACGCCGGCTGTAGGCGATACGCGCAGCCGCCGTCATGTTGGCAAACAGCGCTATGACGGCCATTCCCCCAAACAGCACCCAGTTGGCCCATGCCACACCCGCCTCTCCGAGTATGCCGGCCGCCAGGGTGCATAATGCCGTCACCACCACACGCTCAGGGCGCTGCATGAAGCCTATCTTGCATTCGATGCCAAGCCCCTCGGCGCGGGCGCGGACGTAGCTCACCATCAGCGAACCGATTACGGCAAGATACGTCACCAGAGCTCCCCACATGTCGCCGGCCATCAGGAAGTAATATGATATGCCACCCAGGGTCACAAGCTCGCAATAGCGGTCGAGTACGGAATCATACATGGCGCCAAACGTCGACGACATACCCCCAAGACGAGCCACCTGGCCGTCGAGCATATCAAACAGAGAGAATCCTATGATGAGGGCTCCGGAAAGAGTGACCAGTGCATATGGTACTTCTCCCGTACGCCCGGCC
The DNA here is from genome assembly GCA_947176605.1 of uncultured Porphyromonadaceae bacterium. GTDB lineage: Bacteria > Bacteroidota > Bacteroidia > Bacteroidales > Muribaculaceae > Lepagella. The sequence goes on from CAMWRH010000008.1 coordinate 25,858, forward strand.
CGGAATCCGGCCACGACCATTACCACGGCGGCCGCCAGATTGCCCAGCATCCCTATGGTGGTGACCATATTGGGTGTAACTCCGCAACGTATCATCAGCCGCACGAAGGGATTTATCACACAATATATCCCCTGCTGCAGAGAGTCGCGTGTCTGTTTGGCAGATTTCTTTATATCCATATCTTTTGTCAGTTCTGTTTAATCATCAGTTCTGTTATGTAATCTTTATCTGTGCGGGGTGACTCAGGATACCCGGGCAGCGGGCAAGAGAGACCGGAGCGCTCCTCATTTTCCGGCAGGATGGTTGCGAAACGTCACGGCATCCACGAATCTCACGGCGTAGCGGTCGAACCCTGACGGTCTGTACACGAAATTCCGCTGCAGAAGGAAATTCCAGAACCACGACACAAGCAGCGATACCAGCAGACGCGCGGCGGCAAAATAGCCGTTCGGACGGAAACCTATCTCTTTGAGCCATGTCATATGATTGAGCATGCGGTAGAGCAGCTCCGTGCCATAGGCGTTGAGCAAGAGGCTGCCCGTCCATACCAACGCATACTTCACCACTACGGCCCGCCAGGGAGTCCCTTCGGCATGGAACGTGAATTTGTAGTTGATCACACAGTTGACCACTCCGCCGAGGAAGGCGCCTATGGCAGTGGAGAGGAAGGCGCCAAGCCCCACCCATGCGAAGAGCACGAAGCTCATACCCATATCTATCCATGAGGCGGCCTGACTTGACACTGCCGAGCGGAGAAATGTGAATACGAGTCCATTACTGTTGATCAGCTTATCGGCCACTTCCGACTTCTTCACCTTTTCCCTCAGGCTGCCCAGCCGACGGGAGCGCCCCGCAGTATGATTTGAGCTACCTTCGGCCATATCGCACACTTCTGAGGCCTCATTCCGGCCATTACCGTTGATTTCCGGACTCGACATATTATCACGCAAGTATAAAATGATTTATCACCACAAGCACCACTACCGAATACACCGCCGCAAGGATATCGTCGGCCATCATCCCGTAGCCACGCGGCAGCTTTTCCATGCTTCTTATCCCCAGGGGCTTGAAGATATCGAAAAATCTGAACAGGGTCAGCGATACCAGTATCATCCACCATGGCTCCACGGCGATGCCATACGACAGCGGAAGAAGCGATATCCACTGCCCCACGGTCTCGTCAGCACAGGCGGCCACAGGATCTTTGCCCCAGTATGTCTCAGATACCGAACTTGCCCATGTCCCGGCCACGGCATATGCTATGGCGGCGGCAAGCGTCACCCAGAATGTCACGTCAGGATCAGCCCAGATAAACAGCGGGAGCCACAGCACGATGGCGAGCAATGCACCCCATGTACCGGGGGCAACCGGCAGAAACCCCACTCCCAACGATGTGGCAAGCAGTTTTGGCACCATCGGGAAGGGTCGGCCGGCTATATTTACAGGTCTACGTGATTTCATTATGTCAGATAAGTTTGTCACAACTCACAAAATTAATCAAAATCCGCCACACTCACAAATCTATCATAGTAAATGACCCGGCAGTTGGGACTGCCGGGTCATTACTGTAGTATAAGTTATTTCTGAGCAGGATGATTCTTACTCACCTGCCTCGAATTTGTAGACATTGTTCTCAACCTTCTTCGAGCCTTTGAGCATCTGCTCCATGTCGGGGCGGAAGAGCTGCTGGTACTGACGCTGATATGTGGCATCGTCGTATTTGAAGTCTTCCTTCGAATTGCCGTTTACGACATATGCGTAGATACCGTCGTCGCCCTTGACGAGCACCACTTTCTTACCGGGCTTGGTGCCGACGATCTGACCCATTACCTTCTGGTCGTTGACACCCGAACGGGTAGTGAAGCGGAACTGCTGCAGGTCCTGCGGCTGCACGCCCATGGCTGCTGCCAGGGTTGCCATATCGGTGGCCTTGGGCTGGTATTTCTTCAGCTGGGCATCGCCAGCTTTCGAGCGGCGCACCTTGTCGGTGAGGTATTTCTTGACTTCAGTGTTGCTTACGGGCACGTAGTCGGAATATTCGCTGTTGATGGCCGCTACGTAAAGAGCAGGCTGAGCAGCATCCTTCGACTCGTAGATTTTGGATACGTCGCCGGCGTTGCCGTCCATCATCACCCAGCGCACCACCTGACGGCTGTCGGGATAGTACATGTTATAGCCCTGCATACGCGGCACTGCGTTGGAGCTCTGAGTCAGTTCGAAAGTCTGGAGCGTATATCCTTCCTTGGCGGCATTCTCACGCACTTTGGCTGCAGTGGTGTTGGCGGCAAGGAATTTCTCAAGCTTTTCGTTGGCGGCATTCACAGTCTGGGCCGAGGGATGAAGCGCGTACTCCACTACTTCATATTCGTAGATTTCCTTCGGAGCGCTACGCTCTACGATCTGTGCGAGCAGTGCGCCCTCGCCGGTCGACATCATTTTCACGAATCGGCCTCCGGCATTCTGCAGCGAGTCAAGCTGACTCTGGCGCAGGGCCTCTGTCTTACCTTTGTTGTCGTAGAGAGTGACCCACTGCTCGGCCTGTACCATCACGCTGTCGGGCTTGAAGGCGGAAGTGAGCGAATCGATCGAAAGGCCGTTGTTGAGGCGGGCGAGCACCTGGTCGGGGAGTGTGGCACCGGCCACTGTCACCAGGTTGAGCTGCACGGAGTCAACTTCCGTATATTTGCGACCCATCTTGACAACGGTGAAGCCGCGCATGTTCTCTGTCACTACCTTCACCGAGTCGCGGGGAGCGGAGGTGACGAATGTGCGCAGAGCGCCGCCGGGGAGGTCTTTGCCGCGGAGCACGCGTTTCTCCACGCTGAGCCCTTCCTTGCGGAGATCCTTGCCAAGAGTCGAGGCGCTGTCGCGCAGAGCCTGCGCGGCGGCCATGGCAAGCTTTGAAGAGGCTGCGCGGTCGGCATCCGACGGTGAGATATTTACGGCGATGAAAGAGATTTCCTTTGTGGGCTCCTCCACCTTGAAGCGACCTTTCTCGGCTGCATACGCTTCATTGATTTCGGCATCGCTCACCGGATATTCCTTCTCGTCGAGCTGACCGTAGGGGCGGAATGCGAGCTGCACCTGCGAGAGCTCCACGAAGTCGTTGTAGAGAGCTTTCTTATCGAGTTCGTTGGCCTGCAGTGTGCCGCCGAGCAGGGAGATGTAGGTCTGTTCGGCCAGACGCTGTGAGGCTTCGGCCTCGAGGGCGAGCCATGCCTTCTGCAGGGGCTCTACCTGAGCCTGGGTGAGGTTGTTGCTTTTAGGGTTGAAAATCACGTCGTGCACCTGCGGCAGAGAAGTCACGTTGACATTCATCGACTGCAGCGCGCGCACGATCATCATCTGCTCTGCGGAGGGCTGAGGATTCTCAAGCATAAAGCGGCGAAGCAATTCGGGAGAAGTGGTGATGCCCATCTTCTTTACCGCCTCGGCGAGAAGTTTCTCCGATACAAGCTGATTTACGGCCATCTGCGGAAGGAGCTGCACATCGAAGCTTGCATACTGGTCGGGGTTCTGACGACGGGCCTCTTCGAGCTGGCGGTTCATTTCTTCCCGCTTCTGCTGATACTCAAGATAGTCTATCTTGTCGCCTCCCACTTTGGCCACTGTCGTGTGGCTGCCGAAGAGGTTGCGGCCGTTGGTGATGGCATCGCCAAGGATAAAGGCGAGCAATGCCACGAAAATCACAACCAGCAGGAACACTGATTTGCTTCTGATTCTCTCTAATGTTGCCATTGTTAAGGTAAAACTTAGTTAAAAGCTTGATTATATAGCTGTTATTGTTGTTATTTACAAGATTCTCTCCACCCTGTGGCGTTCAGCAGGGTGTTAATATCGGGCAAAGATAGCTATTTTCCGTTAGTTACACAAAATATCCACCTATTTTTTAACATTTTAGAGCCGCTTTGCCTCTTTGGGTTCCTGCTGCGGGGCATCCCCTTTTTCGGCCGCTATGCGGCGGTCGAGATATTCGATGGCGGCGTCATGCTCGTTGGGGATTTCCCCTTCGAAGATGGCTTCTTTGATTATTTCCTTGTATTCGGCCACTTTCTGACACGGCGGAAGCCCGTAGCGCTCCATGATTTCGTTGCCGTTGACGGGGTTTTTCCAGTTGCGGTAGTCGTCGGCGGCATTGATTTCGTCCATGCGCTGGCGTAGGCGGGCGAATCCGGCGAGCTGGCGTTTCACCTTTTCGGGTATTTTGGAAGTGATGTCGGCCTCGCACAGGAGCATGAGTGAGTCCAGGTCGTTGCCGGCATCGGTGATGAGGCGACGCACTCCGCTGTCGCTCACTCCGCTGTCGGCCACCGATTGGGGGCGCATGTGCAGTCCCACCATCTTGGCCACGAATTTCATCTTTTCGTTCATAGGGAGTTTCATGCGCCCGAAAATGCGGGGTATCATCTTTTCTCCTATGAAGTTGTGGTTGTGGAAGGTCCAGCCCAGGCGCTTGTCGTAGCGTTTCACCACGGGTTTGGCTATGTCATGCAGCAGTGCTGCCCAGCGGAGCCATTCGTCGTCGCTTTTTTCGGCCACGTTGTCGAGCACTTTGAGGGTGTGCAGGAAGTTGTCTTTATGTCCGCGCCCTTCCTGTGTCTCCACCCCTTTGAGCGCGCACAGTTCGGGGAATATGATTTCGAGCAGTCCGGCCATGTCGAGCAGGCGGAATCCGGTCGAGGGGCGCGGCGAGCGCATGATTTTGCCGAGCTCGTCGTTGATACGCTCTTTGGTGATGATACGTATACGTTCGGCATTGCGTTTTATCGCCTCGAAGGTGTCGGGGGCTATGTAGAATCCGAGCTGTGTGGCGAAGCGTATGGCGCGCATCATGCGCAGCGGGTCGTCGGAGAAGGTGACGTCGGGATCGAGCGGCGTGCGTATGGTGCGCCGGTGCAGGTCGTCGAGGCCGCCGAAGGGATCGAGCAGCTGGCCGAATCTGTCGGCGTTGACGCAGATGGCCATGGCGTTGATGGTAAAGTCGCGGCGGCGCATGTCGTCGTCGAGTGTGCCGTCTTCCACAATCGGGTTGCGGCTCTCGCGATGATAGGATTCCTTGCGGGCTCCGACGAATTCGAGTTCAAGGTCGCGGTGACGCAGCTGCGCGGTGCCGTAATTGGCGTATACGGCGAGGTGCGGCTTGCGGCCGCTGTGTGAGGCGATCATGTCGGCCACACGCCGGGCCAGCTCGATGCCGCTTCCTACGGTCACGAAGTCCACGTCTTTCGACTTGCGGTCAAGAAAAATGTCGCGCACATATCCCCCCACCACGTATGCCTCTCGGCCAAGTGAGTCGGCGGCCTCTCCTACAATGCGGAAGGCCGGTGCCGACAGTCGCTCTTTCAGATTGATTTCTTTATTGGTATCCATTCGGTCATCTGCACCTCCGCATGCGCCGCTCCCCTTCTGCCGTGCGGTATCGGGGGATAGGGTGCGTGAGGCTGATTCTCTTCATAAAAATTGCGGTCTATCAGGTAAGTAAGTGTGGGGCCGTAGAATTGCGGGGAGCGTGTGGCGGCGTGTGCCATGCGCCCCGCTCCCCTGCCGGGATGCTTAGAGCAGATTCTCCATCTCTTCGGCGAAGGGAGTGATGTTTTCGAGCCCGTCGGGGCGCACTACATAAGTATTTTCCACTCCTACGGCTCCGACGCCGGGGATTACGAATTTCGGTTCCAGGGCGAGGGTCATGTTCTCTTTGAGAAGCTCCCGGCAGCGAGCGGTGACGGCAGGGGTCTCATTAAGCTCGATACCGATGCCATGCCCTATGAACGAAGCGTGCTGACGATGCCCCATAAAGTAGGCTTCGAGCCCCTCTTCGGCCACTATGGCTTCGGCCAGGCGGTAGAGTTCGGCTACTTCCACACCGGGCTTTGCCTCCTTTTCGAGGGTGCGCAGTATGCGCCGCGAGCATTCATGGGCCTTGAGTGCCAGAGGGGATGGCTCACCGATGCTCCATACGCGGGTCATGTCGGTCTGGTATCCGTTGAAGCATCCGTTGACATCTACCATCACCGTGTCGCCTACGCGCATTATCTCTCCGCATGCTCCGCATGGCAATGCGGGGCTGACTCCGGCGCCCCCCATGGTGAAATCATACGGGCCGGGAGCATCTGCATTGTCGCCTGCTATGACGGAGCCGAGATTGATTTCCATAAGCTGTCCGGCCACGCGCAGGAATCCGAGGTTGCCTTCGCTTCTCAGTTCATGCTCTATGGCTATCTGGAATTCCACATCGGTCATGTCGCGCTTGTAGAGGCGCTGTATCTTGCGGTATACGGCCACGTGATGCTGGCCGTCCTCTTTCATCCGGTCGATTTCGTAGGGGGTCTTTACCTGGCGGCATCCGCGTAGCAGCGGGGAGGCGTTGGCTATGGTGGCCGTGGGGAATACGCGTCGCAGGCGCTCTATGTCGGAGTAGCTCTGCACGTCGAGTTCCAGACCGATCGTAGCTGCCGGCGTGATGCCGAGGCGCCCGAGTTCGGCGGGTATCATCTCGGGCTTGCGGATTTCCACCACGTCGGCGGCTGTGTGCACTCCGGCGGGGCGTATGACGAAGTATACGGCCCGCCCCTCGCGGGTGAGGTAGACGTAGCCTCTGAACAGGATTCCGGAAGCATAATACAGGTTGGCATTGGTAGCTATCAGGAGCGCATCCATTCCGGCTGCGGTCATTGCCTCCGCCACTCGGCCGAGCCGGAGCGTCATCTCCTGGCGCAGCTCCGGGGCAGGGATATATTCGAGGGTCTCTTTCATTGTCTTCTTTTGTATTTGATTCGTCGTGGCTCCGGGCCAATCGGCCCATGCCATGTCAAAGCTCCGATGCCATGGCTCTGCTGCCGTAGGGGCACCATGTCGGCCCGGCTCATGTCGACCCGGTATATGTCGGGACGCACAGGGCCTGTGGACGCCGGCCCAGAACCCGGGGGCATCTTATTTGAACAATTTAATTTGCAAAGATAACAAAAAAATCGTACCTTTGCGGCCTGTTTGTGAAAAAGTGTGTACGAGCGTGGCCGCCGTCAATCGGTCGCCACGAGCGCCATAGCAGTATATATATCTAAACTACAGAGATTTAGAAATTATGGATCTATTGCATGCTCCGGATTTCAAGCCGGCATCTATTCAGTGTTTAAAGAATTATTCACTTTCACGATTCAAATCCGATCTTATCGCCGGCATCGTGGTGGGCATTGTGGCTCTTCCGCTCGCCATCGCTTTTGCCATCGCTTCGGGTGTCAACCCTTCGGTGGGTCTGATTACGGCCATCATCGGCGGTTTTCTTGTGTCGGCCCTGGGTGGCAACTCGGTGCAGATCGGTGGTCCGACGGGCGCTTTCATCGTAATCGTCTACAACATTATCGCCAATTACGGCCTTTCGGGTCTGGCCATCGCCACTTTCATGGCCGGATGCCTTCTGGTAATCATGGGGCTCTTTAAGCTCGGCACTGTCATCAAGTTCATACCGTATCCGATTGTGGTGGGTTTCACTGCCGGTATCGCCCTGACGATCTTCTCCACGCAGATGCCGGATTTCTTCGGCCTTACCATAGATGAGAAGATTCCGGGTGATTTCATAGGGAAGTGGGGGGTATATTTCCGCCATTTCGCTTCTATCGACCTTACCACTACGGCCATCGGCCTGGTATCGATCCTGCTTATCGTGGGCGCGCCCCGTATCTCAAGCCGTCTGCCGGGGGCGTTGCTGGCCATTGTGGTCATGACGCTTGCGGTGTGGGTGCTCAATCAGTTCGGATACTGCTCGGAGGTGGAGACCATCGGCAAGCGTTTCCGCGACCTGACCACCGACATACCTCATCCGCATTCCATCGGACTCAACATGGAGAGCATCAATCTGCTCCTCCCCTCGGCATTTACGATTGCGGTGCTGGGCGCCATCGAGTCGCTGCTGTCGGCCACTGTGGCTGATGGTGTGACCGGATCCCGCACCAATTCCAATACCGAACTTATCGGCCAGGGTATAGCCAACATTGCGGTGCCTTTCTTCGGCGGCATTCCCGTGACGGGTGCGATTGCGCGCACTATGACCAATATCACCAATGGCGGACGCACTCCGGTGGCCGGGATGATCCATGCCGTGGTGCTTCTGCTGGCTTATCTTTTCCTTATGCCTCTGATCAATCTCGTGCCGATGGCGTGTCTGGGCGCGGTGCTGATCGTGGTGGCCTACAATATGAGCGGCTGGCGCACTGTATTGGGAATCATGAAGGCCCCGAAGAGCGATATCTCGGTGCTGGCTGTGACATTCCTGCTGACTGTGATTTTCGACCTTACGATTGCCATCGAGATGGGTCTGCTGCTGGCCATTGTGCTGTTCCTGCAGCGTGTGATGCAGAATACTTCGGTGCGCGTCTATGGCGAGAAGCTTGACGCTGCCGAGGGATCCGACCTGTCGACCCACGAACTGCTCGATCTGCGCAAGGGTGTGGGTGTATACGAAATCGACGGGCCGTTCTTCTTCGGCGTGGCCACCAAATTCGACGAGGTGATGCGTAATACGCATATGTCGGAGAAGCCCCGTGTGCGCATCATCCGTATGCGCAAGGTGCCCTTTATCGATGCCACCGGCATCCATAATCTTGAGATTCTGATACGCGGTTCGCAGGCGGAGGATATCACTGTGGTGCTTTCGGGTGTAAACCAGCAGGTATCCGACGACCTGCATAAGGCCGGCATCGACCGGCTGATCGGCTCGGAGAATATCTGTTCGCACATTTCGCTGGCCGTGCAACGCGCCAATGCCATAGTAGGGGAAGCTGAATGATGCTTCCTCTACCGCAATACGAGACAGCCATGCATAAAATAGAATCCGCCGGTCGACGACCGGCGGATTCTATTTTGTATACATGTATTTCCATGCGACTGCTGCTGAGCATATCGCTCAGCAGTGTCACTGTCGGCTGATCTTATCAGAGGCCGAAGGCTTCGCGGATTTTTTCCACATAATCGAGCTTCTCCCAGGTGAAGAGCTCTACTTCGCGCTCGAAGGGGCGCTTTGTGTAGACACCGAATTTTTTGGTCACTGTCTGCGGCTGGCGTCCCATATGGCCGTAGGCTGCCGTCTCAAGGTAAATGGGATTGCGCAGCTTGAGACGCTCTTCGATCATGCGCGGACGCATGTCGAACAGGTGCTTCACCTTGTCGGCGATCTCGGCATCCGAGAGGTCGACCTTTGCGGTGCCGTAGGTATTGATGAAGAGGCTCACCGGCTCTGCCACGCCGATGGCGTAGGCCACCTGCACGAGCACCTCGCGGGCCACTCCGGCGGCCACAAGGTTTTTGGCGATGTGACGGCAGGCATATGCAGCCGAGCGGTCTACCTTGGAGGGGTCCTTGCCCGAGAAGGCTCCGCCGCCATGCGCGCCTTTGCCACCGTAGGTATCCACGATTATCTTACGCCCCGTCAGGCCGGTGTCGGCGTGCGGACCTCCAAGCACGAATTTGCCTGTAGGATTGACGTGCAGTTTTTCCATACCCTCAAACAGGGCCTGAAGTTCAGCCGGGAGCTTGGCCTTCACACGCGGCAGGAGCACCTGCTCCACATCACGGCGTATCACGGCCAGCATTTCGGCATCGGCCTTGCGCTGTGCCTCTTCGGTATCGTCGAGAGGCTGTATGAAGTCGTCGTGCTGGGTGGATACGACGATGGTGTGTATCCGCACCGGACGATGGTCGGCATCATATTCCACCGTCACCTGGCTTTTTGCGTCGGGGCGGAGGTATGTGGTCAGTTTCCCTTTGCGGTAGTAGGTCATCTCCTTGCCTTCGCGCCGTATGTCGGCGAGCTCGCGAAGCAGCATGTGCGACAGGTCGAGGGTGAGGGGCATGTAGTTGGACGTCTCGTCGACGGCATACCCGAACATCATCCCCTGGTCGCCGGCACCCTGGCGGTCGGCCTCGTCGTCGGTGATGTCCTGGCGGCGTACGCCCCGGTCGATGTCGCCGCTCTGTTCGTGGATGGCAGTGAGCAGGCCGAGGGAATCGCCGTCGAAACGGTATGCCCCCCTGTTGTAACCGATACGGTTGATCACATCGCGCGTCACGGCGGGCACGTCTATGTATGCCTCTGAAGTGACTTCACCTGCCACCACGACCTGGCCTGTGGTGCAGAGTGTCTCTATGGCCACGTGGCTTTGCGGATCGTAGGCCAGGAACTCATCAAGAAGTGCATCCGAAATCTGGTCTGACACCTTGTCGGGATGCCCCTCTGACACAGATTCAGACGTAAACAGATAATTCATGTTTCCTTTACGTTTAAATTGTTGTTATCTATTGATTGTTGGGGGGATTTTCTTTTTTCGGCTCAGAAGAGCATGCGCATCGAGTCGTCGGGGGTGCCGAGCACCCACCATATGATAAAGAACAGCAGCGCGGTGAGAAAGTAGTTGACTCTGGTCAGCGTGATCAGATGATGCAGCTCTCCTACTCCGGCCCGCGACATGGTGAAGGCCACAAGGGTATTGAGCGCGAATCCGAGGAATCCGGGGATGACGGCTATCAGCGGACTGGGGAACGACAGGCTGAATACCGACCATACCACGGTGGCAAGCATCAGCATTCCGCATATCCCGGTAAGCAGTATCACGCCGCGCCGCCCGAAGAAGCTCACGCATCCTTTCTGCGAGGGTGTGGGATTTATCTCGTAATTGAAATAGGCCAGCACCAGATGATGCGAGCAGGCCAGGAATCCCATTGCCACTCCTAAGAACAGGCAGGGGGAGGAGTCGTAGAAGTTCCATAGCGAGCGGGCCGCTTCGTGCTGAAACTGCAGGAATCCTGTGGCCATTACCCCTATGGGGCCAAACAGCAGGAAGGTAATCAGCAGCGAGCCCGGATTGCGGTATACGCGCGGCCCGATGGTCATAAGATACACCAGGCTGTAGATGCAGCCTCCCACGATGATGGTCCACCAGAAGTCGGCCGACATTGTCATGATCGTCAGGCCGAGCATAAGGGAGATGATCAGACAGGCCGTGCTCCCCTCGCGCAGAACGCGGAGGGATAAGGTGCGGTCGCCTTCGCGCACCCGGTCAGGACGGCCGGGCAACGGCTCTGAATGGCGCATCACAAGGTAACTGTGGTAGAAATTACAGCCTAACTGCATGGCCAGTGCGAAAAGAAGGCATACGGAAGCTGCCAGCACCTCCATATTGCCACGCACCACTGCGGCCGCCGTGCCGGCCACAACCGTACCGGCACTTAATAGAAGCGACTGGAAGTCGGCCCTTCGCTTCATGAACTGTAGTATATCCATACGTTGCTATCCTGTTGGTATGCACGGCATTACAGATTCCATCATGCCGATGGCCGATGGGTATTTACCGTTTCAAACTACAAATTTAACACTTAGCCACGGATTTTCATATTTTTTCCCCGCTTTTTCTATATAAAAAATGTAAAATCCCCTTGCCTCCGGCGACCGGAGGCAAGGGGATTCGATTTTTCAGCTGTAAGGCACGCGGCTGCGGCGGAGCTGGGCGCTGCGGGGCGTCGCGGATGGATGCCAGGCGGCTCAATATACTACTTTGGCGCTTCCTTTGTCGGTCACCTTGATGTAGATTCCACCTTTTACGGGATGGCTCACCGGTGCGCCCTGAAGGTCATACCACACAGTCGCACTCTCTTCGCCATTCACTTCGGGACCGGAGATGCCGTTGATCATCCGGTCGGTCTTGAAGAGGATGGTCCAGTTCTCCAGGTCCACACGCATGTATACCTCGCCTCCTTCCCAGTCGGCAAGCTCCCATGAGCCTTTGCCGTAGAGGCAGCATGTCTCGATCGTCCCGTCGGAAGCGAATGTGAATGCCGACGGCTCATCGGCTTCACGCACTCCGATCGACCCGGTATCCCAGTCGCCGAGTGAGTTGTAGAATCTGAACATCCCCTCGCCTTCGCCGATGAAGTAGGTGGCTTCGTATACGCCGGTCGTGCCGGGCTTGAGACTTAACGGCATGGCGGCGCTGTTGATGTCCCACCCCTGCGGTGTGCCGATGAGATAGATGAAGTAGCCGGGCAGGGCTTCTGTCTGGCGGCTGACGGAGGCCAGGCCGTTCTGGAGGTTCATATCCACGCTGATTGCGGTGGTGTAGCCTTCGCCCGGAAGGTCAAACTCGAATGCCTGGCCGCCGGGACCTACGGCTATGTTGTACTGTCCGGGGACCACGGCATCGCAACGACCTACCTCTCCCCAGCACGTAGCCGAATCGGGGGTGACGCTCTGCTCGGTGGTGAAGATAAGGCTTACCTTGGAGGCATGTTCAAGGAATTCCCGATCCCACACGAGGGAGGAAGTATCGAAAGTAAGGGTGCCGAAGGCGGGATCATACTGGTCGGAGGTGAGGGTGAGCAGTTCGGTGGAGGTGCCTTGGGCGTTTTCGATCGTAAAGAGGGCATACATCTCGCTGCCGGGCGACTGATACATCACGCCGTCAAGGGCTCCGAAGTTGACTGTGCCGTAGGCCATGTAGATCGTGCTCATGATTCTTGAGCCGGCCCAACCGCGCAGGGTGAAGGGATGCAGCTCTTCCCTGTTTTCGGATTCCTCATAGATGCAAGATACTCCCATTGCATATTTGTAGAGCGTAAACGACGGGAGTGTGGATCCCATATATACGGTGTTGCCGGTCGCCGGGCTGGTGTAGCAGAACATGAATTCGCGCGTACCGGCCGGGATGTCCATATCTTCCCAGTAGGTGGAGGGAGTGCCTTCGGAGAGCTCAATGGGTATCGCTCCGTTGTCGTTGCCGTCTGCGGGGAGGGCCCATTCGTTGAAGTCGCCGATGGCGTACAGGCGCTCCGGCCCTGCCACTTCTGCATCGTCTGCGGCACTGACGGCCATAGGAGCCATGACAGCGGCGCAGAGTAAAGATAGAATTTTTTTCATAAGCATATCTGAATTAGTTATTATTTGGCATCGGTCGGTGAAATTCTGACACATAATCAGAAGATAAACCCCACCATCGCGTCGAGATTTGTTGAAAACAGATACAAAACGCGATTTGCATCCACTGCAAATTTAAGCAAAAATATCCGTACCGACTAATTTTTGGCTTAAAAATTTGGACAATCCGAATAAAAGCATTAACTTTGCACTCGCAATCCGCACTCGGGGTGTAGCGCAGTTGGTAGCGTGCTACGTTCGGGACGTAGAGGTCGGGCGTTCGAGTCGCCTCACCCCGACAAGTGCAAGCGGGGCGCGAAGCTGATGCTTCGCGCCCCGCTCTTTTTTTTTTGCGTCATCCCCTTTCGGCGCCAAATAGAATGTGACACGTCTGACCGGGGAAGCCGCCCCTCCCCTCCCCTGACATGCGCCATATAAGAGAAAAGCCGTGGGGAAGATCACTCTTCTCCACGGCTGCGTACCCTGAGCCGGGGTCGAACCGGCACGGATTGCTCCACTGGTGTTTGAGACCAGCGCGTCTACCGATTCCGCCATCAGGGCCTCCATCGGCCGCAGTCTTTGAGCTGCAGCCGATATTCACGGCAAAATTAATACTTTTTTCTTATTCTGCCAAACAGATTCACCCAAACTTGAATTAATTCAAGTCGCATGGGTCCTGCGTCATTTCCCTCCGTCGGGGATGCAACGGAGCGGAGAATCACTCGTATACTATCTTGGTCTTGCGGATCATGCGCCAGCAGCCGTTCTCGAAGATGGCCGTGCCCGACTGAAGGGTGCGGATACAGGTGGCGTCTTCGGTGGCAAGAAGGTCGGGAGCGGTGCATCCTCCGGCCAGATAGTGGTCGGGATTCTCCAGACAGCGCTCTATCACTTCGGTGGCCTGCAGCACCCGGTAGGAGCCTGTGTAGCCATCGGTCGTGGTGAGCACGAATACTGTCTTGTCGGCCACCGGACGGCGGTCGGCACGCACAAAGAGCCCTTTGGGGTTGACGCGTCCGAGATATATCTCGCGTGGCTCTTCCACTTCTTCGGTCACCGGGGCTACTTTGCGGGGTGCGGGGCGGGACGCAGGCGAGGCCTGGCGGGGAGGTGCCGGAGCGGACCCGGCCGATTCGGCAGGCTCCCGGCGGGGAGATTCCGCAGCGGCTGCCGCTGATGTGGCAGAGGCCACTGCCTCTGCCGCACGCAGACGCCCGCGCAGGGCATCAAGCTCGCGGCGGGCTTCGGACAGGTCGGCTTCAAGGCGACCGTTTTCTTCACCCAGGCGCATGCACTGTTCGCGCAGCCCTTTTATCTCGCGGTGCAGTGCGCGCACTTCGCCGTCACTGCTTCCGGCCGATGCCTCGGCCTGGAGTGCGGCGGATGATGCTTCGGCCGGCTGACGCCGACGTACGCGGCCTTCGTCATCAGAGGCATCGTCATGCCGCGACTCGCTCTGCTGCATAGTCTTTGAGGCGAATATCACGAGCCATATCACCACCCCTACCAGCACGATCAGCGCCACGATGTAGATCCATGTGGATCCGGAGCCGCCACGGCGATCCTGACGCACTTCGGGCTCTTCCACCACGGCCACAGATGAATCGACCGCACGGGCCGTCTCGCGGACAGGAGCGTCAGCGGCCACCGCCGGCTGCGGGGCTGCCGGGGCCTTGGCGGCTCCGTCCTGCGCCTGTGCGGCAGCAGGCTGCTCAGCGGGCGCGGCAGCCTCTGCCGTGGGAGAGGCCACGGTCATTGCATTGAGTTTCCCCTCCACGCGGCGACGCGCCACCTTCCCTTTGGCCGACAGGCCGGGAGAGTTGAAGAAGGTGCCGCCCCAGTAGGCCACGAGTTTCTTTTTATCCCAAGTCGCATAGTCAGAAGGCGTCGATACTGCCTTGAAGGCTTTCAGGTTGGCGCGCTCCGTCTCTTTCAGCATCTTTTCGAGTTCGGTCATGGTAGAGGGCATCTTGCCGTCTTCCATATATCCGGCGCCATCGTTGGCATAGCGCAGGTACCAGAATGCCGTGATGGTGCGTGCCTGCTCCATCTCTTTCTGACTCACAGCCCGGGCCGGCAATGCCATGCCCAGCAGGAGCAAGGACAGTGCCAGCGTCTTAAGAATACGCTTCAGCATTATTCTGCTTCCTCATCTTTCATGTTGTGGAACACGTTCTGCACGTCGTCGTCGTCTTCGAAGCGTTCCAGGAGTTTCTCGATTGTCTCTCGCTGCTCGGCTGTCACCTCCTTGTAGTCGGTGGGGATGCGCTCGAACTCTGCCGATACGATTTCCACACCGCTGTCTTCGAGGAATTTCTGCAGGTTGGCAAACTGCTCGAAGGCGCCGTAGATGAGCCATTCCTCTTCGTCGGCCTCGAGTTCTGCCTCGTAGTCCATCAGCGAGAGTTCGAACTCTTCCTTGTCAAGCCCTTCGGCGGGTTTGATGTGGAACACGCTCTTGTGGTCGAACAGGAACGACAGCGAGCCCTGCGTGCCCAGAGAGCCGCCGTGCTTGGTGAAGTAGCTGCGCACGTTGGCCACGGTGCGCTGATTGTTGTCGGTGGCGGTCTCTACCACGATGGCGATGCCGAAGGGGCCGTATCCTTCGTATACTATCTCCTTGTAATCGGAAGCATCCTTGTCGGTGGCTTTCTTGATTGCTCGGTCGATGGTGTCTTTGGGCATGTTGGCTGCCTTGGCATTGTGTATCAGCACGCGCAGGCGGGGGTTCATGGCGGGATCCGGACCTCCGGCCTTGGCTGCGATGGTGATTTCTTTGCCGATGCGTGTGAATGTACGGCTCATGTTGCCCCAGCGCTTGAGCTTGCGGGCTTTGCGGAATTCAAAAGCTCTTCCCATGGGAATTATGTCTGATTTTTGTTTTGTTGTTTTATTTTTATTCCGCCGGGCCGGAGCTGGCCGGCTCCGGCGGGGTATATCTGTCGGTTAAGGGGTATCAGCGCAGTTCTGCACCGGTGTTTTTAGTCAGTGAATCGATGATTTTCTTCATCACTGCCTCGATCTGGCGGTCGTTGAGGGTCTTTTCCTCGTCCTGAAGTGTCATGGCCACTGCATACGACTTCTTGCCTGCCGGGAGGTTCTTCCCTTCATATACGTCGAATAGCCACACTTCGCGCAGCAGTTTGCGCTCGGCCTTACGGATAGCCTCTTCGACGCGGGCGAATGTGACGTCGGTGTCGAGGAGCAGGGCCAGGTCGCGGCGCACGGGCTGCGTCTTCGGCAGCGGGGCGTAAAGCACTTCGGTGCGCGATGCCATGCGGTAGAGTTCATCCCAGTCGAATTCGGCGTAAGCCACATCTCCTTCTATGTCAAACCGCTTGAGTTCCTTGCGGCTGATCAGGCCGAGATGGCCAAGTGCCTTGCCGGCTTTGGATTCGATATTGAGCCGCACTGAGAACAGCGCGTTATGGTCCTGGCTGTAGCGCAGTGCGCCCTGCTGTATGCCGAGGGTGCGGAAGAGATTCTCTACCACTCCCTTAAGGTCGTAGACGGTGGCTTCGGCGCGCTGGCTGTTCCAGCCCGGGAGGCGGAAGTCGCCCGTGAGCCAGAGGCCAAGATGCATTGACTCGCTGTATCCGGCCAGCGGACGGTCGGGCTTTGCCTCGGCGCGGGCCGCGTCGTAGCTGTAGACGTTGCCGAACTCATATAGACGCAGGTCGGCCGCCTTGCGGTTGACGTTGTGGCTGATTGACTCCAGGCCGCCGTAAAGCAGGGTCTGGCGCATCAGGCTGAGATCCTGGCTGAGCGGATTCATCACTGCCACTGCCCGGCTGCGGGGGTATACCTCGTTCTCTTCATAATAAGAGAGGGCTGTAAGTGAGTTGTTGAGGATCTCCATGAATCCCTGTGCTGTCAGGGAGTCGCTTACGGTCTGCTGCAGGGCGTAGCTGAAGTCGGTGGCGCCGCGCTGCGAGAGGTTGGCGTGCATTTCGGTGCCGAACTCCACGTTGTTGTAGCCATACACGCGCAGTATCTCTTCCACCACGTCGCAGGGGCGGGTGACGTCGACCCGGTATGTAGGCACATGCAGGCGAAGCATGTCGGGGTTTTCGGTCTCCACGACTCCGAACTCAAGCGCTTTGAGTATGCACATCACCATCTCGCGGGGGATCTCCTTGCCGATAAGCGAATTGCAGTATGAGAGGGAGAAGTCGACCTCGGCGGGGAGTATTTCATCGGGATAGATGTCGGTAAGCGGCCCGCAGACTTCGCCGCCGGCAAGCTGCTGCACCATCACTGCGGCCAGACGTGCGGCGTAGAGGGTGACGGAGGGGTCGGTGCCGCGCTCGTAGCGGAATGAGGCGTCGGTGCTCAGGCCGTGACGGCGTGCGGTGCGGCGCACGCGTGTGGGATTGAACCATGCGCTCTCGATGAAGATATCACGCGTAGACTCGGTCACTCCGGAGTCCAGACCGCCGAACACTCCGGCCATGGCCAGGGGCTTTTCGGCATCGCATATCATCATGTCGCGGTCGGAAAGCTTGTGCTCCACGCCGTCGAGCGTCACGAAGGGTGTCCCCTCGGGGCATGTGCGCACTATGAGGCGCTCCCCTTTGACGTGGGCCAGGTCGAAGCAATGCAGGGGCTGGCCGAGGCCGAGGAGTATGAAGTTGGTGATGTCTACTATATTATTGATGGGGCGCTGGCCGGCTGCGGTGAGCAGGTTGCGGAGCCATTCGGGCGATTCGGCCACTTTGACGCCGCGCACGGTGATGCCGGTGTAGCGGCCGCATCCGTCGGTATCCTCCACTTCTACGGTGGCGCCGCCGTCGGGGCGGTCGATGGCGAAGGCATTTTCATCGGGGATGCGCACTTCGGGCAGCACGGCCTGCGAGTCGGCTGCATAGAGCTCTTTCCAGAGATGGGCCTTGAGGTCGCGGGCGCAGCCGTAGTGGCTTGCGGCATCCACTCGGTTGGGGGTGAGCTCTACTTCAAGACGGTAGTCGCTCTCTACTCCGAAATATGCGGCAGCCGGGGTGCCGGGAGCCACTTCCTCCTTGAGCACCATTATGCCGTCGTGGCTTTCGCCAAGTCCGATTTCATCTTCGGCACATATCATGCCGAACGATTCCACTCCGCGTATTTTTGACTTGCGTATCTGAAACTCCTTGTCGCCATCGTAGAGCGTGGTGCCTACGGTGGCCACCACTACGGTCTGGCCGGCAGCCACGTTGGGAGCGCCGCACACTATCTGTGTGGCGGCGCCGTCGCCGAGGTCGACGGTGGTGACGTGCAGATGGTCGGAATCAGGATGAGGCTCACATGTGAGCACTTTGCCTATGACGATACCGCGCAGGCCGCCGCGGATGCTCTCCACCTCCTCTACATTGTCGCATTCAAGACCGAGAGAGGTGAACACCGCCGCAAGCTCACGGGGAGTATAGTCGAAATCAATATAGCGTTTGAGCCATTTGTATGAGATGTCCATAATCAATATATGAAGCTGTTGTTTGTTGTTGTGTCGGATGCCGTACCCCCTTTTCACACGCGGCGATGATGCCGGTGCCGACGGCAGGCCGGGAAGCGGGCGCACCGCCGCCACTGAGGGGCGCTGCACTCTCCCAAAATGCAAAATTAATCAATTTCCGGCGCTTTTTTGATTTCTGAACACCCTTTTTTACCCCGTCGTTACCCTTTTTTTGATTCTTTTCCCCGTTTTAGGGGGATATTGTGAAGATTTTTTGTAAATTTGTACGTGCGTTGCCGGAAGCCGCAGGCTCCCGACACTTCAAAACATACCGATACCCCACACTACCGCAATGAAAATCCATCACGAAGGTACGAATATACTGATAATGCTTTTCCTGGTGCTGGCAGCCCTCAACATCCCCGTATGGTTGTTTCTGCCCCCTTGGATTATGCCGGCATCGCTTTCGGCGGTGTCGCTGCTGGTGTATTCTTTCGTGTTCAATTTCTTCCGATGCCCGAAACGCACGTTCCATGGCAATCCCGACGGGCTTGTGGTAAGTTCGGTCGACGGCAAGGTCGTGGCCATCGAAAGGGTATATGAGCCGGAGTTCCTGCAGGCTGAGGCGATTCTGCTGTCGGTGTTCATGTCGCCGCTCAACGTCCATGCAAACTGGTATCCGGCTTCAGGCGTTGTAGAGTATGTGGAGCATCATGACGGTCGCTTCCTTTCGGCTTATCTTCCGAAAAGCAGCACCGAGAACGAACGCTCCACAATCGGAATGCGCCTCTCCAACGGGCAGCTCATCACGGTGCGCCAGATTGCCGGAGCCATGGCCCGAAGGATTGTCACCTATGCCGCCGTAGGCGACAATGCCACCATCGACGAGCATCTCGGATTCATCAAGTTCGGTTCGCGAGTCGATATCTATCTACCTCTTGACTGTGACATTCTGGTGAAAATGGGACAGATCACCCGCGGCGGCCTGACCCCTATCGCTCGCCTTGATAAGAAATGAATATATTCCGTAGAAATCTGCCCAACACGCTGACTTGCCTGAATATCCTGGCCGGTTGCGTGGCGATTGTGTTCGCATTCCATCCCCTCGACATCTCGGCATCCATGGCCGGATGGCAATGGGCTTGCATCGCGATCGCAGTGGCTGTGGCCGCCGATTTCCTCGACGGCTTCACCGCCCGGCTGCTGAAAGCCTGGTCGGCTTTGGGCAAGGAGCTCGACTCGCTCTCTGACCTCGTAAGTTTCGGCGTGGCGCCCGCCATGCTCCTTCTCAATATGCTTGCCATCAGGCCCTGGCTCCCCTCCTGGCTCCCGTGGATCGCCATGCTGATCCCTGTGGCCGGAGCTCTGCGACTGGCCAGATTCAATGTCGACACCCGACAGACTTCCTCCTTCATCGGCCTCCCGATCCCGGCCAACGCGCTTTTCTGGATCGGATATGTGGCGCTAATGTGCCATCATCCCGAATGGGAATGGCTATGGTCATCGGCCGTGATTATCCCGACCGTGATTATTGAGGCTTGGCTTATGGTGTCGCCACTGCCGCTGTTTTCCCTAAAGTTCCACGACTATCGGTGGAGTGGCAACCAACACCGGTGGATCCTTATCGCAGGCTCCGCGCTGGCTCTGATATTCCTCGGGCTGCAGGGGCTTATACCGATAATCTGCTTTTATCTCATCCTTTCGGCTTTTGCCGCTCCGCGTGCCTGAGTCCTGACATGCGGCCATCCCCACCGGCCGATTCTCAAATACCAAGGCTCCGCCGCTTACTGTCATATCCTTAGTTCTATCATCCGTAATGACCGCTATCGTTATAATTCTCGCGCTGATAGCCATATGGCTCATCTTCGCACCATATATCCGCCCATGGCTGCAACGCCGGGCCGAACAGAAACTGGCCGACTATCTGCGACGCCAGATGGGAATGCCCACCGAAAAGGAGCAGCGTAAGGCTGAAAAGGAAGCCCGACGCCAGCAAAATGCCCGATACGGCACCTGGTCAGCCCCTGACCCGCGCCGTCGCGCCGACGCGCGACGCAGACCCAATGAACCCATAATACCCCGTGAATATGCCGTTGACGTGGAATACACGGAAATACGGGAATTCTCACAGACCATCATCCGCACCCAAGACTCGAAATCCGGCTCCCGGGTGGATTTCAAGGTCGAAAACCAGGTCAGCGATGTGGAATACACTGAAATCAAGCAATCAAATGCAACCCGCTAAAACCCTATACGTCTCCGATCTCGACGGCACCCTGCTCGACTCCTCGATACGTATCCCCGACGATGCCGCCGACATGATCAACCGCGCCATCGACTGCGGTGCCCTCTTTACAGTAGCCACGGCCCGCACACCCGGCACGCTGGGCTCTCTGCTCAAGGACCTGCACCTCCGGCTCCCGGCAATCGTGATGACCGGCGCCACAATGTGGCTCCGCAGCTCCGACACCTACTCAAATACGCATTTCTTCCCGCAGCATACGGTAGATACACTAAGGGAAATTTACCGCAGCCACGGTCTGTCGTACTTCCTCTATACGCTGCGCGACAACAGGATTTTCGTATATCACGACGGTCCGCTCTCGGATATGGAGCGTGAGTTTATCGCCGCACGCTCGCACAGTCCCTATAAGACATTCCTTATCCCGCCGGACGGGACCAGCACATTCCCCGAACACATCGACAATGCCATGCTGCTCTTCGCCATGCAGCCTGCCGGGATGGCTCATCCCGCCTACCGGCGCCTCTGCGGCGTGCCGGGGGTGAATCCGATGTTCTATAATGATGCCAATGATCCGGAAATCGCCATGATCGAGGCCTTCCCGCAGCAGGCCTCAAAAGCACAGGCCATCCGCACTCTCGCCCGAGAATGCGGGGCGGAGAGGATTGTGGTGTTCGGCGACAATCTCAACGACCTGTCAATGTTTGCCATAGCCGATACTTCGGTGGCCGTAAGCAATGCCGTCCCCGAGGTGCTGGAGAAGGCCGATGTCGTAATCGGGGATCACGACTCTTCGGCCGTGGCACGCTATATCCTCTCAGATTTCCTTGAATCCGCCGGCAACGGTGCGGCGGCACGCACTCTGGAGTTCTGAAAAACCTTATCTCTACTCCCCCGGCTTACATCCACACATAGAGCGTAATTATGGCCCGTCTGTCATTCTACGACAATCAGCGCGCAGGCAAGATAATCTTCCTGGCCATAAGCCTTTCGGCCGTAGTGGCCGTGATGCTTATATCCAATAATCTCGTCAAGGCACTCGCTCAGCAGGAGCGGGAGCGAATGAACATCTGGGCCAAGGCTACCGAACGCCTCGCCAAGGCCGATGTGGATTCCGATTTCGAATTCCTGCTTTCCATAATCGAGCAGAATAACTCGATTCCCGTGATGGTGGCCGACGATGATTTCAACATCCTCGAATTCCGTAATTTCAATCTCCCGGAGCATCAGCCCGAAGCGGGAGCCGGATTCGAGCAGCTGTCGCAGCGCAACCGTTCTTATCTCCTTAAGAGGCTTAAGGCTCAGGGGGGCGACACCCCGCTGCACCAGATGGCCCGTAAGAACCCGCATTTCATCGAGGTGGAAATCTTCGACAATACACGCCAGTACATCTATTACGAAGATTCGATCCTGCTGCGCAGGCTGAGCCTATACCCTTACGTGCAGCTCGGCGTGATGGTAGTGCTGGTGGTGATAATTTATGTGGCGGTGCTTTATTCCAAACGCGCCGAGCAGAACCGCGTCTGGGTCGGACTATCCAAGGAGACCGCCCATCAGCTCGGCACCCCGATCTCGTCGCTTATGGCCTGGACGCAGTATCTCGAACTGACGGGCGCCGATAAGGAAGTGACCACGGAAATCGACAAGGACGTGCGGCGCCTGTCGGTGATTGCCGACAGATTCTCTAAAATCGGTTCTACTCCGGAGCTGAATGTGGAATACCTCAATGACGTGGTGGGCTCTTCGCTCGACTATATGAAGAACCGTATCTCCGGCAAGGTATCCATATCGATGCACCTGGATTCCGATGATCACGGAGTGCGCCTCTCCCGCCCGCTCTTCGAGTGGGTGATGGAGAACCTCACCAAGAATGCAGTAGATGCCATGGACGGCGAAGGACGCATCGATATCGTCACCGGAGCGGAAAAGAATCTGGCCTTCATCGAGATATCGGATACCGGGAAGGGGATCGCACGAAAGAATTTCAAGACCGTATTCAATCCCGGATATACCACCAAGAAGCGTGGATGGGGACTTGGCCTGACGCTTGTGAAGCGCATCATCGAGGAGTATCACGGCGGACGCATATTCGTGAAATGCTCCGAATTAGGGCAAGGCACCACGTTCCGCATCGAGCTGCCGATACTCTGAGGCCATTCTCACCCCGGGGCGCCCGAAAATCAGCACTTCGGCCATCACCCATCACCCATCTTATCATAACTGGCGCCGCAGTCGCGCCACGAGTATACCCGTACGGTCGCGGTATTTGGCCACCGTACGGCGCGAGACATCATAACCCCGTTTCAGCAATTCGCCACGCAGCTTCTCATCGCTCAGAGGATGCCGCTTATCCTCATGCTCCACCAATTCCCTGATGGCGGCCTCTATCTGGCGGTTGGTAAGCACGTCGCCCTGCTGCCCTTCCGCCTCATCCCCATCTGAGCCCCCCTCTGCGGGCGCCACTTCATCGGCACCAGCTCGGCGTGCCGATGTGACGGTATCGCTGAAAAAAGCCCGTACCGGCATCACGGCTCCCCATGGAGTGGCTACATACTTGTTGTTGGTGGCCCGCGATATGACCGATTTGTCGTAACCCGTGGCACGCTCTATATCTTTCAGTATCATCGGACGCAGCGCATAGACATCACCCGTCTCGAAATATTCTTTCTGATGAGCCACTATGGCTGTCATGATCCCCATCATCGTCTGCTGGCGCTGACGCAGCAGCTGGAGGAATTCGGAAGCGCTCTTGTAGCGGTCGCGCACAAATTCGGTCCCCTTCCGCGGGCGCCCCCGACGCCCCTCCAACCCTCTGACAGCCTCGGCGAAGCTCTCGCCTATGGCAAGTTCCGGAATATGGTTATTGAGCGAAATATACAGGCCGTCGTCCTCGCGCCCTACGTTATAGTCGGGCACAATCACACCCGCCGCCGTCGAGGCCGCTCCTCCGTAGGATGCCCCGGGCTTGGGATTGAGCGTAAGTATCAGTGCGTTCGCAGCCGCTATCTCATCCCGGCTCATATGCAGCGCCGAGATTATCCGGTGACTGTGGCGCATGGAGAAGGCTTCAAACTGCTCCTCAAGTATCCTTATGCTGTCATCACGCACTTTCGAGGGGGGCATACGGTATAACTGAAGCAGCAGGCACTCCCTGAGATTCTCCGCGCCCACACCGGCCGGCTCAAGCGAGCGCAGAAGCTGCAACGCTCCCTCGGCCACCTCCCTTTTCACTTCTATGCCGCGATCGGCCGCAATATCCTCAATCACCATGCCGAGCGGCCGACGCAGATAGCCGTTGCTGTCAAGATTGCCTGCCAGATAACGCGCCATCGCCATCGTGTCCTCATCTGCCGCACTCTGCGAAATCTGCTCAAGCAGCACGTCATAAAGCGACTCTCCGGTGTCGACAGGCGCAAACTCCCGTGGCGCCTCATCTCCTCCCCCGCCCGACGCCCGGCGCAGATAATATGGCGTGCGGTCGGCCTCCGACGCCTCCACGCGCCCGGAATCCTCCACAACCTCAAGTGCCGGATTGGCCTCGATCTCACGCTCCACCTCATCGTCAAGCTCGGGCGCAGTGAGTTCGAGCAGCTCCACAAAGCGGAGCTGCTGCTGAGTCATATGCATACCCAGACGGGTACCGAGTGTAAGTTCCTGAGCCATTATTGTATATAGTTTACAGCACTGTTTCTTCCCCCTCCGCCGCAATCCCCTCCCCGGAGCTCATGCGCCCCGACGCAAGGGAATGCCGATCGCGGCAATCTCCCAATTCCTATGCAAATATAACTCCAAAAATCGCATTCACCATCTCCACAGACGATAAAATCGACCGCCACAAAAAATATTTACCAAAATAATTGCCTATACCACAATTTATTCTTAACTTTGCAATTCAGAGCATCACCCCTTGGCGGGAGGCGCTCATCCAATCCGAACAAGTTACTTAAAAATATCATTGTTGACACCAATGGCAACTAACGACAACAACCAGGAGCAAAACGCTATCGACAACATCAATGACAACCTTACCCGTGCCACCCAACATGTGGCCAACAATAAAAAGGTCATCTACTGGTGTATCGCATTGATTGTAATCTTTGCCGCCGGCGGCGCCGCCTGGTACTGGGGATACCTCCAACCCTCCTACAAGAACTCCCAGAACGCCTACTTCCAGGTAGAGACAAAAGCCAACGGCAACGACTCCATCGCAGCCGTGGAATATGCCAAAGTAGCCGACAAGTATTCCGGTTCTGACGCCGGCAACCTCGCAGCCCTCCAGGCTGCCGAAGCATTCTACCGTCAGGGCAAGTACGAGCAGGCTGCAAAATACCTCAAAAGCTTCAGCACTAAAGACGATGTAATGCAGGCTCAGGCCGATGTACTCCTCGGCGACTCCTACGTCAACATCAAGAAATACGATGATGCCCTCTCTGCCTACGACAAAGCCCTCCGCCTTGCCTCCGGCAACCAGCAGATCGCTCCCGCCGTACTCTGGAAGAAAGCCAACATCTACGATGCCCAGAAGAAATATCAGGATGCCCTCAACTGCTACAAGCAGATCAAGGACTCCTACCCCACCTTCAGCTTCGGCAACGGCATCACCATCGATGCCTACATCGCCCGCGAAGAAGCACGCCTCGCAAAGTAAGTGCCTCTGCACGACACCCCTCTGTATTAGAATCCTATCCATAAAATAATAAAACACTTTGCTTATTTTATGAAAAGGCCTGTGGTTTTCGAGCCACAGGCCTTTCCTTTTCCCCGACACCCACCGAACCCATCCCCCCTCTCAGCCGTATATATTACTGCAGGTACAGCAGGATAGATTCCACCCTACCCATCCTTAACCACACACCCCTATGAGCATATGGATAAGAATAGCATTAGTAGCAATAGCCGGAGGCATAGGAGCCGCCGCCCGCTACCTTATTGAATTACTCCTGAAAAGCACTCCTCTCGGATTCGCCACATGGGTAATCAATTCCGTAGGATGCCTGCTGATAGGCATATTCAGCGGGTGGCTGGCCAATACCGACTGCGGATGGAGCGAACAGACACGCACCGCATTCACACTCCTTTCAATGACAGGATTCTGCGGAGGATTCTCTACCTTTTCAAGCTTTACACTCGACAGCGTGAAATACTACGAGGCCGGGCAATTCCTTACATGGCTGATTTTCGGCGGCATGACCATCTTCGTCGGCCTTTTCGGCTGCGCCCTCGGATACTATATAGGAAAACATCTCTGATACCCTTCCTCTCCCTATCCCCTCATATTCTCCCTATCCCCTCATATTCTCCCTATCCCCTCACATTCTCCCTACCCCCTCACATTCTCCCTATCCCCTTTCCTCCTGCACCCGTTTTCATTCCCAATCCCGCCACTCCTGCCACGTTCCCAATCCCCTAAACCCTAAAGCCTAAAACCTAAAGCCTAAGGCTGTCCCTCCGGCCCCGCCGTTCCCAATCACTGCGTTCCTGCTCCTCATCTTCCATTCACCGCACCGCTTTATGGCTCCTAACCGGGCCAATACACCCACACCACCATATATGTATGCTACTACCGGGCCAATACGCCCACACCGCCATATATGTATGCTATTACCGGCATACACGTATATAATCTCCATATGTCCCGTATACCGGGCCATATGGGGATTATATGCGCAATACACTTAATGACGGCATCCGCCGCCCCTCTCCTCCCCGTACGTATAGGCACAAAAAAAAGACAGACCACTTTCACAAGAAGTCTGCCGCAGTGCGAATCAAATTTATTTCTACAAACCTAACATAAACGATTTAGTCGTCAATACTAATTTTTTACACCTTTACTAACCTTGTAATCTTTTTCTGCCTTATGAGAATTTACTTAATCAAGAGAAAGAGTATGGATGAAAAGAATCTCTTTTTCACGATGCAAAGTTACTATGAATTTCGGCCGAATCAAAGCTTTGTAATCAAGATATAAGGCGAAATATAAGTAAATCAAATTATAATCCGCTGATTATATTGATATTACAAATCGACAATATAAACTTCAATATAGTCGCCATACAAGCTCGGCCACGCCCCTAAACCCATCCTGCAGCCGCCTTAAAGCGGCCCGGAAGCCGGATTTCACCCTCGGCATCCCCCTCTAAGAGGAACGCTGAAGCCTCGTCCTACTCCTCCGACTCCAGTGGCCTCTTACCGATCTGCATCACATCGCGCTCAAAGTTCTCGCGGTCTTTGGCACGGTTGCGCATACGGTTGCGATAGGAATAGACAGTGCTGACGCTGTAATTGAGCATCTGCGCTATGCGGGTCGACTCATCCACACCGAGGCGCACGAAGGCATATATGCGCAGTTCCGGAGTAAGCTCACGCTCTTTCTTCAGCTCCACGGCCTCTTCAGGGCGAAGGAGTGCATTCATGTGCTCAATGAAATCGGGGTATATATCAAGGAAGGCATTGTCGAATATCTTGTAGAATTCCTCATTCTGGTCTTCTCCGAATTTTCCGCTTTTGATCAGTTTCTGAAGTTCGTCGGCCTGACCGGAGGCAAGCTTGCGCACTACAAGTTTCTGAAGCGAGTGCAGACGGTTGGCATATGTGGAGCAGAGTCCGATGAAGTGGCCGATGTAGGATTCCTGAAGTTCGGAGGTGCGGGCCAGCTGCCGCGCATTGGCACGCGAACGCTTGTTGAGGCGCATCAGTACGAATACCAGACCGCCCGAAAGTATCAGCAGGAAGGTGACGAGCAGGAAGTATACCATCAATTCATCACGCGAGGCATTGATCTTTTCGCGATAGGCCTCATCGATGACCGGGAGCATGGCGGCGATTGTGACGGTGCGCATCCTGACATTTCCCTCCATGGCATCTTCAAGCGCATAGTTGATATACTGGAACGCCAGGTTCAGTTCACCCTCTCGGTAGAGCCATTCGGCAAGCGTGGGGAGTGCCAGGCCATCCTTCACACACCCCTTGATATCTGAGATGGCCGCCTTGGCAAGATAAGTGGCATACAGGCGTGGATACCCCTCGTTTTTGGCCACGAGGGCCAGCTGGAACGAAGCCATGCCGTAGAGATTGGCCTCTTCAGGCAATTGCCTTACCATCTCTTCCAGTATCTCTTTGGCCTCCTTGTTATGTCCCTGATTTACCAGTCTCTCTGCCGTATAGAACTGCCGGATATGGTCCGAGGCCGGAAGCACGCGCATCAGTGAGTCGTCGTATTGGAAATACAGGTCGGTATACTGTTTGTAGAATTCCTGCTCCCCTTCCACATAGAGGCGCATGTAGCCGTAAAGCTTCCTGCCTGCCATCCAGTAGGGCACCTTTAGGTTGGCCGGCACCTGCGACGGATCGATTTCATTGAATTCCGCAAGTGCCTTTGTGAATATGCCACATGTGCTGAGGGCGTTGACACGCACCACGCGGCTCTGCAGTTCCTGCGGCCAGTCATGATCGGTGCGGGCGCATTCCAGGGCAAGCTGGGAGTACTTAAGCGCCGAGTCGGCGCGCAGAGGCAGATACCCTTCCGCCAGATTCATGGCCGTCTGCCAGCGGGCGATATGATCGGAGGCGGGCAGCTCGCGGTAGCTGCGCGACATGGAGTCGAGCCGCACCGTCTTGTCATGAAGATACATATCGGCGGCCTTGATGGCCTTGTTAAGGCGTTTGAGCTCTTCGGTGGGCAGGCTCCCGGAATCGGCATGACTGTGGCCGGCATGAAGTTCGGCAGCCGCTCCGCCGAGGAGTGTGCAAATCAGGGTCAGCAAGAGTTTTCTCGTCAATTCTTTCATGATGTAATATAATATGAATGTCTCTTTTCATTGCAAAATTAACAATTTATTTGTTTAAAATGCCGCTTTGAAGTAATTTTGCAGTAAATTCGGGCCGACGACCCGTTTCTCTCGCTCACGGAGCATTCGGCCTGCCGAAGGCTCCGGCTATTGTATCTCTAAGGTAATTATAAGATTATGGTCTCTCTTACTCCCCGACGGCTGATGATTGTAATCAATCCCAAAGCCGGTGTGGTAGCCAACAAGGGGGCGGATGCCCTTATAAAGACGGAAGCGCAGCGCCTGACTTATTCGCCGATTCACGGCGTTGAGTCTTCGCTGCATTACATCACCGATGTAAGATATACACGCAGCGCCGGGCATGCCACGCTGCTGGCACGCGAAGCCGTGGAAAAAGGGTATTACGGTATCCTGGCATGTGGCGGCGACGGCACGGTCAATGAAGTGGCCCGTGGCATTTGCGGTTCGGATGTGGCTATGGGAGTCATTCCGCTCGGGTCGGGCAACGGACTGGCCCGGCATCTCGGTGTGCCCATGACTATCCCCGGCGCCATGAAGGTAATCGGGGAAGACAGGGTGCTGCATGCAGATTATGCCACGGCCAACGAGCGTCCGTTCTTCTGTACATTCGGTGTGGGTTTCGACGCTGAGGTGACCGAGAAGTTCAACAACCGTCCGGGACGCGGATTCAACAATTACATCCGCACCGTCATGGAGGAATATTTCCGTTATAAGGCCGAGACCTATACCATCATCGCCGATGGACATAACATCACGGAGCGGGCGCTTCTGGTGGCCGTATGCAATGCGTCGCAGTACGGCAATAATGCCTATATCGCTCCGCAGGCCTCTATAAAGGACGGGCTGCTCGACATCACGGTGATACATCATGGCAATTTCTTCGAGGAGGCACGCGCCGGACTCGACGTGCTGTGGGGATTCGCCGGAAAGACCCATACATGCACCACTTTCCGCGCTTCGAGCCTGAAAATCATACGCGGTTCGGAAGGACCGGTGCATTTCGATGGCGAGCCGGCCTCAATGCCGAGGGAGATCAATGTGGAGTGCCATCATGCCGGCATCGCCCTATTCTCCACTTCGCGCAAAAGCCGCATGCGCCCTCTTATGGCTCCCGAGATTCCCCTCATATCGCCGCTGGCCATCACCATGCGCGACCTGCGCCACAAGCTCTACAATCTCTTCAGGCACAATCTCAACGCAGAGAGGGAATAAGGCGGCTCACTGCGCGTATGGCCAGCGGGTCGAACCGCGTCACGCGGTACACGAAGTAGCGCTGCAGCAGGAAATTCCATCCCCAGGATACGATCAGGGCCACAAACAGACGGGCGGCCGCAAAGTAGCCGTCGCGCTTGAAGCCTATCTCTTCGAGCCAGTCAAGATTCTGTATCAGATAGTAGAGCACCTGCGTGCCGAAGGAGTTAAGCAGGAAGCTCCCTACCCATACCATAAAGAATTTTACGGCCACCGCGCGCCAGTCGACCCCCTCGGCATGGAAGGTGAACCGGTAGTTGAGCACACAGTTCACCACTCCCCCCGCCACTGCTCCGAGTGCCGTAGAGAGCCACGGTGTGCAGTGCACCCAGGCGAAGAAGATGAAGCTGACGGCAAAGTCAGTCCAGCCCGATGTCTGCGACGCCACGCCCGAACGTATGAACGTATAGATTAAATTATCGTTATGAAGAAGCTGCTGTGTTACCTTTTTGAGTTTCATGTGCATAGCATACGGATATCAGCATCCTGCACCGAAGCCTCTCCTTGAGGGAGGAAGAATGCCATATCCTGGTTTTACAATGCAAATTTAATCATTTTTCACACATCTCCATAATCCAATGACGGATTTTGGTGCGTAATTACTAATTTTGCATCCTGTAAGCCGGCTCTTCTACGGTTTGTTATATGTCTTTTTATTTACGCCCCGCCCTCGGCGGAGCGTATATCACGGATTTTTATCATGACAGCATTACATAATGACCCGAATCTTACTGTGGCCACCCTTTCCAACGGGATGAGGGTCGTGGCCCGGCGCACTTCGGGACTCGTCAACTATATCGGGGTGGCCATCGGAGCCGGAAGCCGCGATGAGCAACCCGATTCCTACGGACTCGCCCATTTCGTGGAGCATACCATCTTCAAAGGCACTCCCACCCGCCGCTCCTGGCATATCTCCAACCGGATGGAAAGCATCGGCGGCGAAATCAACGCGTATACCTCTAAGGAGGAGACTATGGTATATACCAACGCCCCGGCCGGATACGCGCCCAGAGCCGTCGAACTCCTGGCCGACATAATACGCAATTCCATCTTCCCTCACAAGGAACTGGAGCGTGAGCGTGAGGTCGTGATAGAGGAGATAAATTCGTATCTCGACTCTCCGGCCGATTCCGTATATGATGAGTTCGAGGAGCGTATATTCGCAGGCTCGGCTCTGGCCCACAATATCCTCGGGTCGCCTGAAAGCGTGCGCCGGCTGTCGTCGGCCGACTGCCGCGCCTTTCTCGACCGCTACTATACGCCGGCCAATATGGTGGCATATATCGTAAGCCGCGATGACACTGAAAAGAGCATCCGCCTTATGGAGCGGCATTTCGGTCAGTTGCATTTCCCCTCCGTCCCCTCTGCGCGCACCCTCCCTCCACCCTGCGAAGGATTCGACCTACGCATCGACCGCAACGGCCATCAGGCCCACACCATCACCGGATTCCGGCTGTTCGGCCGCCGCGATCCACGCAAGTATCCGCTGATGCTGCTCAATAATTATCTGGGAGGACCGTGCATGAACTCCCGCCTTAACCAGGAGATCCGCGATAAGAGAGGGCTTGCGTATACCGTCGACAGCTCCGTCGCGCTGCTGAGCGACACGGGGCTGATGCAGATCTATTTCGGCTGCGACCCGCAGGCGGTGACCAAATGCCGGCGGCTCGTAAGGCGTGAAATAGAGCGCCTCGCCTCCGACACACTGTCCGACCGGGCTTTCGCAAGGATCGTCGATCAGTATTGCGGCCAGCTCATAGTCAGTTCCGACAATCGCGAGAATATGGCCATGTCGCTCGCCAAGAGTCTGATCTATTTTGACGAGATTATCGATATCCCGACCACTACGGCAAGGCTGCGGGAAGTCACCCCGGCACAGCTGCGGGATATGGCGGCCCGACTCGCTTCGGCACCCGAATGCTGCCTGACCATTTCATGATTACTCCCCAACCGATGATACCAGATTTCTATGAATATTGACAATATTTCCCTCGGCTACCGCCCCGTAATGCTCGCCCCGATGGAGGACGTCACTGATGAGTCGTTCCGCCTTATCTGCCGCGAGCAGGGTGCCGCAATGGTGTACACCGAGTTCGTATCGGCAGAGGCGCTGATACGCGATATCCGCTCCACAACCCGAAAGCTTCGCGTCAATGACGCCGAGCGCCCGGTGGCAATACAGATCTATGGCCGCGATGCGGAGGCTATGGTGGAGGCCGCACGTATCGTGGAGCAGGCGCGCCCCGATGTGCTCGACATCAATTTCGGATGCCCCGTCAAGAAGGTGGCCCAGAAAGGAGCCGGAGCCGGGATGCTCCGGGATATCCCCAAGATGCTCGATATCACCCGCCGTGTGGTGCAGGCTGTATCGATACCTGTCACGGTCAAGACACGGCTCGGATGGGACGCGGAGTCGAAGATCATCACTGATCTCGGTCCCCGACTGCAGGACTGCGGTATCAAGGCCCTCACGGTGCACGGACGCACTCGCGCCCAGATGTACACCGGAGAGGCCGACTGGGAACTCATAGGGCGCCTTAAGGCCGACCCGCGCATGGAAATACCCGTAATCGGCAACGGCGACATCACTTCGGCAGAAGAAGCACGCGCAGCCTTCGACACTTATGGCGTCGACGGCATCATGATAGGACGCGCAGCCTTCGGACAGCCATGGATCTTCCATGAGGTGCGCCAGTATCTTGACTCCGGCGCTTTCACTCCCCTCTCTACGGATGAAAAGCTTGCACTGCTGCGCCGACAGATTCTGGAAAGCGTAGACCGTATCGACGAGTACCGGGGGATACTGCATATCCGCCGGCATCTGGCCGCCACACCTCTCTTCAAGGGACTGCCGAATTTCCGCGAAACCCGCATACAGATGCTGCGCATCACGTCGCTTGATGAGCTTCTCGCCCTCATCGACCATATCCGCGACACATTCCTGTCGCAGCGTGATGCCTCAGCCGATATTGAGGGAAATGACGGGATTTCACATCCCGGCAACTGATAATTCTCCAACCGGTCTTCACCACACCCAACCACATTACACATCATGTCAATCCAACGCCTATCATCATTACTTATCCTGATCTGTCTCGCCTCTGTGATACGCTGCTTCGGCAGCACGTCAGATCCGGCTTCAGTCCATCCCCTCCAGCATCATCCGGAGGGGATGAAGGAGTATCTCTTCAATGTCGGACAATTCACGACCCTTAAGGTGCAGGATAATGTCAACGTCGTATATCACTGCTCGCCGGATACTACCGGAGTCGTGACCTACGTCTCGGATCCCGACTTTAACGATGCCTTCATTTTCACTAATTCAGGAGGTACGCTTAAGGTGCAGGTCACTACCGAGGATGTGGGTAAACCCGGTCTGCCCACCATCCATATCTATTCCGATTTTCTATCGAAGGTGGAGAATTACTCCGATTTCAGCATCAGGGTAATCGATCCGGCTCCGTGTCCGCATTTCACGGCCTCGCTCATCGGCAACGGCTCTATCAACGTCACCGGAATACGGGCCACCAAGACCACCGCCCGCGTCACCGCCGGGATGGGGAGCATCACGCTCGAAGGGAAATGCGAAAAGGCGGAATACCGCATGACCGGGGCCGGCACAATCGATGCCGAAGATCTTGAGGCGCAGTCAGTCGTATGCAAGATCCTCGGGGGCGGTCTCATCAGTTGCGGCGAGCCGGCATCGCTTAAGGTGCAGGGTATCGGATCCACAAAAATCCTTTATGGGGGCAATCCCGCGATCAAGCATTCCGGCGGCGGCAAACTGATCAAAGCGGACTGATACGTAAGTATTTGAATCTGAATACTCACCTATACCCCATCCTTTACCATCACTCCATAATCACCATCTGCAACATAATCACCATCTGCGACAATGGCCGACCTCAAACTGCTCACCGCACGCACCCTCAAATGGAATGCCATCGACCGCGTGGCATCACAGGTGCTCTACGCCATAGTGGGAATCGTGCTGGCCAATATCCTGACCAAAGAGGAATTCGGCCTCATCGGCGCTCTCGCCATCTTCCAGGCTTTCGCCACGATTTTCGTCGACTCCGGTTTCGGGGCAGCCCTGCTGCGCGAAAAGGAGCCGTCGCAGACCGACTATTCCACCGTTTTCTGGTTTAATGCCGCGGTGAGTGTGGCCATCTATGTCATACTGTTCGCCGCCGCACCGCTTATAGCCCGGCTATTCCACCATCAGCAGCAGCTCGTGCCGATGTCGAAGGTGATATTCCTCACTTTCGTAGTCAACGGTCTGGCCATCGTGCAGACCAACCGCCTCATGAAGCGTATGGACGTACGCATGATTGCCATCGCCAACTCCGTTGCCCTCATCCTTTCAGGAGCGGTAGGCGTAATCCTCGCCATCGCAGGTGCCGGAGCCTGGGCTATGGTATGGTACACCCTCAGCCAGGCAATCGTAAAGACCGCCATCCTTTGGATCACCGGAGGATGGCTCCCCTCTCTATGCTTCAGCAGCGAAACTCTGCGGCGCATCCGCGCCGTAGGATTCAGCGTATTCCTCTCGGCCCTGCTCAACACCATTTCGCTCAATATCTACAACTTCGTAATCGGCGTATGGTACAGTCTGCGCTCTCTGGGCGTCTACACCCAGGCCGACAAATGGAGCAAAATGGGCACAGCCTCCATCTCCCAGATACTCACCTCCTCTTTCGTACCGCTACTCTCCAAGGTACAGGACTCGCTCCCCGACTTCCACCGCTACACCGATCGTGCCGGACGCTTCACGGCCTTCATCCTGCTGCCGGCCATGACGCTGCTCACCATTATGGCCACCCCGATCTTCCATCTCCTCTTCGCCAATAAATGGGACGATGCCATACCCCTCTTTCAGCTCCTTTCACTGCGCGGCATCTTCGTGGTGCTCATATCACTCTACTCCAACTATCTCCTTGCCCTCGGCAAAGCTCCGCGCCTATTCATATCCGAGGCTATCAAGGACGCACTAATCCTGTTGGCCATCCTCGCCACGATCCACCACCGCCGGATCGACCTCCTTATCCTCGGCCAGCTCGCAGCCTCCGTCATCACATGGCTCATACTGCTACCCGTCACATCACGCGGCATCCGCATGCCAATCCGCCGGCTTCTCTCCCACCTCGTCCCCTTCCTCACCGCCTCCGCCGCCGCCACCCTGATTACCCTTCTCGCCACCTACCTCACCCACACAGCCCTCCCCGATGCAGGACTGCTCCTCCCCCACTCACCGCAGCTGGCTCCGGCTCAACGCATCCCCCTCAACATCCTCCTGCTCCTCATACAGGCAAGCGGCTTCATCGGCACCTACCTCCTCACCCTCCGTCTCCTGCGCACCCCCGAGCTTCCCGAAGCCCTCACCTACCTCCTCGGCCGCTTCCGCCGCTGACCCTCATCCCTCCGTCCCCGCCCCGACGCATCCCCGTGC
>CAMWRH010000009.1 GCA_947176605.1 uncultured Porphyromonadaceae bacterium
CCCCTCCCCCTTCTGTGCAGCGCCCCTCAACGCATCCCTGCCGCACCCGCTCCTTCATCCCGCATCATTGCCCATCATCCCCGCTCTACCATCCGCTATATTACCCGCTCTACCACCTCGCTATATTATCCGCTCTACCACCTGCTTCCTCACCAGTTTCATCCACTGCATCATCCCCCTGCGTCACTCCCCTTTTTCATTCCACTACATCACTCCCCATCTGCAAAATGCTCTCTCCAAACAACACTTTCGCCCGAAAATGATCTCCCGAGAGAACACTTTACCCCGAAAATGATCTCCCGAGAGAACACTTTATCCCGAAAATGATCTCCCGGGAGAACACTTTTATCCTGAAAATGCCCTCCTTCTACCCTTCTTTTCCCAATTATCACTACTTTATCTCAGGCAGTCTATTATCACCAATATCTCCGGTAAATAACACATTTTACAGGGATCTCTCTTTGCATTGATTACAGAAGCTCGTCACGAAGGAATATGCTGCTATAGTTCCAAGACATCGACGGATTTTTGGTAATTATTAGATTTTATAATACATCTTTAATCAGAACCCACAGACCAACGATGATCATAATTCCAATCAAGAATAAATCAATATATAAGAGTAGCTGCTCTACATTAATTGAGATATTCGGGAAAGAGTACTTTCTTTTCTTCTCACTCCTACTCTGCGGGGTGACGACAGGCTCTGGCTCCTTCCTATCCGACAGCCCTAAGCATTCCCCCTCCTCAACAGCCTGGATAATCTGCGTATTGTTAGAGTCTGTTTTCTTTACTATGGCCTTATCGATAGGTACTAACCAACAGGTATAATTATCTTTTGTATTATTCTCACATATGGATTTAATCTTTGCGAGTTTTCGTTCATCCGAAAGGCTATCCTGGGCTAATATTTCACATAATACCTCATTCGAGACTTGCTCTAAGATCCCATCAGAACATAAGAAGAAATAATCACCCCCCTGAATATCATCAAATGTATATACGTCTGCCTTGCAACGCTTTGTAAGGTGAGGCTGCATGGCACGTGTGATGACATTCTTCTGCGGGAATACCCGGGCCTCGGCCTCGGTAATCTCACCGGCCTTTAGCAGGTCGTTGACGAGGGAATGGTCTGACGACTGATACAGTATTCCGCCGCGCTTTGTGGTTCTGTTGAATAGAGCCGGACGGACATGATATATACGGCTGTCGCCAATGTGCGCAACCAGAAAACCATCTTCATTCAGACACAGGCAGGTCATGGTAGTACCCGGTTTTTTTGCAGAACCGGTATCAATAGCGTCCAAGGCATCGTATGCGCGGGCCAAACCACTCTCGAACACCGGAATATCTACACTACGGCATGCCGACAGATACTCGCCCAATGCATTGGCGGCAGTCATGCTTGCCACCTCTCCGTTGTCATGTCCTCCCATACCGTCGCACATGATGAATACACGTGTATCCTCATCAGGATTGGCAGGATAGAGATAATCCTCCTGATTGTCCTTTCGCCCGATTTCGGAGAAATAAAGAGGTTGTCGGATTTTTATCATATGTATTATACTATTCTGGTGGCATCATCATCGTTTGACTCCAGCACGATATCTGTTGTGCCGAGTGTCATGGTGTCGCCGAATTTTAGAATCAGCACATCGCCACGGTTTATGGGGTTACCGTTTAATTTAACGATATTTTTTGAGTTTATCTCCACAAGGTGGTGCTCATAGCCGCTTCCTTTCCTTACCACGTCTATGCGCACATGCTGACGGCTCATATACATGTCGGTGCTGATCTTGATGTCGGCGGTGCCGCTCTTGGCACGCCGCCCGATCACATTCTCGCCCTGTTTCAGGAACTGCACTTCGCCCGTCGACTTCACGCGAATCTGTCCGATATCGGCAAGTGTCGGTGGTGGCATGACGAGCTGCGTCGACATTTCATCAGCACCCTGCGCTCCACGCGCCTGTGTGCCGCTTTGATACACACTTACATTGGCTTTGAAGTGGCATTTCGGACACTCTACAACCATGTTCTGATAACCCGGCACCTCATTGAACGACAGTTGCTGACGACACTCCGGGCAGACGATAAAGATTTTTCCCATATCAGTACCGGCTCATCAGACTGACATTATAGAGTCAGCATCGTTCATATAATCAGGCATATCATCATTGGATGCATAGAGTATGTCGCCTTCCTGGGCAGCCTGAGCCTGCATAAGATCCGCGATATCCAGTCCGGCTCCGGAGATATCATGCAGTTCCGACTCCTGAATATACCCATCTCCGTTGTCATCATGTATCAGTACGTCAATCGTGCCGTTATTGTCGACATCCACAAGCATTGCCTGATCACCTTCACACTCCACGAGGGCTACGTTCATAATCTGACCGTCGGCATTCTGCACGGCCTCTACGCCAAGCACTCGGATTTCATTGTCCACAGGTTCGGCTGCTATCATTTCCGCATTTGCGGGGATTACTTCGGGTGCCACGGCTTCGCTATGGGCTGGGGCGGATGCCGTCTGCACATGTGCGGAACTGCCGCTACGCGAGGGTGCAACTTCATTAACCCGATTCTGATATTCAGATCTTTCCTCAGCCGACATATTATTCCACTCATCGGCAGAGTAGGTGCCGTAAAGCCGCCCTTCATACTCGAAGACACCACCGGGACCTACCTGCTCGCGAGCCTGCGCGAATGCGTCATTGAAGTTGTCGGCATTCACATGAGCATAACGTATCCCTTCATCGTTGGCAAGTATTACCTGCTCGGGTTCGGGTGTAGCCTCCTGCATTTCTTCAGACGAAAGATTATCTACAGTTTCATCAGCTGCCGGGGGGATGGCCGAATCTGTATCAGCGGCGATTGCCGATGCCCCCATAGCCGCGGCGACTCCACCTACAAAGCCACCGGCGACTGCCGTGGCACGTGATCCTGCCGCAGACTTCCGGGGTTTCGGAGAAGGCTGATTCCCGGAGATCGCCTGTGCAGTTGATGCGGGATTTACTGACGGCATGTTGCCGTTATTATTGATAAGACGTGTCGCTTCGTTATCCATAGATTCAGGTATTAATTCTGATGCAAATATATGTCGTTCTTTTCTGATTCCCAATTTATTCCATACCCAAATGACAAAACCCTGTCGTTGTCTGACGAAATAGTCGGTAGCCTATACGCCATTCATGATGATTATCCGCATACCAGACGTATCGGGCAATTCTTATCTATCTTATCTGTATAGTATGTCACCACACAGCATTGTGATGAGTTAAAATACAGAAGATTGCTATGACTACGCCATTGATTAAGGAGAGCCTCATTTGTCCAAAGCAGCCCGAATGTCACAAGGCTGCGTCCGGGATATGTCACACCGTCTCCTGTCACGGGCAGACATATGCTGTTGCCATTCGGGCCGACAACGGTATAGGCCAATGTGCCGTTTACTTCGCCCCAATACCATTTACAGAGCTTTATCAGTTCTTCAAAATGACTTATTGAAGGCACTATCGCACCATGCATATTCCACTGATATAAATCCACCAGACTATTGCTATCCTTTCTTGAAAAGAACTGTCCGACATCCGTAGGCTGACCGGCCCCGATATTACTGTTTGCCCATTTTACAGATAGACCAAGATCTACGAATTCCACACCGTTGATGATTTCACTATTGTCAATGGTCGCCCTATTGGGCTGTATCGGCATATTGCCAATCATCATGGTTGACTCAAGAGTGGAGGCTGCGGATACAGGCGGGACATTCTCTTTTGCCGACATATGAGCAGATACACCAGCTGCAGTCGGAGCCTCCGCAGGAGATTCCGGACCTACTGAACTGTTTGCACCACGCCCCAATTCATCAATAAATTCGGCAACAGATACCGGACGCCTGTTTTTCTTTATTTCCATGGCATGGGTGATTGCATCCACACTTTGCTGCGATACGGATACAGGGAGTTCGGGAAGTCCATCTTCAAGTATCTCGCTGTAATGCGGAGGGACCTGACCTGACAACAGATTGTAAAGCGTGGCTCCAAGGGCATAGATATCCGTCTGTGGGGTGAATGTAGATACTCCTCCGGGACGATACTGCTCTATTGGCGCAAAACCATGACTGATACCTATCGGAGTGGTCGAGGTCTGACCTCCGCTCGCATCATACTGTTTTGACAGGCCGAAATCGATTAGTATGGGCTCATCGTCCTTCTGACGCACCATTATGTTGGCCGGCTTCAGATCAAGATGATTCATGCTCAGGGAATGCATATATCCCACTGCATCCCCCACTTTGCGGATATAACCGATTGCCTGCGCCTCAGACAGGGCACCCGACTCCTTAACCAACTGCGACAGCGATGATCCCTCCACATACTCCATCACATAATAGGCTGTGTCATTTTCCTGAAATATATCGTATATCGTGATGATATTACGGTGATTGAGTTTGGAGATGTTTTTGGCTTCCTTTATGAATTTCGCCTTAAGCATATCCACAATCTCCACAGAGTTTTTTGTTCCGATGGTGAGGTTACGGTTGCTTTCATTCCTGTCGCAGTATTCCTTCGGGAAAAACTCCTTTATCGCCACAAGCTTATCAAGCATCGTGTGCTCAGCAAGATAAGTTATGCCGAAACCTCCCTGCCCGAGGACACGGAGTATACGGTATTTACCCGATTGCAACGTCTCATTCGATTGCAATTGCACCATACTTAAGCCTTTACTGTCCATATATTTGTCAGACATGGTTTGCATTTATGAAGATAGTGTACACTCTCACTTACATGAAAAAGATAACAGTCGCCTCCCCTGTCGGGATCTGATGATTCCTGGAGAAGTATCTCATCGATTGATGTCAACGGAAGTCTAAGTGTGTTTCCATTACAACCAACTATCTTTATCTCCTTCTTTTCTCCATCGTTACATAAATACCATTCGCATTCAGATATGAGTTCCTCAACCTCTGTTATGGATGGCAATCGATACTTAGCCCTTTCAAGATCCTCGAGCCTAAACGACCCCGAATGTCCATGAAGCTTAATTGAAAATTTTTCTAAGTTTAAGCTGGATGGTTCTGCTATCCCGATGAATTTCGAACCCCATTTTACCGACAGTCCAAGATCTATATATTTCTCATTCGTGACAGGCATAATCAACGCACTATCCGTAATATTTGATTCACGATGTTCATTCGTCATATTACCATGTGCGACAATTTTTGTCTCTTCATTCCCCTCATTGTGGTACTCGGGTTCTATCGCAGATGGCATATCTTGTCCTTTTGGTGTTACGTCAATCACCGGGATTGCTTCCTCATAACTATCATGACAAATCTCGCCCTCATCATTAGACATTACGTT
Organism: uncultured Porphyromonadaceae bacterium; assembly: GCA_947176605.1. Lineage (GTDB taxonomy): Bacteria > Bacteroidota > Bacteroidia > Bacteroidales > Muribaculaceae > Lepagella. Next base: position 5,364 of record CAMWRH010000009.1, read on the forward strand.
AATGGAAGTCGGCAAATCATTAAGGAAAAGTTTGATTGATGCAGGTCTCCGATTTTTATTTAACTCCATGGCATGGGTGATTGCATCCACACTTTGCTGCGATACGGATACAGGGAGTTCGGGAAGTCCATCTTCAAGTATCTCGCTGTAATGCGGAGGGACCTGACCTGACAACAGATTGTAAAGCGTGGCTCCAAGGGCATAGATATCCGTCTGTGGGGTGAATGTAGATACTCCTCCGGGACGATACTGCTCTATTGGCGCAAAACCATGACTGATACCTATCGGAGTAGTCGAGGTCTGCTCACCCGTGGAATCATATTGTTTAGCTAATCCAAAATCAATCAGGATTGGAGTATTATCGGATTCACGAAGCATGATATTTGCTGGTTTGACATCCAGATGGTTCATTGACTTTGTGTGCATATATCCAATCGCAGAACCGATTTCCCTTATGTATCCTACTGCTTCAACTTCACACATCGGACCGTAAGACTTTATCTTGTCATGCAATGATACACCATCAATAAAATCCATCAGATAATACGCAGTACCATTTTCCTCAAATATATCATGAATCGAAACGATATTAGGATGATTCAGTTTGGAAATATTCTTGGCCTCCTTAATAAATTTATCTTTGAGTTTGGCAACAAGCTCTGCAGTGTTTGCATTACCGAGCGTAATTTGACTCGTCTGCCCGTCCCTTTCACAAAAATCCTTTGGAAAGAACTCCTTAATTGCCACATACTTTTCAAGAATTGAGTGAATTGCAAGGTACGTTATGCCAAATCCACCTTGACCGAGGACGCGCTCTATGATGTATTTGCCGCCCTGCAGTCTGGAACCTTTCGAAAGCTGCTGCATACTTTATATCTTAATTCCAAGCAATGAGTCATTACCTATCCTACAGAAGACATTCTATACGATAGGTAATGACGATTACGACTCTCATGAATATCGATGAAGTTACAATGACAATCCACATCTGACTGCCATATGTGCAAATTACTCCATCATGCGAACATATGGATTGTACTTTTTGAGTTCTTCCACAATCAAGTGGGGTTTTAAACAGTTAAATCCAATCATTGTATCTTCTCCAGCTACTGCTATATGAAGAAACTTCCAATGGAGTTTGGTGCTGATTTGATACCCCTCGATAAATTTTACAGGAATCGAGAACTCTTTGGCTTGACCAAAACTGAGTATCTTGGTAAGCGTAAGAGGCCTCCACGTAAAGTTCTCATTGTCAATGATGATATGCCCTGAAGCATCACCATTAAGCTCTGCTGCAAATTTAGCCATTTTGTTATTTCATTTTATATACTTTCTATCTATTACAGGACGGATTGCACAATAACAATCAGCCCAGTCTTTATTTGTCCCAATTAAGTTCACTCCCAACTCATCTTGACTAATCATCCAATTATATGTAACTAGTCTACCATTCGGTGATTCCGCAGTCCAATGCTTTTTAAAATCGAGCAATATTCCTCTGCCACTTGGACCAAATATCCTGACTTGATCTCCGAAGCAAAGCCATTCCGCGTTATTGAACAGCTCCTTAACCTCATTCACTGTAGGCATCCTCCATCCGCCGCCCCACATTTTGGCAGCGGTATCATATAACGGATTACCTGCTATGTTGTTCAATCCTGGACCACTCTTGAACCAACGGCTTACCCATGAACTCCTTATCTTAAGGGTTTTGGTTCCATCGTTATCACCCCAAACAAACATCTCACCCGGTTCACCTTCTTTAAAAGCCCCGATATCCGCTGTTGCCCATAACACGCTAAGTCCTAAATCTGCTGCCTCATGACCATTCACTGTATGACACAAATCTTGGAGAAGCACCGTATCCTCGTCGGAGTCCAGATGATTATCACATTCCTTTTCGGAATTCAATCCTTGCAACAGAATTCGAACTGAAGATATCCTTTGACTGGATATCGGATGCATAGCCATACATACCACATTTTCTATATCTTCAGATAGATGCCCCTGCAAAACCGATGGATTATTCAGAACCGAGGAAGCATCGGGAGGAACCGCCCCTACTATTAAGAAGTATAAGGTCGCACCTAAAGAATATACATCTGTCTGCGGAGAAAATGAAGCTATCGACCCTGCATTATAGAGTTCAATCGGTGAGTATCCATGACTTATTCCGTGCATCAAGGTTGAGGTTGCATCACCGTGAATGTCAAATTGCTTCGACAGACCGAAATCTATAAGAATCGGCTGATCGTCACTGCGTCTAACCACGATATTTGCCGGTTTTACATCAAAATGAGTCATGTTGCGCGAGTGTATATAGTCCAGCGCATTCCCAACCTGATTAATATACTTTACCGCGGTAGCCTCTGCCAGCGGACCATTACGTTTGACTATTTCGTTTAGATTCTCTCCATCAATATAGTCCATCACGTAGTAAGCCGTGCCGTTTTCTTCAAAAATATCATAAATCTTGACAATCCCCGGATGATCAAGCGTGTCGATATTTTTAGCTTCTTTCAGAAACCGATGCTTTAATTTCAGCACCGTCTCCGCATTGTTCTGCGTGCCAAGTGTCAGATGACTTGTATTGTCGCGGCCACAGAAATCCTTCGGGAAGAATTCCTTAATGGCCACCTTCTTGTCAAGCATGACATTCAAGGCAAGATACGTGATGCCGAAACCTCCCTGCCCAAGGACACGGAGTATACGGTATTTACCTGACTGCAGTTGATAGCCTTCGTTAAGTTGCATATGTATAGTTAGCTTGAATGAGATGAGTCTCTTGCAAACTGATGTATCGACAGAGCCTGTTATCAAGAGACATCACTCACAAAATTACAAGTTTACGGTATTTCTGAGAAACTTCCCATCTGTTGTTTGACAAAATAGCACGGATAATTGACAATTTATCTTTTGCCGTATTTTACGATTACAAGGTCGTCGGGGAAGTTGCCCCACATTACAGGATGTTGGCGGTCATGCGACAACTCCACGACCCCGGCACTTACATATCTGAAGAGTTCTTTAGCCGTGATGACCCGGTCGCCATCTGCATCAGCCTTCCCTCTAAGTCCATGCAGCAGGTAGTTGGTGAAGTATCCGTTTGAAAGAAAGCTGGACTCGATTGAGGACTCGTTGCCTCGAGATGACAGAAACAACAGTACGTTGCCAGGCTGCGGAGCAGTCGAAGTATGGTTATGGCGTATGGCTCCACTGTTGCATGCATCTGCAAAAATCATCTTATCCTTGGCCTTCGACTGAGCCATTACCTCCACAACCTCGGCGTACGTGAGTCCGTCTTCGGGCTTTGACATGTCATAGGGACAGAAGCCACCGGGATAACCGTGGCCACTGAAATAAAAAACGATCTTATCCGATTCTGACGCACGCCCGAACTGGCTGCGCAGGCAATCAAGTATCTGGCGCTTGGTGGCATACCGTCCCGTAACAGTCACTACATTCTCGGTGCCTTTCTTATAGAATGCGGCTACGGCCTTGGCATCCTTCTCTGTCTTACTGAGATTAAGGATACGTGGGTCGGCATAATTTCCGATTCCGACACATACCACAAATGTCTCTGCCTGCACTGTCATTATTGACAGAAGTATGGAGGCGAGCCCCCCCAACAACCTTATTTTTCGATGTATTTGCATTTGCAATAAGGGCATGATTGATGATTGCGCACGAGCATCCTGTAGTTTTTTGCCATAAGGGAATGACCACACTCGGGATTCGGACAAATCCATGCATCATCGAAGGCATCCCGGCGGCTTTGGCGCTCTTCTGCCGTCTCTGCATTCTTTATCCCCACGAAGCTATAGATATTACCCAGAATACCGACAGCGGTCAGCACATACCCCACCGGTCCGAAAAAATAGCACAAAGGCATGGCGCACATGGTAAATATACCTAATCCGGCACGCACCAGATTCGTGCGGCGCTGGGTATTTTCCATTTCAAGGTTGGTGTTGTTGAAATCATTCCACACATGCTGCAGATGCGTTATACTGTAAGTCTTGGGGCTGGCAGATTGCTGACCGCCTGAGGCCCCGGCAGGCACTGAGGATGAGGGAGTGGCTGAAGTCTGATGGGAAGACTTTGTGGCCGACAATCCGATCAGTTCACCAAGAGTCGCGGAGTATGATTGGCCGAGCTGAATACGGGTATCAGGTCCTACCGTTGCACGTATTATCGGATTTCCGTTGACTATGGTGCCGGACTGACTGAGATTCTCCAACGTGTATGAACCATCGCCATTGACAGTAACTTTGCAATGCCTACGGCTGACGGTGGGATCGGTAATGGGTGTCTTTTGAGTTCCCTGACGTCCTATAATGATTTCCATATCAGTTATTGGTATAAAGTTGTTTGAGGTTTTTTAGTGCGTCCTTGGAAATTGAGAGCTCCATTATCCCGGACGTAATGTAATCGGTCAGGACAAGGCGCTGGCGCGGCACGCTTATCTGAAAGATATACTGACGGTTGACGATATACCTCTTCCCTATCCGGATAAACATAGGGTTGTCGCTTTTTAAGCGCTTGGTGAGCAACTCCTCTATATTCACAAGGCTGGTGAGTAATGTAGCTTTTGCTCCGTTGATGAAAACGACATGACAATAATTGGAATCTGATTCAAAATAGGCCACGCGCTCCAGACGCACCTTTATCATTTCATCGCGGGTATTGAAGAATAAGGTCGTTTCGGATAGTCGGAAATGTTTCATCACTCCTGTCAGTTTATCGGTGCAGACTCCTCAGGATCCCAATGAGGCGGACTGTAGAAATAAAAAAAGCGCAGGATCCGTACCGTTACTCGTCCCGCTATCAAGGCATGTGGCATCGCCGTTTCATCGTAGAACGAGTAACGCAGAGCCTACGCCGTATGATATATGATGACCAAGGGGGACATACCGCAAGGGTATAATCCTCCTTAGGTACGTATTACACCATACCCGAGACATCTGCCGTTACTTCATCCCTGACGATGATTGAGAAACTGCCACATTTCTGATAACCAGGAATCAAGCGCAGCAAACGCTTTTAAATATGTACTGACCTCCCTTCGTTACGGCTCGTGTTCCAGAGTCTCCCGGCGTAAGGTCATTGCAAAATTAATAAAATTTTTCGATATAACAATATTTTATCAATTCCCGGCGAGTATGTTTGACAGCAGTTTCTCCGGATGCCTGCCCGGCCTCCTGGGTGGTCCCGGAGACCGGGCTGGGCTACGATTTTGACTTGCTCTATTGCCGGAGTACGGGATAATGACTAAATTTGCAGTTAGTTCCGGAGTGGAGACGTTCCGGAGGCCCCGCTCGAGCACTATGCTGCTCGCGGAAGAGTGATGCAGCTCGGATGCAGAAGAGCAATATGCGGCTCGAAGAGCAGTGATGCAGCTCGGACGCAGAAGAGCAATATGCGGCTCGAAGAGCAGTGATGCAGCTCGGATGCAGAAGAGCAATATGCGGCTCGCCGAAGAGTGATGCGGCTCGCGGAAGAGCGATGCGGCGCTGACGCGGAGAATTGCTGCAAACGGGGGGCCGGGGAATGTCGCGTTGACGCTCCGTCGAATTCTTGAAGTAAGTGATAAATGGTATCTGTAAATAATTTAGGAGTGGAGTTCTCGGCCCGTCCGCTGTTTGGCGATGTGTCGTTTGTGATCAATAAGTCCGACCGTATCGCCCTGGTGGGTAAAAACGGGGCGGGTAAATCAACTCTGCTTAAGATTCTGGCCGGGATGCAAAGTCCGTCGGCCGGAAGTGTGTCGGTGCCCAACGGTGTGTCGGTCGGGTATCTGCCGCAGGAGATGCGTACGTCGGACGACACGACGCTCGTCGGCGAGGTGCGCAAGGCTTTTTCCGACCGTCTGGCCCGGCAGGCCGAACTTGACGCGCTTAATGCCCAACTGGCTGAACGCTCCGATTATGAATCGGAACAGTATGCGGCGCTGATCGAAAAGATTAGTTATCTGTCGGAACGTATCGCAATGGACAATGCCGACAGTATGGATGCGGAAATCGAACGTACGCTTACCGGCCTGGGTTTCTCCCGCTCCGATTTCGACCGCCCAACCTCGGAGTTCTCCGGCGGATGGCGTATGCGTGTCGAACTTGCGAAACTGCTGCTGCGCCGCCCCGAGCTCCTGCTGCTCGACGAGCCTACCAACCATCTTGACATCGAGTCTATACAGTGGCTCGAGCAGTTTCTGGCCTCTAAGGCGAATGCGGTGCTGCTGGTGAGCCATGACCGGGCGTTTCTGGATAATGTGACCAACCGCACGATTGAAATCAACTGTGGCCGGGCGTATGACTATAAGGTGAATTATTCACGTTTCGTCGAACTGCGCAAGGAGCGTGTGGAGCAGCAGATGCGCGCCTATGAGAATCAGCAGAAGCAGATTGCCGACATCAAGGCGTTCATCGAGCGCTTCCGCTATCAGGCCACGAAGGCTATTCAGGTGCAGAGCCGCATTAAGCAGCTGGAGAAAATCGTGCCGATCGAGGTGGATGAGGTCGATAATTCGCGTCTGCGCCTGAAGTTTCCTCCTGCACCGCGAAGCGGCGACTTCCCGCTGATTCTGGAGAATGTGGGTAAGGCGTATGGCGACCATCAGGTGTTTGACCATGCGGAGTTTACGATCCGCCGTGGTGAAAAGGTGGCTTTCGTGGGTAAGAACGGCGAGGGTAAGTCGACTCTGGTGAAGTGCATCATGGGTGAGATACCGTTTACGGGACATCTGAAGGTGGGGCATAACGTGAAGATCGGTTATTTCGCCCAGAATCAGGCACAGCTTCTTGACCAGGAGATCTCGGTGTTCGATACGATCGACCGTGTGGCTACGGGCGACATCCGGCTGAAGATACGCGATCTGCTGGGTGCCTTTATGTTCGGCCAGGAGGATGTGGATAAGAAGGTGAAGGTGCTGAGCGGCGGAGAGAAGACGCGTCTGGCAATGCTACGGCTGTTGCTCGAACCGATGAACCTCCTGATACTCGACGAGCCTACCAACCATCTCGACATGCGCACGAAGGATATCCTGAAGGATGCGATACGCGATTTCGAGGGGACGGTGATCGTGGTGAGCCACGACCGCCAGTTTCTTGACGGTCTGGTGGAGAAGGTATATGAGTTTGGCGGAGGGCGCGTGAAGGAGAATCTCGGAGGTATCTACGACTTCCTGCGCTCCAAGCGGATTGCCGAACTCAGCGAACTGGAGAAGCGTCCGGTGACGACCGAAAGTCAGCCGCAGGCGGCAACTGCATCCCCTACCCCTCCTCCGGCAGCTGCCGACAGTAATGAGGCGTCGGCACGCCCGCTCAGCTATGCCGAGCAGAAGGAGCGCGACAAGGTGGTGCGCCGGGCTGAGAAGGCGGTAAAGCAGGCTGAGGAGCAGATTGCCGCCCTTGAGGAAAGGATCGCCTCCATCGAGGAGAAGATGAGCGGCGGGGAATGCGGCGGCGATATCCTGAAGGAGTACGACGACTGCCGCCGGCAGCTTGATGAGGCGATGTCCCGCTGGGAGGAAGCCTCTGAGGAACTTGAGAATCTGAAATCTTAGGAAACAATATCCGGCCACACGCCATGACGCAGGACGATGACTGCAACGGAATCGCTTGCCGACTGACGGGCCGAAAGTAGAATTAACATAAATGATTGAAAACGACATGAATTTCCGACACCTTCTTATGGCTACGGCCATAAGCATGCCGATGATGGCTCTTGGCGCCGCTAATGGTCATGGCCTTGACAAGGGGAACCTTAACCCGGAGGCGGATCCGAAAACCGACTTCTATGAGTATGCCTGCGGCGGATGGATGCAGGCGCATCCGCTGACGGGCGAGTATGCCCGCTACGGGATGTTTGACTATCTGCGCGACAATGCCAAGGATCAGCTTAAGGAACTGATCGTCAACCTTAAGGAGAATCCCGATTCGAAAGTAAAGGGTACGAATGCACAGAAGGTGAGCGACCTCTATGAGATGGGGCTCGACACGGCACGCCTCAACCGCGAGGGTGCGGCCCCGATCAGGCCGCTGCTCGACAAGGTGGCCACGGTGAATCACGCCAATCTGGCCGAAATGCTCGGCTGGCAGCACAGCGGTGTGGGGGGCTCGTTCTTCTCTACCGGTGTGGGTGCGGATGTGAATGATGCCGATATGAATATACTTCATGCCGGTGAGACGGGGCTCGGTCTGGGCGACCGCGACTACTATCTGGAAGATACCGAGGAGAACCGCAATATCCTGGCCGCCTATAGCAATTACCTGAAGACTGTGGCCAAACTCGCAGGATTCTCTCAGGAGGATGCCGACCGCATGGCTGCCAATACCATCGCGCTTGAGACGGAGTTTGCCCGCCATAAGATGACACGCGAGGAGCGCCGCAACCCCACTCTGCGCAATAATGTGATGACCTATGCCGACTTCAAGGCCAAATATCCGGCCTTCGACTGGGACACTTATTTCTCCACAATCGGCATCCCGATGCCGGAGAAGCTGAATGTAAGTTCGGTGAAATTCCTTGATTTCATCAATTCATACCTTCCCACGCTCACTGACCAACAGATCCGCGACTTCATGCTGATGGAGACTGTAATGGATGCCACCGGCACGCTGGGTGAGGATTTCACAAACGCTGATTTCGAGATGTTTGACCGCATACTCTCCGGCAAGACGGAGCAGGAACCGCGCTGGAAGCGGGCGATGGCAATGCCCAACTCGATGTTTGGCGAGGCTATCGGACAGCTTTACGTGGCCAAGTATTTCCCGGAGGCTAACAAGGAGGCTATGAAGACTCTTGTGGAGAATCTTCGTGTGGCTCTGGGCAAGCATATCGACAATCTCACCTGGATGAGCGATGAGACGAAGCAGAAGGCTCACGAGAAACTGGCTACTTTCAAGGTGAAGATCGGTTATCCCGACAAGTGGAAGGATTATTCCGGTATCGAGATCGACCCGGCCAAGTCGTACCACGAGAATGTGCTGGCCGCTTCGCGCTGGTTTACGATGGATAATTACAATAAGATGGGTAAGCCTGTCGATAAGGAGGAATGGCACATGACTCCGCAGACAGTGAACGCCTACTACAACCCCACTACCAACGAAATCTGCTTCCCGGCAGCCATCCTGCAGCCCCCGTATTTCGACCTGACTGCCGATGATGCGCTGAATTACGGCGGCATCGGTGTGGTGATCGGTCATGAGATGACTCACGGTTTCGATGATTCGGGCCGTCAGTATGACAAGGAGGGCAACCTCAACGACTGGTGGGCTCCGGAGGATGCGGAGAAGTTCAAGGCGCTGGCCGACGGACTGGCCGCACAGTTTGACGCTGTGGAGGTGCTGCCCGGTGTATTCGCCAACGGCCGATACACGCTTGGCGAGAATATCGCCGATCAGGGCGGTCTGCGTGTGGCGCTGACTGCCTATCTCGATTCGCTCAACGGTGCGGAGCAGGAGGTGATCGACGGTCTGACCGCCATGCAGCGCTTCTATCTGGCTTATGCCGGGCTGTGGGCAGGCAATATCCGGGATGAGGAGATAGCACGCCTCACGAAGATCGACCCGCATTCCCTCGGCCGCAACCGCGTCAACGTATCGCTGCGCAACATCGCTCCCTTCTTCGATGCATTCGGCATCCGGGAGGGCGACAAGATGTTCCGTCCGGAGGAGGAGCGTGTGGTAATCTGGTAATCCGCACATCAGGAATCCCAACGGTCAGGATGCACTCTGGGTGCATCCTGACCGTAACTTATTCTTACAGCAACCGTCTTTGACAGGCTACTTCCATCTTAGACTGGCAGCAAACCGTCAGACGACAAGAACAACAGAATCACAATCAACAGAATCACGCCATGATGCTTTACGGTCTTATCGGGCGCCATTTGGGGCACTCCTTTTCCGCCCGGTTCTTCAACGATAAATTCGCAGCCGAGGGTATAGATGCCTCTTACCGGCTGTTTGAGATTGAGGATATCCGGCAGTTGCCGGGACTTATCACGGCCTACCCGGACCTCTGCGGCTTCAACGTCACCATCCCTTATAAGCAGGAGACGGTGCCGCTGCTGTCGCTGCTCACTGACTCTGCCCGTCGTATCGGGGCGGTAAATACGGTGAGGGTATTCCGGCAGAAGGAGCCGGTGGAGATAGCGGGTGGCGACCCCTACGTGCTGGAAGGGCACAATACGGATGCGCCCGGATTCGCGATGGCCATCGAGCCGCTTCTACCCTCCCCGGAACCTGAGGGTGGGCACTATGCGCTGGTGCTCGGCACCGGTGGCGCGTCGCGCGCGGTGATTCATGCGCTGCGGCGCATGGGTATCGGAGTGACGCAGGTGTCGCGCACGCCACAGCCGGGCATCATCACTTACGATGAGCTTGATCCCGAGGTGATGGAGATGCACGATATTGTGGTCAATTGCACTCCGCTGGGTATGTGGCCGGATGTGGATTCATGTCCGCAGATACCTTATGATGCACTCTCGGAGGGGCACCTTTGTTTCGATCTGGTATATAATCCGGAGGTGACGGAGTTCATGCGCCGTGCAGCCGCACATGGGGCACGGGTAAGCAACGGACTGCAGATGCTCATAAACCAGGCCAATCTGGCATGGGAGTTCTGGCAGTCGCCTCGTCGCAGGCGTTATATGTCGCGCCGCGTGGAGCTGCATCATCCCGACGGGCGCATAGATACCTATCCCCTCTCGATCGCCGATATCAGCTATGCCCCTGACGGTAGCGTGGCCGCCGTCGAGGTGACTCCATTTACGGAGGAGATCCCCGGAGTGACGTACCTTGATGATACTCTGACACTTCATCTCCCCGACTGACGGGCGGGTGACGGTGCCGTATCGGTCAGTAACCACTACATGACATCTACAACGGCGGCCTGTACCGGATTGATGCCGGTACAGGCCGCCGCCGTGTGCATATACACCTTTCTTCGGGATGGGGAATCAGTCGTGAAGCGGTCGGGGCAAATGCGGTCAGCGTATGCGGGCACGCACATCGTTGAGGTAGGCCACCATCGCTTCCGGATCACGCGCCTCTACGATGCGCCGGAGTTCTTCCATGCGCTCGCATATGCGCGAAAGCTGGGCGGAGGTGTGCGGATTGAAGAGTATCTCGGACAGCAGGTAGTCGTCTTCGCCAAGCAGTCCGCGTGCTATCTCCATATGCCGTTTGAAGGTGGTGCCGGGAGCATCCTGCGGTTCCATGACTCCGGCAAATGCCAGGGTTGAGGCGAAGGGGACCGACAGGGAGTAGGCTATGGTGCGGTCGTGCTGCTCAAAACTGTATTCCTCTATATGAAGATGCAGTGAGCGGTAGAGATCGCGGAAGAAGCGTTTCCCCTCTTCGTGGCTTTCGGTGATGATGATGGCATTCTCGTTGCTGAGATTCGACAGACTTGCGAAGGTGGGACCGAACATCGGATGTGTTGATACGAACGGATGACCCGACCCGGCATAGAACTCCGGCAGACCGGTCTTTACCGAGGCCACGTCGCTGAGCATCGTATCGGCCGATATCACGGGAAGCACGGATTTGAATGCCTGAAGCGTGTAGCGCACGGTAGCGGCATTGATCACGAGCTGAGGGTCAAACTCGCGCACTTCGTCGTCGAGCCGGCTGAAGCGGCGTGCATTGTAGGTGAAGCGCAGCCGCAGGGGGTCGTAGTCGTATATCCCTACATCGTGATTGAAGGAGAGGAGGTCGCAGAAGAATTTTCCCATCTTCCCGGCCCCGAGTATCAGTATTCTCATTTCTGCACGGTTGATGATTCCGGGTTATCCTTCCCCTTGAATATCTCAAGCTGCTGGCGCACCGACTCCTCATGCACGGCAGAAAGCACCTTGCGCATGAATTCTTCACCCATGCCGGTATGTGCGGCCTGCTGGCATCGCGAACGTATGATCTCATCATAGCGCGAGCTCTGCACCACGCTCAGTCCGTGAGCTTTCTTATATTGGCCGATCTGACGGCTTACCTCCATGCGGCGGTTGAGCGTATCGATGAGTTCGCCATCTATCTGGTCGATCTGACGGCGCAGCAGGGCGAGCGGCTCGGTGCTCTCTTTCGCGCCGTGGCGCGGCACAAGGGTGTGGAGTATAAGGTTGAGCACCTCGGGTGTGATCTGCTGGTCCTTGTCGCTCCAGGCACAGTCGGGGTTGCAGTGGGATTCGATTATGAGTCCGTCGAATCCCATGTCGTAGGCCTGCTGGGAAAGGGGCATTATCAGTTCACGCTTGCCGCCGATATGGCTCGGGTCGCAGATTATCGGGAGATTGGGCATGCGTCGGCCGAGGTCGAGTGCTATCGACCATTGCGGCATATTGCGGTAAAGGTGCTTTCCGTAGGCCGAAAATCCCCGGTGTATGGCGCCTACACGGCTGATTCCGGCATTCTGGATGCGCTGTATGGCTCCGATCCAAAGTTCAAGGTCGGGGTTGACGGGGTTCTTTACAAGTACGGGCACATCCCCTTTTGCTCCGGCACTTTTGAGGGCATCTGCGATCTCCTGCATTGCGAAGGGATTGGCCGATGTGCGCGCACCGATCCAGAGCAGGTCGATTCCGGCCTCAAGGGCCACCTCCACATGTGCGCGGGTGGCCACTTCGGTCGAAACGTACATCCCCGTCTCTTGCTTGACGCGTGCAAGCCAGGGGAGGCCGATTGAGCCTACTCCCTCGAATCCGCCGGGTTTGGTACGCGGTTTCCATATTCCTGCACGGAATACCTTTACTCCATATCCGGCAAGCTGACGGGCCGTGTGCAGCACCGTCTCTTCCGATTCGGCACTGCAGGGACCCGATATGATCACCGGTTCTTTCGGGTCAAGCCCGGGTAATATCTCGAAATTGTACATTATTGTCGTTTACCTGTATTGTTGCTGTGTGTGTCATCCGGACCTATGACGCAGAGCTTCGGAGTTGGCGATTATGTCTTAGCGAAGTGTCGGAACGGCATGTGCCACCGACTGTATCACCATCCTCCCCTCTTGCCGCAGGACCGTCATTTCTTATAACGTATTTTTTACCTTATCATTATCCGCAGCCGATGGTGGCATGCACCTTCATTCGGTCAGCCGGCGCAGCGCACGCTCCAGATTCTCTTCGGTGGCGCAGAGTGATATGCGGATGTAGCGCTCCCCTTCGCGGCCGAATATGAAGCCGGGGGTGAGGAAGATGTGCTTTTCCTTAAGCAGACGGTCGGCCAGTGCTTCGGCCGATGGCTCGCTGTCGGGAATACGCCCCCAAAGGAACATGCCGCGCTGACGCGGATCGAAGTCGCACCCGAGCGCTTCCATAATGCGCTCGGCTATCACGCGGCGGCGACGGTAATGGGCATTGAGGGAGTCGTACCATCCGTTGCCGAGCCGGAGCGCTACGGCAGCGGCCTGCATCACGGGTTTGAACTGACCCGAGTCGACATTGCTCTTCACTCGGGCCACCATCTTCAGCACCTCCTCGCCGCCGGCCATCATGGCCACTCTCCATCCGGCCATGTTATGGCTTTTGGAGAGTGAATTCATCTCTATGCAGCAGTCTTTTGCTCCGGCGATGGCAAGAATGCTCTGAGGCCGCACTCCTTCGGGTTTCAGTATGAATGAATAGGGATTGTCATGGGCTATCAGTATGCCGTGTGTGCGGCCGAACTCTACGAGTCGGCTGAATAGCTCCTCACTTGCTTCGGCTCCGGTGGGCATATGCGGATAGTTGACCCACATTATCTTTACACGCCCTTCCTTTACGGCATCAAGCGCTTCGAGTGCCTCGAAATCCGGCTGCCAGTCATTCTCCTGTCGCAGCGGGTATGCCACGACCTCTGCCCCGGCAAGACGCGAGGCCGATGTATAGGTGGGATATCCGGGGTCGGGCACAAGCACTACATCTCCCGGATCTACGAAGGCCATCGACAGATGCAGTATCCCCTCCTTGGATCCTATGAGGGGCATTATCTCGCGGTCGGGATCAAGGCTGACGCCGTAATAACGGAGATACCAGTCGGAAAATGCCCGGCGGAGTTCGGGCAGACCGTTGAAGGTCTGGTAACTGTGATTGCCTGCATCGGCTGCGCTCTGCTGAAGAGCCTGTATCACCTCAGGAGCCGGAGGAAGGTCAGGGCCTCCGATGCCGAGTGAAATCACGTCGATTCCGGCCTGTCTCATGGCCGCCACTTCACGCAGTTTGCCTGCGAAGTAGTATTCTTTGACATCGGCCACCCTTCGGGCCGGACGCAATATGCTGTGACTCATAATCTCATTGTAGCTTAAATTAATATTACTCCCCCGTCCGTCTCCACATTCCCGTGACCTTCAGCATGCTTCCCCAGTTTCCGGTCGGCATCGCTTATCCATATCCCGGCATAGACACAGCCTCCATCATGTGAATACGGTAATGAGGAAACTTTATGATTCAACATATCTGTTTTAGATATGGATTATTCGGCTGCTTTATATTCGCCAAGTATCCTGAGATTGTTGAGCAGGGGCGTTACCGCCGCCACGGCCTGACGGTAGCGCTCATAGTCGTCAAAGGTGAGGTCGATATGGAAGAGGTATTCCCATTCGCGCCCTACTATGGGCGACGACTGTATGCGGGTGAGGTTGAGGTCGTAGAAGCTGAATATGGCCAATACTCCTGCCAAGGCTCCTTTGCGGTGCGGGAGTGAAAATACGAGGGATGCCTTGTCGCAGTCGGTAGGGTCAGGCAGGAACCGGTTGCGCTGACCGGGATGCGACAGTATGAGGAATCGCGTGAAGTTATGCTTGTCGGTCTCTATGCCGCGCTCCAGGATCTGAAGTCCGTAGAGTCGGGCGGCATATTCGCCGCATATTGCCGCGTGGGCGGTAAGTCGGTTGCGGGCTATGTCGCGGGCTGCGCCTGCGGTGTCGAAGGTCTCGGTCATCCGCATCGCGGGATGGCTCCGCAGGTAACGCTCGCACTGCATCAGGGCCATGGGATGCGAACTGACAGTGCGGATCTCCCCTAACGTCTGGCCCGGCATGGCACACAGGCAATGCGAGATGCGCATCAGCGTTTCGCCTACGATGGTCATTTCGCTCTGCCTCAGCAATTCGTGATTCTGGAGGAGCGGCCCGGCTATGGTATTTTCTATGGCCACCACGCCGCACATGCGGCTGTCGGCGGCCAAAGCGTCAAACAGGTCATGGAACGTCTCACACTCCACTGCTCTCACCCCTGCACCGACCGAATCAAAGTAAGTCGCCGCGGCAGCCTCATGAAAGCATCCGGCCACCCCCTGTATGGCCACATCCATTACATCGCGACCCTCCTTGCAGGCGCCCTTGCAATCACCCGGCGCCTCAGTATCATGATTGCGTCCAGCCGTTATTTCTTGTACTAATTCAGTCAATTTGCTCTACCTTTATTTAAATCAGATGCAAATATACTGAATTTCTCCGAATATTCCAAAATTTGCAACATATTCGCGTCTTAGTATAGCCATGTATCTTAGACCTTTCCCCTTTCTTCTGTATTGCTGTATATAGGCTTTCAAGCGCACTCCCTATATCTGGACAGACTCCGGTCAGATCACTATCAGTGAAAGGAGGAAGAGGAGGATGGCGGCGATGAGGGTCGGGCGATGCAGGGGGACGGTGTCTTCGGGGGTGCGGCTGACAGGAAGCACCATGGCTCCGGGTAACGTGCGTGCTGCAGGACGATGGTAATGTAATGCAATCGCCAGCATAACAATGCCGCTAAACCAAAGTGACACACTGATCAGAGATGGCTCGATGTCAATTACGTGGACGCTGAATCTGTCGAGGATACTGTAGATCATCCGGATTGCGCCGTCGATTAGCCTGCCCAACAGGATAAAGTCGGTCCCGCACATCAGAATCACTACGTAGGCCATACCGGCACTCATGATAACTGGTATGACCGGAAGCACGATTATGTTGCATAACATGAAATTCATTGGCACAGACCCGAAGTAGCGGGCCGAAACCATCCAGGTAGCGCCGGTAGCCACGAGTGTGACAAGAAGTGCGCTTACCATTTTATATGTGACGGGATGATGACGGTGGCTTATGGGATTGAGGGGCTCCACAAATACTATCAGTGCCGCTACGCAAAGGAAACTGAGCTGAAATCCTGCATCCCATAGCGCCTCCGGCCACACCAGGATTATGAGAAATGCCGCCATGCACACCCCATGAAGCGGCGAGGACCGACGTCCGGTCTCACGCCCGACTATGCCGAACGTAAACATCAATGCCGCCCGCAAGGTGGAATACATCAGACCGGTAAATAGGGTGAAGATCCATATCCCGGCACATACAGCTACAAGACGAAGCCTGCGGCTGCGCAGTAGGTTGAGCGGCATGGTGAGCCACGACAGCAACGCGGCGATTATACCGACGTGGAGTCCGCTTACCGCCAATGTATGAGCCACGCCTCCATCTCGGAACACTCCGGATTCATCCTCCTTTATACCGCTTCTTACACCTGTCAGCAACGCACGCAGCATCCCGGCGCTTGCAGCCGACAGCGATGAGTTCTCAAGGCTTATCGCGATTCTGTTGCGCCATTGCCACATCAGGGTGGCCACATTATCCTTATGCCCTACGATCCGCAATCCCCCCGGCTTTAGCCTATACTGTTTCTTCCCACCGGATGCGGCCGCTTCCGCATCATTTCTGTATATGCGCACCATATCATGGCTCACATATGCCGGACGCCCCGGCGCTGCGGCAGCGTTGGGGAGCAATACGGAATGATACGCTATCTCGTCGCCGGGAAGGAGCTGCACATCACCTCCGGCATACAGGAGCACGCTTATATTGCGGCACTCTATTTCATGTCCGCCCGAAGGAGTGACACTGTATAGCCGCACTGTAAGCAGATCGGCCGTGGTGAGCGACCGCGAGTCCTCTACCCTGCCGAAGATGCCGCACTCCACATACAGCGGCAACGCTTCCGGCCCGGGAGAATTCCAATATGCCGACATGGCTCCCAGACCTGCACAAAGCAGACAAGGCCACACAGAGTGCAGCCTTGAATATGATTGAAATCTCGTACGGTCTTTACGAAGCAGCATAAATGCAGTAAGCCATACAACTATCGCTGCCGCCACAAACCCCGCCACAGGCCACGAAGAGCCGGTGGCGAATCCGATGAGCACACCGACGACGGCGGCTGACAGTATGAGAATCGGCTTAAGCATATTTCCATGTATGCTTGGGGTGAGACATAAGTGTCAGTCAGACTGTGAATCAGTCAGCCGGGCGATGAATCAGTCGTTTTGCTTTATGCTGTCGGCCCCGATAGTACGCACAGATACCATCGCACTGTCGGTCTTGGCGACGGAAGGGGCTGCGGTCTTGCTTACGGGTCCGCGATAGCGGCGTTGACTCCATGCATTCCGGTAGGCAGTGGAGTCAAACGGCTGTTTGAGCAACCGGATGCTGTCGGCATATACCGGCATCGACCGTCGTCCTACGGTCAGCACGCCGAATATGCGGCTGACTGTGCGTGACGTGTCGGTGACAAGACTAAGAGAGGGCTTACGGTCGTTGCGGAACGTGCGCTCCATCACCGATACCGCCCCATCCGAATAATCCACACCAAGGAGCAGTGAGGTCTCATCGTAACCGCTGAGGTGCATTTTCCACTCCAGACGCTCTCCGGCATTCACGGCATCCCCGCCGAGTTCGAATACGAATGCATCCGAAGCCACCATCGGAGAAAATGTAAGATGCTGCGGCAGGCTCCATATGTCGTTGGCGAGCTGACCTTCGGCACGCATCACGTTGCCGGCGATACGGTCGCGGCGCGCTGCGACACGCTTCTGCACGCGGCCATACAGTTTGTAGTAATCATCGAGATTACGGGCATACCAGGCATAGGTACTGTCGAGTTCGGCATAACTCACCCCATGGGCCTTCATCACGCTCTCGCCAAGATGCAGGCTCACGCTGTCGGGCATCGCACGCCCTGCGGCAGTCTGACGGTAGGCGTCAGCCAGTATCATGTCGGTCATGAGGCTCTCCATCTCGCTGTCGGAGAGCACGCCGTCAGGGCGTCGGTCGCACCCCGCAAGGAGCAGCCACAGAACTGACAACGCCGGTAATGCATGGCGCACGATACGGCTTACGCCGGCATGATATTGAGAAATGCACATATTCTGTTTACATTTTCCACGTACTACGGAGACTTCCTGCGTTGCCCGGCACTCACTTCGTGCCGTCACGCCGTCCGGAGGCTTTTGAAGATGCCTCGGCTTCGTGCCCTCCGAACAGAGTTGCAAACGCCCGTGAGGCATCAGCCGAATAGAAGAACAGCATCAGCAGCACTCCCACCGATATGGCGGCATCGGCAATGTTGAAGATATACTGGAAGAATTCGAATTCCTTACCACCTATTCCGGGTATCCATCCGGGCCATGTGAAGGAGAAAAGCGGGAAATACAGCATATCCACCACCTTACCCTCAAACCATGAGGCATACCCTTCGCCCGTAGGGAAGAGTGTGGCCACCTGCGGCGGCATCGGATTATTGAATATCTCACCGTAGAACACGCAGTCGAATATATTTCCTGCCGCTCCCGCTATGATCAGGGCGAAAGCCACGATGAATCCGGTGCGCTGTCCGGTGCCCATGCGAAGCAGACGGTTCATGCACCAGCAGAAGAATACGACAGTCAGGATGCGGCCGAAGGTGAGCACATACTTGTTGAACCACTCCAGACCGAAGGCAAATCCGTTATTCTCTATAAACCGCAGATGAAACCATGAAGTCAGCTCCAGATCCTCACCAAACCAGAAATGCGTCTTGACCCATATCTTCAGCCATTGGTCGGCCACGATGACCAGTGTCACGATGGCCGCCACAAGCCAGCCGAGCCTTGCGGCCCGGCCGTCCTGCAGCGGTTGAATGTCGTTGCGGCTCATTCTCTTTCTACCTTGGCCATTACTTTGAGCTCATCGATATCAAGCCGAGTGCCGTCGGCCACGTCGGAAGCAAGTTCCAGACTGTTGGCCAGCACCTGTCCCTTGATATAGTCGCCGAACTGTTCGACAGCGGCACGCACCTCCGGGAGGTCGGTAAGCGTCACCTTCACGCGGTCGGTGATCTCAAAGTCGCTTGACTTACGGATATTCTGAATGCGGTTGACGAGTTCGCGGGCCATACCCTCGTTCTTCAGTTCGGGAGTGAGGGTTATGTCGAGTGCCACGGTCACACTGCCGTCGCTGCCTACGAGCCAGCCGGGTATATCCTCCGGGAAGATCTCCACGTCATCGAGTGTCACCACGGGCTGGCCGGGAAGTTCGGCAAACGTAAACTGCCCCTCCTTCTCAAGCGTAAGGATATCCTTCTGCTCCATCTCGCCGATGGCTTTGCCGAGCTGCTTCATGATTTTGCCGAATTTCGGACCGAGCTTCTTAAAGTCGGCCTTCACGCGCTTCACGAGACCGCTCTCTTCATTGCTCACGATCTTCACATCCTTCACATTGAGTTCGGCGGCGAGCAGGGGCACGATAGCCTCCACATCATCATGCTGTGATGCATCCATCACCGGCACGAGCAGAGTCTGCAGGGGCTGACGCACCTTGAGGTTGACCTTACGGCGCAGTGCCAGCACGCAGGAAGTGATCACCTGGGCCAGACGCTGACGCTCTTCAAGCACCGGATCGGCCAGGGCGGCATCGTATACCGGGAAATCCTCAAGATGTACGGAAGCGAACTTGCCTTCCTCACGCACAGGCTCCGTAAGGTCGAGCCACAGACGGTCGGAGAAGAACGGTGCGAAAGGAGCCATCAGACGAGCCACGGTCACCAGACACGTATAGAGAGTCTGATAAGCGGCCAGTTTATCCTGATTCATTTCGCCACCCCAGAAGCGCTTGCGGTTCAGACGCACATACCAGTTGGAAAGATTGTCGGTGACAAACTCTTCGATAGCGCGTGCTCCGCGTGTGGGCTCATAGTCGTCGAGCGATGTCTCCACTTCCTTTACGAGGGTATTGAGCAGCGAGAGTATCCAGCGGTCGATTTCCGGACGCTCTGCCACAGGCACCTGACTCTCTGCGCCGGTGAAGCCATCGAGGTTGGCATACTGGGCAAAGAATTTATAGGTGTTGTAAAGTGTGGCGAAAAGTTTGCGGCTTACCTCGGCCACACCTTCTTCGTCGTATTTGAGGTTGTCCCACGGCTGGGAGTTGGAAATCATATACCAGCGCACGGGATCGGATCCGAAACGCTCGATATTGTTGAAGGGATCGATGGCGTTGCCCAGGCGCTTCGACATCTTGTTGCCGTTCTTGTCGAGCACCAGACCGTTGGAGATAACTGCCTTATAGGCCACAGTGTCGAAAATCATTCCGGCTATGGCATGGAGCGTAAAGAACCATCCGCGTGTCTGATCGACACCCTCGGCGATGAAGTCTGCCGGATACACCTCGCGGCTGTCAAGCAGCTCCTTGTTCTCAAAGGGATAGTGTATCTGGGCGTAGGGCATTGCACCTGAGTCAAACCACACGTCGATAAGGTCGGTCTCACGCTTCATCGGTTCGCCGGAGGGGCTTACGAGTACGATATCGTCGACATAGGGGCGGTGGGCATCGAAACGCTCATAGTTCTCTTTGGAATAATCACCGGGCACGAATCCCTTGGCTTTCAGCGGATTTTCGCTCATTACACCTGCGGCTACGGATTTCTCGATCTCATCGTAGAGCTGGCTGAAGCTGCCTATGATGATCTCCTCCTTGCCATCCTCGGTGCGCCATATCGGGAGCGGAGTGCCCCAGTAGCGGGAGCGGGAGAGGTTCCAGTCCTGAAGGTTCTCGAGCCATTTGCCGAAACGTCCGGATCCCGTAGAAGCCGGTTTCCATTTGATCTGACTGTTGAGTTCTATCAGTCGGTCGCGCGAGGCGGTGGTGCGGATAAACCAGCTGTCGAGCGGATAGTAGAGCACCGGCTTGTCGGTACGCCAGCAGTGGGGATAATTGTGGGTATGCTTTTCGATACGGAAAGCCTTCCCTTCACCCTTGAGTTCGAGCGAAAGGACCACATCGAGGTTTTCGGCCTTAGAGGCGGCCTCCTCGTTATATTTTCCGTTTTCGTTGAAACGGGGGTCGTAGGCGTTCTTCACATAGTCGCCTGCATGACGGCCGTAGGCCTCGACGTCTACACACTTTTCGATGAATGCGGGTGCGCACTCATCAAGAGTGTAGTATTTTCCCTGCAGGTCGACCATCGGGCGCGTTTCGCCACGGCGGTTGATGATAAAGAGCGACGGCACATCGGCGGCTTTTGCCACCTTGGCGTCATCGGCACCGAATGTGGGGGCGATATGCACGATGCCCGTGCCGTCCTCGGTAGTGACATAGTCGCCCGGGATTACACGGAAGGCGCAGTCGGCCAGCTGCACGAAACGCCCTGTGCCGGCTTCAAACACGTTCTCGGGATGAGCCTCAGCCTGTGCGCGCACATACTCCGGAGCATGGTCATCGACACGCTCGCAGGGTTTCACCCACGGCATGAGCTGTGCATAATGCATACCGGTGAGTTCATCGCCACGCCATTTTCCTACCACACGGTAAGGCACCACCTTATCCCCTTTTTTGTACTCCTCCATGGGAGCTTCGGCACCTTCGGCCTTGAAGTAGCTACCTACCAGTACTTCGGCCATCACGGCAGTGATGGGGGCACCGGTATAGGGGTTGTATGTCTGAAGGGCCACATAGTCGATTTTCGGGCCCACGCAGAGTGCCGTGTTCGAGGGGAGTGTCCAGGGGGTGGTGGTCCAGGCCATGAAGAAAGGCTCGCCCCATCCGGTCATCTCCGGTTTCGGGTCAAGTATGCGGAAGAGAGCCGTTGCTGTGGTATCCTTCACATCGCGGTAGCAGCCGGGCTGGTTGAGCTCGTGGGTCGAAAGGCCTGTACCGGCAGCCGGAGAATAGGGCTGTATGGTGTATCCCTTGAAGAGATACCCCTTCTCGTAGAGCTGCGACAGAAGCCACCAGAGTGTCTCTATATATGCGTTGTCGTAGGTGATATAGGGATTCTCGAGGTCGACCCAATACCCCATGCGGCGTGTAAGGTCGGTCCATTCACGGGTATATTTCATCACCTCGCGGCGGCAGGCGGCATTGTATTCATCCACACTGATTTTCTTGCCTATATCCTCTTTGGTGATGCCGAGGGTCTTCTCCACGCCGAGTTCCACCGGCAGACCGTGGGTATCCCATCCGGCCTTGCGCTTTACGTGGAATCCCTTCATCGTCTTGTAACGGCAGATTATATCCTTAATGGTACGGGCCATCACATGGTGGATGCCGGGCATACCGTTGGCCGAGGGTGGACCCTCGTAGAATACGAACGTAGGCTCCCCTTCGCGGGCCTTCATGCTGGCCTCGAAGAGTGAGGCCTGCTCCCAGGCCTCGAGCATCTCTTTGTTGATCTCGGAGAGATTCAACTGGCGGTTGCGCTCTTTGAATTTAGACATACTGGTTATAGTGTGTGTGTAGCGTTATTGTTTCTTTTGTATTTTGATGCCCGCGTCATGGCGGCTGCCATGACGGACGGTGATTCATCGGCCTCCGGATTTGGCTCCTTTGGCCCCGAAGAATCCACCCTTCGCGCCTCCTTTGGATCCACCTTTCGTACCGCCGCCCATGGCGAAGATGTTCTGGTCGTAGGTGAAGGTCTTGCGGTCGGCCTCACGCTTGCGCTGCAGGGCCAGCTGCACGAGGCGGTCCATCAGCTCGGAGAAACTGATGCCGGTGGCCTCCCAGAGATAGAACGACAGCGAACCGGGTATCGTATTAATCTCATTGACATAGATATTGCCGTCGGCCTCATCGATCATCACGTCGATACGGCTCACACCGTGGCAGGAAAGCACACGGAACGTGTCGGCCGCCATCTTGCGGATACGCTCGGAAGTCTCTTCGGGTATCTGTGCCGGTATGCGCTTGTCGCTCGACTGCATTCCGGAGCCACCCATGTATTTATCGGAGTACGACAGGAAATCGCCCGTCTTGATCGGCTCTTCGCATACGCTGCTCTGATGGTCATCGGCGTCACCGAGCACGGAGCAGTTGATTTCCTTAAGTTTTTCCACCATATGCTCCACGATGATTCGGCGTGAGAACTGCTCGGCATCGTTGATCTTCTCAATCAGTTCGGCACGGTCGGATGCCTTGCCGATACCTACGCTCGATCCGAGGTTGGCAGGCTTCACTATTACCGGATAACCCAGCTTCTCCTCCACCCGGGCCACCATTGCATCCCGGTCCGATATCCACTGCTTGTCGGTAAACCATACATAGTCTACCACCGGAATACCCTCTTCGCGGAGTATCATCTTCATGGTGATCTTGTCCATGCCGTTGGCACTGGAGAGGGTGTTGCATCCGGCAAACGGGATGCCGATAGTCTCAAGCACACCTTCAAATATGCCGTCCTCACCGTTGGTGCCATGCAGCACGGGGAGAGCCACATGCAGCTCGGCCACCACTTTTGGAGCCTTCGATGAGAAAAGGCCGCCACTGTGCCGGGCCTCGTAGAGATTGTAATCGCCGTAGACGGGGCGCATGTACACCTCAACGGCATTCGACACAAGGGTATCGAGATTACGGTAATTATTGACGTTCAGTAGGTTGTCGCCGGTATACCAGCGCCCCTGCTTGGATATGTATATAG
This sequence comes from uncultured Porphyromonadaceae bacterium, assembly GCA_947176605.1. Classification (GTDB taxonomy): domain Bacteria; phylum Bacteroidota; class Bacteroidia; order Bacteroidales; family Muribaculaceae; genus Lepagella. The sequence continues at coordinate 29,038 of CAMWRH010000009.1, forward strand.
GCACGATGTCATATTTGGCGCGGTCAAGGGCATTGATGGCCTGAAGCGCTGAAATGACGGAAATCTCATGTTCTACAGATCTTCCGCCGAAGAATACGGCTACGTTGGTTTTCATCGCGTTTCTTTACAATTGGTTGGGATTAAAAATCCTACAAAGTTAACGATTTATGCGCTGACTTCAAAATCCATACCCTCACTATTTCGTCAAATTCCACGTAGCCGTTAAAAAATCTGCATAGAAGTTGGTCATGTTTGCATACTTCGGAGAATTTTGTTAATTTTGGGTTTGCAACAACCTGTGGCCTGCCGTCTGCGCATCCCCCGATGTCCGACTTCCCTAATGCAGAGCCACCTCAAACATAGAATTAGACTCATGGCCCGATTCATACTTGAAGGACTTGGAGTGGCTTTGGTCACACCCTTCAAAGCTGACAAAACTATTGATTTCGATGCACTTGGCCGCCTCGTGGAGTTTCATATCGAGGCCGGTGCCGACTTTCTTGTGGTGCTGGGCACCACCGGCGAGACCCCTACCCTTTCACGCGACGAGCAGCAGCAGATACGCGATTTCATCCGCAATCTCGTAGCCGGGCGCCTGCCGCTCGTGCTCGGTCTGGGCGGCAACAATACCGCAGCCGTCATCGACGACCTGCAGCATCTCGATCTCTCCGGATTCTCGGCAATCCTCTCCGTCGTGCCGCATTATAACAAGCCGTCGCAAGAGGGTATCTATCAGCATTATGCGGCAATCGCATCCGCAAGTCCGCTACCGCTGATTCTTTATAATGTGCCCGGCCGCACCGGTGTCAATATGACAGCCGACACCTGCCTGCGTCTGGCCCGCGATTTCTCAAATATCATCGGAGTGAAGGAAGCCTCCGGCAATTTCGTGCAGATCGAGGAGATCATCAAGAACAAACCCGAGCACTTCGAGGTAATCTCCGGCGACGACGGCATCACCTACCCTCTGATGACACTCGGAGCAAAAGGTGTGATATCGGTCATAGGCAACGCTTTCCCAAAGGAATTCGGCAAGATGGTGCGCAAGTGCCTTGCCGGAGATTTCAAGGGGGCCCTGCCGCTGCATTTCCAGTTTACCGAACTTTTCAACCTCCTCTTCGTCGATGGCAATCCCGCCGGTGTGAAGTGCACCCTCAACGCTCTCGGCATGATTGAGAACGAGCTGCGTCTACCCCTCGTACCCACCCGTCTGAGCACCAACGAAAAGATACACGCCATCTGCGATAACCTACGCAAAGCATGATCGACAAGGCCACCGTGGAGCGCATCAAGGATGCCGCCGATATTGTGGAGGTGGTCAGCGATTATGTCCATCTTACACGCCGTGGGGCGAATTTCATGGGGCTATGCCCTTTCCACAATGAAAAGACCCCGTCGTTCTCGGTTAGCCCACGCCGTAATTTCTGCTATTGCTTCTCATGCCACAAGGGTGGCTCGCCCGTAAATTTCATTATGGAAAAGGAGGGGGTGTCGTACCACGACGCCCTCCTTCATCTTGCGAAGAAGTATGGTATCAAAGTGGAGGAACGTGAACTCTCCGACGAGGAGAAACGCGCCGCCACCGAGCGCGAGGGGTTGCTGATCGCAGCCCAAAGGGCCATGCAGATCATGGAGGACGACCTCACCTCCTCCCAGCAGGGGCGCGACATCGGCCTGAGCTACCTCTACGGACGCGGCATCACGCAGGAGGCTATCCGGAAATTCCATCTCGGCTACGCCATCGACTCCGGACAGCATCTCACACCCATGATGCAACGCGAAGGTTACGACACCGACACCCTGCGCACCCTCGGTCTGACCGGACTGTCGCAGAACGGTAATCTTTACGACAAATACCGTGGTCGCGTCATCTTCCCGATCATGAATTCTTCGGGCAAGGTGGTAGGCTTCGGCGGTCGCGACCTTAAGGGTGGTCCGGCCAAGTATATCAATTCTCCGGAGTCGGTGCTCTACCGCAAGAATCAGGAACTGTACGGCATATTTCAGGCCAAAGCGGAAATCGTGAGGCAAAACCGCTGCTATCTGGTAGAAGGCTACCTTGACGTAATCTCAATGTGGCAGAGCGGCCTGCAGAATGTAGTGGCATCTTCCGGCACGGCACTGACCGACGGACAGATAGCCATGATCCACCGCTTTACGGAGAATATCACCCTCATCTACGATGGGGATGCCGCCGGCATCAAGGCCGCGCTGCGCGGCATCGACATGCTGCTGAGCCATAAGATGCAGGTGTCGGTGCTTCTGCTGCCCGACGGCCACGACCCCGACTCTTTTGCCCGTGCCCACACGCCGGAGGAGTTCAGGGAATATGTGGAAAAGCATTCATCGGATATCATTCGTTTCAAGATGAGGGTGCTGATGCGCGACATCGGCGACTCTCCTCAGCGTAAGGCGGAGGTAATCAACAGCGTTGCGCGGTCGATAGCATGTATCCCCAATGACGTGCAGCGCACGGTCTATATCGGTGAATGCAGTCGCGAACTGCGTATCGATGAGGCTACGGTGGCACGTGCCGTCGAACAGGCACGCATCGAAATCGTGCGGCAGCATCAGGCCGAACGCTCCCGCCGACAGACCGAGCGCGAGTATCCCGACAGCCAACAGACTCCCGGCGCTCCCGCGCCTGCCGCACCTCTCTCCGAAGCCGCCCCGCAATCCCCGGAGGTTCCGGACGCTGCCGCCGGGAATGCGGTAGGATCCCTGGCACGCACCATCGAGGTGCGCCGGCAGAGGCGCGACCATCCGATGAAACCTCTGGAGACCAACATCATACGCTATCTCGTGCGCTACGGATATGTGGCGCTTAATATCGACGACCTTACCCCTATCGAGGGGGAATCGGAATCCTCCGCCCCGGAAGATGTAGGTGAAATACTCTACACCGTAGCGGATATGGCCAATGACGAGATGCATGAACACGATCTTGAGATTGCTACGCCGGAGTACAGGAAGGTATTCGACGTGCTGCTCAATCATCTTGACGAATATGTGGAGCGGCTTGACAGCTTCAAGGCACGCCTTGATGCCTCACTGGCGGCCGAGAGGGAGCAACGCCGCATGGAACTGCCGGAGAAGGTCAACACTATGGCCGACATCGAGCGTGAGGAACGCCGCATTGAGGAGGCGCTTGCCTCTCGGCGCGAAAAGGAGATATATGACTTTTCACGCAATTATCCCGGCGATTTCCTTGCCAGCCATGAGGATGGCGATGTGAGGCGCGTGGCCACCGAGTTGCTTAACGACCCGCATGTGCTTTCGGCAATGTTTACCACTCCGGGCGCTCAGGATGACTCTCCCAAGGAGCTGGCGCATAAGATAAACCGCGCAGTGGCTGAATGGCGTATCGAACTGCTTAACCAGCGCCTGCATGAACTGAGTGCCCGGCTCGAGCAATGCCAGACTTCTGATGCCGAGACCACCGGCACCCTTCAGCTGCAGATCGTGGGGCTGATGCGGCGACGTGCTGAAATCGCCAAGGAATGTGGCGAAAGAATCATTTCCTCACGATGATTTCACCCTTCATCACTGCTGACGCACTGCTCGCCTCGCCCCTGAATGATTCCCATTAACTGATTCTTCATTTAATCCTTCCATAATATTTACGCTACTGACATTATAATGGAAAATATTCTTGAAATCCGACAACTCCGGAAGTTCTTCGGCGACAAGCGGGCACTGAACGATGTATCGTTCTCGGTGGAGCGCGGGTCGATCACCGGGCTGCTCGGCCCTAACGGTGCCGGAAAGACCACACTGTTGCGTATACTCAACGGCATTATGGTGAGCGATGGCGGAGAAGCGCTGATCAACGGGCGCCCGGCTTCGCTTGAGACCACCGGACTGCTCGGCTATATGCCCGAAGAGCGCGGCCTCTACGACAAGATGCGTGTCGAAGACCAGATTCTGTACTTCGGCCAGCTTAAGGGTGGCAAACGCAAGCGGCTGCGCGAGGTAATGACTGAATATCTCGAACTCTTCAACCTTACTGCCGACCGTCGCCGCCGAATCAAGGAGCTCTCGAAAGGTAATCAGCAGAAGGTGCAGATCATTTCGACACTCGTACACGAGCCGGAACTCGTAATCCTCGATGAACCCTTCAGCGGATTCGACCCCATTAACGGGGCTCTGCTTCAGGAACTGATCGCACGGCTCCACGACCGGGGCACTACGATTATGCTATCATCCCACAACATGCCGGCCATCGAGGAGATGTGCTCCGACATAGCGCTTATCGACCACGGCAATCTGCTCGTTAAAGACAGTATCGAGAATATCAAGGAGGCCAATAAGGATAATACGCTTATCCTCACTACGCGCACGCCGCTCACCGTGCAACCGCTGATTGACGGCGGCATCGTGACCGAGATCAATCCCTCGCGCACTCTCAACTGGCGCAAAGGGTATGCCTATACAATCCGTATCGCCGAGGGGAAAAGCAATATGGACCTTCTCGATGCAGTGGCTTTCCAAAGTGATGTGCTGCATTTCGAAGAGGCTCTCCCCTCTCTTACCGATATCTTTATCAAGTATACCTCGCGTCACCCCGACACTCCGGCCGATGTGGCTAAGGATGCCCGGCATACGGAGGCCGTAATCAATGAAAAACCTGAATAAACCGAGTCAAGCATGTCACAATTAGGATTAATCATACGCAACGAATATCTTACCGATATACGCTCCAAATCGTTCTGGATTGCCACTCTGGTAATGCCTGTACTGATGGTGGCTTTCGGCGGAGTGATGGGATATCTGATGGCTGAATCGGATTCGGCCATGAAGGTGCAGGAGTCGATCATGCCCGGACACGATGATGAAATGACACCGCTGCAGGGAATCGGTCTGCTGATGGGTGTGTTTCTCACACTGTTCATCATGATGTACGGCAGTCAGATTTTCCAGAAGGTGAAGACAGAAAAGACCAACCGCATCGTGGAGATTCTGGCCACCTGTGTGCCCGGACGCACCATGATGCTCGCCAAGATCCTGGCCGTGGGACTGGTCGGACTGACGCAGATGCTGCTCTGGGGGCTTATCGTGGCCGTATTGGTAATAGGCCTTCTGCTCGTATTTCCGATCGGCGATCTGCTGAGCCATGCGCTGCATTACGATTATATCATGGCGGTGGTGTGGAGCATACTCTATTTCATCGGCGGCTACGTATTCTTCGGATCGCTCTATGCCGCCGGCGGAGCCATGACCGATAAGAACAATGAGAACCAGGAATATGTGGCGGTGCTTACGCTCATTCTGATGAGCAGCTTCTATATCGGGATGTACGCCGTAGATCACGGCAGCAGCGCCTTTGTGCGTGTGCTGGGCTATGTGCCTCTCACCTCTCCCACAATCGGAGCGGTGAATGCCATCACGCAGTCGGCACCGCTCTGGGAATCAATCACAAGCGTAGTGGTGCTCTATTTCTTTGCATGGCTGGCCATGGCTTTTGCCGGCAAGATTTACAGTTCGTCAATCCTGCTGAAGGGGAAACGATTCACTCCGCGCGACATCATCACGTTCCTGAAGACGAAGTGACCCTCCTCCCCTTTCCGCCCGATACACCAAGAATAATGCCGGATGCTGAGATAAGTCAGCGCCCGGCATTTTCATATGACGGAGAGGATTTGTCAGTTCATGCGGATGAAGGCCGGTACCCAGGCTTTTACGCTCACGGTGCCGCTTACGGTGCCACCGTTGATGAGGTCGGTACCGGTGCCGCCGATGGATACATTGCTGTCGGCAGATGCGAAGATCACAATCACCTGATTGCCGGTGACGGCATCGGTCTTGGTGATTTTCACACATGAGGAGCTCTGGGTATCCTTCACTGCTGTGCCACGCCAGAGGGCCGGATTCTCGGCACGTGCCTTGAAGACCTTGGCCACATAGTCGTGTACCATCTGCTCATTGGCGGTAAAGCCGCTGAGGCGGCCGGAAGTGCGGGCCTTGTTGTCGGCATTGCCGTTGCCGCTCTTGTCGCCGATCTCATCACCGTAATAGGTGCAGGCAGGGCCGGAATATGCGGCCACTGCGGCATGACGAGCCATCAGCTGCTGCGGAGCGCTTGCCACATCCACGAAGTCGCCCACGCGCGATGTGTCGTGGTTGCTGAGGAAGATAGTGGGATTCACTCCGGCATCGCGGTAGCCGCGGCCGGCGGCGTCATTGGTCAGGAACCAGCCGATCGAGCCGACACCATCGCTGAGGTATACAAGGTTATCCTTGCCGTCGAAGTCCATCACGCTCTTCAGGCCATCCTGCTGTGTGGTGGTGATGTTGCCGGCCGAGGTCCAGTCCTCGCCTACCATATAGCCGAGTGTGCCCCACTGCTCGCCGCGCGCCTTGCGCTCGGCTGCCACGCTCTCCACTTCCTGGCGGAGGTCGTACCAGTAATTATGGCCACCCTGATATACCTGATAGCACTGGTCGAGACGCCAGCCGTCGACTCCGCGTTCCATCCAGTAGCGCACCACTTCCTTGAAGTATTCCAGAGATGCGGGATAAGAGATGTTGCCCGAGTCGGAGCCACGCACGTTGGTGGCAGTAGTGCTGTCGATGCGGTTGCCGTTGGGAGAGGGCTCGCTTACGCCGCCATGATGGCCGAATACGCCGTCGAGTATCACGTAGATACCCTTCTCATGGGCGGTGCGCACCAGTTCGTCGAATTCCTCTTCGGTACCGAATTTCGGGTCGACCTTGAAGTAGTTGGTGCAGAAGTAACCGGTGGCCTGCAGTTTCTCGCCGCCGTTGCCATTGGTGGAATCGAAGATGGGTGTCATCCAGATGGCATTCATGCCGAGATCCTTGATATAGTCGAGGGAGTTGATGATGCCGCGCAGATTGCCGTCTTTGCGGTGCCCTTCCGGACCCCACATGTCGGTATAACCTGAGGCACCCCCCTCACCGTGCTGGAACGAACCCACCATGATCTGATAGATCGAAAGCTCGCGCCAGTCGCCCGAAAGGGTGTATACGGGTTCGGTATCATCGCGGCTGAATGTGGCCGACCATTCGGACTGTCCGGCTGCATTGGAGGCGGTGATGGAGAATGTGGCGCTCTCGCCGTCGGCCAGATAGTCGCTCACTTTGAGCGAAGTGGTGCCGTCGGCCAGAGTCACGCTCTTGCCGTTGAACGAGCCGGCTACTGTCTTAGCCTCATTTCCTATCTTGACGCTGATAAGGCCGCTTCCTTTCATCGTGCCGCCGTTGGGCGATACGGTGATCGAGGGCTTCTGAGGGCCGTAGCTTACCAGCGAGTGCGAACCGTCGCGCTGATAAGTGTGTCCGCTTACAAAGTCAAGATTGGCAGTCTGGTCACCCTGATTGCCGTTGTTGAAGATGATGAAGTCGGGAGTCATCCCTTCGGGGGCTTCCCAGTACCATACACCGTTCTTTTGGGTCATCGGGTCGCCGGGCCACTCTCCGGCTACGGTGCAGTTCTGGGCATCAGTCCACGCCCATACATAGGGAGTCTGCCAGTTGGTGGAGTTGACATAGTATGCGCAGACGGCATTGCTGTCGTCATTGTCATCACCGTTGTCGTCATCGTCGTCACCTTCATCGCCGCCACCCTGCTCCTTGAGGGTATAGGTGAAGTTCTTGATTACGGCGCCTGCATCGGTGGCGGCATAGGTCTTCACCGTAGTGGTGGAGGTCAGTGTGATGGGTGAAGTGTAGCGGGTAGAGGCCGCCGAGGGAGTGCTTCCGTCGAGGGTGTAGTATATGTCAGTGGCGGGAGTCACTGAGAGTGTCACTGTCACATTGCCTGTGAACACCGTGCCGTCGGCCGGAGACGCCGTCACATTGGGCTTGACGGGAGTGGGTACCGGAGGCACGTAACCGCCGCCGCCACCTGTCGAACCGTACTCCTCGATAAGGAGCACCGGACCGGAAGCGGTGAGAGTCACCTGGCCGCCGCTTACCTCGGCAGTGTTGTCGCTGTTGTAGCCGTCCATCACTTTAGTGCCGTCGGCGAAGCAGTCGCCTGTGCTTACGGTATAGGTCTGTCCGGCCGAGGTATTGAGGCGTATCACAACGGCGTTGGAGTAGCCGTTTTCGGAGAATTTACGTCCGTAGGTATCGGCACCGAGCGAAGTCTGAGTACCGGCACCTACCGCCGGGTTGCGGCGGCGGAACTGTCCGATTTTCTGCCAGTGGAGGTTGACGTCATTATCTTCGGCATCCCAGTTGAAGTCACCGCGGGTTGCCATTCCGGCATCTCCCTGCCCGTTGACTGTGGGGCGCGACGTCTCATCGCCGTAATAGATCTGAGCGCCACCGGGGCAGAGCAGCAGCATCGTGGCCACATTCTTCTGGTCGCCCGGACGGTGCAGACCTGTATCGTGGCTTGACACATAGTTGAGCACCTGACGCGGAGTGCCGCCGTTGCAGAAGTTGGCGTAGTAGCTCCAGTCATCGACCGAAGGAGTGCGACCTGTGCCACCTTCGGTGCCGTTGAAGGCGAAGTTGATCATCGAGTCGAAACCGCCCTGCGTGAAGTAGCCGGTGTCGCCGTGATCCCAGCCGAAGCACTCGCCTGTCATCCAGAAGTCGTCGGTCCAGTTTTTGGCATATTCATCGGCGCGGTCGCTTGCACGCCATGCGGCGAGAGCGCTCTTGCAGGCGGTCTTGAGCTGGTTCCAGCGTGAGAGCTCCACATGCTTTGCAGTGTCGCAGCGGAATCCGTCGATACCGAAGTATTCCACCCATGCGGCGAGCCAGTTGATTACGTAATCTGCAGGTGCGCCTTTGCCACCTACACGCCAGTCATCTATATTGGGAAGGCGGTAGAGATCGTAGTCGCCACCTTTCTCGTCAGCCCATTTGCGGGCGAGAAAGGCGGGGATTTCCACACTCTGCGTGCGCTCCGTCACCACGTCGGGCAGACCTGAAAGCGACATTGTCTTGTCGTCGCCGCCGGGCACTACGTAACCGGCCGATGTGCCCCATGAGCGGTCGCCGAAGGCGCGTACCCACGGGCCCCACCAGTCGCCCCACTTCCCTTGCGTATCGGCATTGAAAGAGATGGCGTTCTGCTCGCTCCACATTGTGTAGGGAGCGGAGTCGGGCACCCAACCGAGGGCCGGCGTGCCGTAGAAATTGCCGAAGTCATAGTCGAGACAGTCGTCGAGGGTGCAATACCCCGTATGGTTGAGCACGATGTCCATCACCACACGGATACCGCGGCGGTGCGCCTCGGTCACAAACTGGCGCATCTCGTCGATGGTGCCCATATTGCGGTCCATGAATGTCCAGTCGAGCGTGTAGTAGCCGTGGAATGCGTAATGCGGGAAGGCGTCGTTGGCGCCGCCGGTCCAGCCGTGCATCTGCTCGTAGGGGGCGGTGATCCAGATGGCATTTACACCGAGTTTGTCGAGATAGTCAAGTTTCTCGGTCAGACCCTTGATATCGCCGCCGTGGAAAGTGGCCACATCCGAGCCACCCGCCTTTTTCTTGCGGTGATAGCTCTCGTCGTTGCTCTGGTCGCCGTTATAGAAGCGGTCGGTTAGCACGAAGTAGATGTTGGCGTTCTTCCATGTGAAGTAATCCTCACGCACCACTTCGGGGCTGCGCAGCGTTATGGTGTAAGTCTTGCTCTGTGCTCCGTCGCGCACCGTGTAGGCAATCACATTCTCGCCGCCGCGAAGCTGCCCGAGGGTGTGGTTGGTGTAGGGAGTGCCGTTGATGGTGATGTCCACCACGGCGGTCTTCGATGCCGGGGCTGCCGAGAATGTGGCCAGAGAGGCTGCATCCTCACCCAGTTCGATCTCATAACTTGTCACAGTAGGCTTGAAGTCGGGAAGAAGATTGACTCCACCTGACTTTATCTCCAGACGGTTCAGGCTGGCATCATCTGCCATACACCCGATTCCGGAGGCCGCTACGATGGCGGCTGTAGCGCACAGGGTGCGCAGGTTGTTGATTGTTGTCATTGTCGGATGTCGGGGGGGGTGTGGTTATTTCTTGCTGACTTTAAATGAATATACCTGTCCGGAGACGGTTGATACACGGAGTACGTATACACCGGCCGTAAGACCGTCGGCTGTCAGTGTGATTGCCGAGTCATTTGCCGCTGCCTCGGCATAAGCCGCACGCGAGCCTCCCATGCTGTAAAGTTCAGCCGAGGCGAGCCCTTCGCTGGCGCTCACCGTAATATAGCCGTCGAAGGGGTTGGGGCCTACACTTACGCGGATACGCTCCGATGCGATCATCTCTTCCACACTTGTCAGGATGGTGGTGAATGCTGTGGGATGCACACATGACTGATTTTCCAGACCACGCAACACCGGGTATCGGGCATTCGTAGTGTCTACCCATTCCCATACGTTGTCGAAATCCCAGTTAGTCATCGACTTGAATGTAGAGAAGTCGGCCAACGCTCCTACCGAATGCAGCTCGGCATGGTCGCCGTGGGCAGTCCAATCGGCAGATGAACCATTGGCGATCAGATCCCAGCTGTGATTGTGGGACGAGATGTTGCGGGCATTGTCGTTGCCGCCGAAACGGGCTGCGTAATCATAGTTGCCGCTCACTTTGGCATTGATGGCCACGGAGTTGCTGACAGTGCCGTAGTTGGCTCCCACGATACCTCCCACGTAATCCAGGCCTGCGATCTCGCCGGTGGCATATACATTGCGTACGGTGCCGCTGTTTTTGCCCACGATGCCACCGGTGGCGTAGTCGTCGCTGTTGCTGACGTTGACTCCTGCATAGCAGTCGCTGATGATCGCACCGATATTCTCACCCGCCAGACCGCCGACACAGATTGAATTGCCCGTCACAGCGCCTGTAGCGAAACAGCGCTCTATCTTTCCGCTTTCGGCTTTACCTACCAGGATGCCGACATGGTTGACACCCTCTACCGCTGCATCGGTCACACCGAGCGATGTGATTTCACCGCCACGGAGCACTCCGAAGAGTCCGGTAGCGCCTCCGAGTGTGTTGGATTTGAGCGAAACGTTGCTGATCGTATGGCCCGCACCATCGAAGTGACCCTGATAGGGGGTCGATGTGCTTCCTATCGGTGCGGCCAGGAGCGACCCGTCGAGGTCGGCGTCAAGACGCACGTATACATCAGCGGCCCAGTCGCGCGATTCTGAGGCAAACTCCACAAGATGCTCCTCCGTAGAGAGGATGTAGGGGTTCGAAAGTGTACCTTCGCCGCCACCGTATACATCGCGGCGCCCCTGCTCTACCTGAAGGAATACGTCGTTGGTCTGTTCGCCGTTCTTTGTCTTGGCGATGAAGCCGAGTTTGGTGAGGCCGGCGAGCTGGGCATCTGTCAGGCCGTAGAAGGCCTGGATGTCGGGAATCGACAGTGTGTAAGTGCCACCGCTGCCTGTCATGCGGAATTTCTCGGTGTTCGCGCCATCCCATGTGAAGGGCGCCACTTCCGTGCCGTTGACATTCGCACACCAGGTGTAGCAATACACCTCCGACCCCATGTCGCGGGTCTGAATGGTCACTTCAAGGGCTTTTGTGCTGACTGCCGGAGATGGCTGGCTGCTAAGCGTGGCATCATACCCCGCCGCATACGTCACCGCCGTAGCCGACAACGCCAGAAGTGTCATGGCTAAATTTTTGGATAACATGTAAGAATTATTAATAATTTATAGTAGATGTCTATATTTAATAGCCCCAGATGTACTATTTGCCACAGTTAAGTAGGACTGTGACAGTCACATAAACAAATTTTTGCAAATTTACCAATAATCTCAATTCAATCCTATTCAAAAACTATGTTTCACAACATCATTACACATCATATACCCATCTTTTTCCCCATCAGTGCGCATTGGTGCGTATTCTCCTCCGGGTCTGTTGGCCGCATTACACTCCTTGTTGGCCGCATTACACTTTATCCCGCTTTATGCCGCCACTCTAAGGAAGAGCGGGAGGCGCCGACATCCGGGCAGCCCGACTGCTTAAGCCGACCGCAGCGCCGGCCGTCAGGCTTCGTACAGGCGCCGCACAGCCTCGATGAAGTCGGCATCGGGCATGTCATAGGGGAGCCAGTGCAGGATGAACCCTCGTCGCTCCATGCCGCGCAGCCACGTCATCTGGCGCTTGGCAAACTGGTGTATGGCCGTTTCGAGCCCGTGCAGCATCTCGTCGTAGGTAAGGTGGCCCGTGAGATGAAGGGTAAGGAATTTGTATTCCAGTCCGTAATATATCAGGTCGTCGGCCGGTATGCCGCTGTCAAGAAGACGGCGCACTTCATCAAGCATTCCGTTCTGTATGCGGCGCTCAAGCCTGCTGCTGATTTTATGCCGGCGTGCTTCGCGCGGTATGTCAAGGGCTATGATAAGTGTACGCAACGGCGTGGCGCCTTCTTTAGCCGCCGAGCGAGCCTCATCGGGATGCTGTATGTAATACTGCTGTATCTCTATGGCTCGTATGGCACGTTTGCACGTATCCACATCTGTCACGTTATGCAGCGTCTTCATCCGGCTGAGCATCTCGGTGAGCTCTTCGAGCGTCTTCCCCTCGAGCGCGGCGCGCAATTCAGTATTTTCCGGTACTTCGGGCAGAATCATCCCTCCTAATGCGTTTTCAAGATACATGCCGCTCCCACCGCACACCACCGGTAGATGTCCGCGCGACATCACGTCGGCATATGCCCGGCGGAAATCGCGGAGATACATATGGAGGTTGTATTTGCTCCCGGCCGGAGCCACATCTATCAGATGGTACGGCACTTTGCCGTACTCTTCAAGATCCTTGCCCGTTCCCAGGTCCATCCCTGTGTATACCTGGCGCGAATCGGCGCTTATCACTTCACCATTAAAGGCCGCGGCTATTGCCACGGCCTTCTGTGTCTTTCCCGATGCCGTGGGACCGGCGATCGCTATTGATTCGTATTTCATACGCTGTGAGTCTGTGTGGGGGGGGGATTGGGTGCATGCCGCATGGGCGCCATGAGGCAATTGGCATTGTCATCTTACCTTCGGCTTACCTCTGAAGAGCTTCTTTACCCGATAGAAGGGAGTATCGGAATTGAACAATGCGATTTTCATCCACTTGTCGTCCTGGAAGTCGAGCTTGGAATTGCGCACATCGTCAAGATTGAAGGTGGGATTATAACTCTTCAGGCGGATTTTCCGGCGCCCGTTTTCGTCGTAGATCTTTTCGGTCAGGATTATGGTGGCCAGACGCGACAAGTCTCCTACCGCCATCGGAGAGAATTTGCCGGGCGTATTGGTGTAATATCTCTTCACATCCTCAAAGTCGACCCATTCTCCGTCCACAGGCATATCCGTATAATCCTCCGGGCTCCCGTCGAGGAAGTAGAAGTAGCGCAACACGGAGTGATTCCTCAGATCAGCGCTGCGACGCCCGTAGAAGAAGCGAAGTTCGCCATTGGCCGAGCCGGTAAGACGGCGTATCACGCTGCGCACCTCCGGTATCGGGATACCGTTGACAGAACGCTTCGTGACAAACGGCGTGTCAAGCACTTCCTTATATTCGGCTCCCGGCACTATCGAACGCGGATCAAGATAAATCTTATTGCCGCATATCACGTAATAGCGCAGATAGGTCTTGGCCGTCATGTCCTGCAGTTCTTCCTGGGTGATGATTTCATCATTCTCCTTAAGGTCGAGGTAGAGGTTGTAGTATCTTGCCACGAAATACAGCTCGTCAAGCACGAAGGCTATGATGTTGAGCCAGGTGAAGACGTAGTAGTCGCGTGAGTTGAGCGAGAGCTTGATGTATACGAACTCATAGTATGCCCAAACGGCAGCCGTCAGGAAGCCGAAGAGATATATGAGATTGCGTATCTGGAAATAAGCCTCGTATCTGAATATGGAACCTGCCTTACCGCGCTCGTAAAGGCCATCGGCCCTCAGGCGGCACTCCTTGCAGATACCGATGCTGCGCCTGCGGAGGTAAAGCACCACACATGTGATCAGACACACCGGATTCATCAGCAGCGACGGGATGTAGGGGTCGTTGAGAAAAAGGAATTCCGTAGGAAGATCCACTATATGCCATATCGTGAGGATGCTCAACACTACGGTGACTATCGTATAGTTGATCACACAGTACAGCAGCGTGTATACCACTACAAGGCAGCCGCTCTCGGCTCTCATCTTATTGTTGTAGAGCATCGTGTAGAGCACGGCTGCCGACAGGAAGGCTATGATAGGAGAGGCATAGAAGGGTAATATATGCGAGAATGCCATCAGGGCTATTATCACAAGCAGCCCCAACGACAGGTTCTTCCAGAATGTGTACAATTGCACACTGTTTACTCTTCTTAAATCGTCCATCAGCAGGTTATTATGGCCGGGCATCGCTCATGACGACGGCATGCCCGGATGTATTATGGTGGATGCGGAGATTATCCACCTGATTATCAACGAGAGAGTTGAAGGCGGATACGGTCTCCGGATCATATGATGTAACACATGTGAGATACATAGGAGAGTCAATGTGAGCCTAAAGGCCACGCTATCTCTTTTACAGTGCAAATTTAGTTCAATAATGTGAGTAATCAAACTTTTTCCGCCACTTTTTTTCGGTTCATTATCCTTTTAACACTTCCTCCGGAGTCGGGGCGCCTTATCTCTTCGGTTGTGAAAAGGCTCCCCGCCATACCGGTGTCGGCATGGCGGGGAGCGGAATATATTTCGGGCGGGGCGCCGGTCAGTCGCGGAGGTGGGTGTCGAGGAAGTCTACAAGCTTGGCGAAGAGGCGTGCGCGGGCGTTGCACATGCGCAGGCTGTGCTCGAATCCGGCATACGACATCATGTCGAACACCGCATGACCCTCATAGTTGAGTTTCGACGTGTATTTGAGCGTATTGTAGTAATGCACGTTGTCGTCACTCGTACCCGACATGATCAGCAGGCGGCGCGTCATCTGCCCGGTACGTTCCAGGGCGGAGGCGGCATCGTAGCCCGCTTTGTTCTGCTGGGGGGTGAGCATGTAGCGCTCGGTATAGATGGAGTCGTAAAGGCGCCAGTCGGTGACAGGAGCCATCGATACGCCGCATTTAAACCGGCAGCGCGGATCGCTGAGTTCCATCAGGGTCATGTAGCCGCCGTAGCTCCATCCGAAGCAGGATGTGCGCTCTGCATCCACATAGGGAAGTGAGGCGAAGTATTCGGCTCCGGCCAGCTGGTCGGCGGTCTCGTCCTGCCCCAGCCGGCAGTATACGGAGTGGGCCCACGCGCGGGAGCGGTTGCCTGTGCCGCGACCGTCTACGGCTGCCACGATATACCCCTGCGAGGCTACATAGAAGATCCCTTCCATACGCCAGCGGTTGAGCACTTCCTGGGAGTCAGGTCCGTTATACTGGTACATCATCAGCGGATAGCGCTTCGACGGGTCGAAGTCGGCCGGCTTTATGATATAGGCATTCATCTCCTCCCCTACGGCGTTTTTCACTTTCAGGAATTCCATCTTTGGAGCATCGGCATAGCGGGCGGCATAGGCTTCATTCCCCTCTACGAGCTGCACCTGCTTGCCCGATGCCGTATAGATGGCATAGCGTGTTGGAGTGGTGGCACTCGAGTAGCTGCGCAGATAGTAGGAGAAGTCGCGGCTGAACCAAGCGTTTTCCGTCCCCTCCTCGCCATGCAGCAATTTGAGATTGCCTTTGGCATCTACACTGGCCACGGTGCGGTTGATGGCTCCGAGTGAGGTGGTCTGTATGTAGTGCAATCCTTTGCTTACGTCACGTCCGTAGTATTGCGTCACGTTGAAGTCGCCCTTGGTGAGCTGACGCTGCAGCACTCCGTTGTAGTTGTAGATGTAGAGATGGCGGTAGCCCGACTCGTCGCTGCCGATCACGAAATCAGTGTCGCCGTAGTCTACCATCTGATAGCAATCCGGGGCGAGCCATGCTTTTGACGTCTGGGTGAGTATCAGCTGCGACGTGGTGCTGCCGGGATTCACTTTGTAGAGGTCGAGATGGTTCTGGTCGCGGTTGAGCAGCATCACCATGAGATTCTCCCCTTTTCCGTCGAATTCCATGGAGGGGACATAGTCGGTCTCCCCTATCGGAAGGTCCATCGTCTTGGTCAGGCGCGAGTCGGTCTCGTAGCAGAGCACGCTGACGCGGGAGTTGGGGAATCCGGCCAGCGGATATTTGTAGGTATAAGGAGTGGGATAAAGGTCGCCCAAAGGATCTTCTTCGCAGTATGATCTGTAATCATCGAAGCTGTAGGCAGGCACTTCGCTTTCATCGAAGCGGATGAATGCGAGTCGCTTGTCGTCGGGACTCCAGCGCATCGTGTTGAGTATGCCGAATTCTTCTTCGTATCCCCAGTCGGGTGTGCCGTTGATGACGCGGTTCAGTTCGCCGTCGGTGGTGACGGCCACGTCAGTGCCGTAATCAAGATTTGCGATGTAGATGTTGTTGCCGCGCTGATAGGCCACCATGCGGCCGTCGTGCGAAAGGATTGCTCCCTGCTGTGCTCCGGCATCGGATACGCGTGCCAGAGTGCGGCGCGCCACATCGTATACATAGTATTGGGCCCGGAAAGTATGACGGTAGATGGTCTCCGTCTCATTCCAGAGCAGTATCTTTTTTTCGTTGGCCGAAAGGGCGTAACCGTCGAACTCGTCGATTTTCAGCGCGCCGGCTATGTTGTCGACACTGAATAGGGTGCTTACTTTCTTGCCGGTCTTGTAGCTGTATACGTCGATAGTCTTTTCATCATCGGAGATACAGGCATATGTCTGGCCATCGGCCAGCGGACGCATCTCTTTTACCGAGGCGGGAGCGGCGGTCTTGATGTCGCAGTAATCATCGATTGTGAGGGGGGCTGCCGAGGCTCCGGTCAGTCCGGCCACGGCCATAGTGGCCGATAAGAGCAGCGGTGTGTGCGGTTTCATGGTTGCAGGTGGATGTTGGGGTTTATGGATATTGGGGAGGTCAACTCCCTGATAATGGGAGCGAAGGGTCTCCGGACAGCCTGCAGGCTTCCGGCGACCCTTCGTTTCTATCGGTCATATGAATCCTTCACGTCAAGGATATGTGTCAGTCCGCTTTTGTGCAGACCATCAATAAGAGCGGGCGAAGATTACGCGGCGCGGCGAGGGCTTGCCTGTGATCATGTCGACTCCGGGAGTCTCATCGCCACCCTCGAGAGGTATGCAGCGGATTGTGGCCTTGGTCTCGGCCTTGATCTGCTCTTCGGTCTCGGGAGTGCCGTCCCAGTGCGCGAGTATGAAGCCCCCTTTCTCGATCTGCTCCTTGAATTCTTCGTAGGTATCTACCTTGAAGATCATGCTGTCGCGGAAGTTTTTGGCTTTTGTGAAGAGATTGTTCTGTATGTCTTCGAGCAGCACCTCGATATGTCCGGCGATACCCTCGAATGCCACAGTCTCTTTCTCCAGTGTGTCGCGGCGCATCAGTTCGACGGTGCCGTTCTCCAGGTCGCGCTGACCCAGAGCCAGGCGCACCGGCACACCCTTGAGCTCGTAGTCGGCGAATTTGAAGCCGGGACGCTTGTTGTCGGCATCATCGAATTTCACGCTGATACCCTTGGCCTTAAGCTCTTCTACCAGGGGGAGCACTTTTTCGGATATGGCTTTCAGTCCGTCGGCATCCTTGTAGATGGGCACTATCACTACCTGAATCGGGGCGAGGTGGGGCGGGAGCACCAGACCGTTGTCGTCGGAGTGGGTCATGATAAGCGCACCCATGAGTCGGGTCGACACACCCCATGAGTTGGCCCACACGAGTTCGGGCTTGTTCTCTTTGTTAACGAATGTCACGTCGAAAGCCTTGGCGAAGTTCTGGCCAAGGTTGTGCGATGTGCCGCTCTGCAGGGCTTTGCCGTCCTGCATCATGGCCTCGATCGTATACGTGTTGAGTGCGCCGGCGAATCTTTCCGATTCGGTCTTGACACCCTGTATCACGGGCATGGCCATGTATTTCTCGGCGAAGTCGGCATAGAGGTTGATCATCTGCACTGTGCGTGCTTCCGACTCTTCGGCTGTGGCATGGGCGCAGTGTCCCTCCTGCCAGAGGAACTCGGCTGTGCGCAGGAACATGCGGGTACGCATTTCCCAACGCATCACGTTGGCCCACTGGTTGCAGAGCACCGGCAGGTCGCGCCATGAGTGGATCCAGTTCTTATAGGTGCCCCAGATGATGGTCTCGGATGTGGGACGCACTATGAGTTCCTCTTCGAGGCGTGCGGCGGGGTCTACCACGACTCCCTTTCCGTCGGGGTCGTTCTTGAGGCGGTAGTGGGTCACTACGGCGCATTCTTTGGCAAATCCCTCCACGTGCTCTGCCTCGCGGCATAGGAAGGATTTGGGTATCAGCAGGGGGAAGTAGGCGTTCTGTACGCCGGTAGCCTTGAACATGCGGTCGAGCGTCTGCTGCATCTTTTCCCAGATGGCATAGCCGTAGGGTTTGATTACCATGCAGCCGCGCACTGCCGACTGCTCGGCCAAATCAGCCTTCACCACCAGTTCGTTGTACCACTGTGAATAATTCTCAGAACGTTTGGTCAGATTCTTGAGTTCTTTTGCCATAAGTCTTATTTGCGAGCCTTGCCTCCGACGGAGTTGATTCTTCGGCTACATGCCATAGAGGCGCACGCCATTTGTTTATGCGTGTCCCCGCCGGGGGGTACGGTTGGCGACATGCAGACCGTGTCGGTGCCGGCTCTTGCCTGTACAGGTATATGGGGTTGTGTATATTTTCGGTTGCCGTTACTTTCCCGCTGATGTTTCATATTTTGGCGGGGAAGCTTCTCCGATGTTTTTAGTCTCTGAAGCGGTCGACGGCCTGAATCTTCCGGTGGTCGGCCACGATGCGCTGTTCGGCCATTATCACTGCTATGAGAGAGATGAACGGGGCGCATACAATCGACGACCAGCTTACACTCGCTCCATCGATCGTATTATAGCCGATGATGGCGGATATGCAGATCACACAGCAAAGCAGCAGCATGGTCAGGAAGCACATACGCTTCTGAAGCTTGTACTGCTTGAAGGTGAATATCGCCACGAGCGAAAGCAGCCCTGAAAGCAGCGACACTGCAAAAAGATACCAGGTCGACACGCATTCCGGTGTCTCGCCGGAGGTAGGGATACCCTCCGGACAAAGGCCGAGGGCAGTGAAATTGTAGGAGAAATCAGCCGTCTGCACCTGACCGAGCGACATGAAGGAGAATAGCCCCATCATCACCACAGCCACAAGCAGCAGCACTGACTGCCAACGTTGTATTACCATATCAGATCACTATTTTGATTTCAATCCGCAAATTTACAAATTTTTCTTTGCATTTCATCTTTACAGCCGATATTATTTTTTTGGCGCGGGATTTGTTATATATTTGCAGGGCAGTCGGTGCGACATCCGCACCTCTGCCTCTCCCCTCTCCCGGTTTTGCCATCACTACCCCGATAGATATTTATAACAGACATACATATATATGCCATCACTTGACAATACAGAATATCTGAAGCAGGCGCTTAAGCTGATCTCCGGCAATTCGCTGCATGAGGCCATCAGCCTGGTGCGGCAGTATGCCGCGGAGCAGCGACTCTCCGATACGCTCGACGCGCTGCAGCAAATCGAACAGAGTTATTCCTTCATGCTCCGCTACCTTGCCGAGGGGGCACCGGACCCTGCCCGCGAAAAACTTTTCTGCGACCTCTCCCAACGGCTGTATGCCATCACTGCCAATCTCCTCGACGACCGCTGTCTGGCCGACGATTCTTCGCTCTATGCCTCGACGCGCCGGTCGGTGCGCTTCAGCAACCTCAACTTTGCCGATGCGCTGGGACGCTACATCTCTGCCGATGCATCGCTCCAGTTAGCTGGCGTATATGGGGCCGACGGCAAGCCTACTGAAGCCGCACGCCAGCTGCTCAATGAGAAAGACCGGGCCCTGAAGGATATTTTCTCTTATCTCTGGACTCTCCCTGTGGCCACGTCCACACGTCAACTTGAGCCGGCTGTAAATGTGGCCGTCGACTCTGACATAGCTTACGGGCTGCGCACCATTATCGTGTCGGCTCTGGTCATGGGGCTGCTCGGCAACTATGATCCTGCCAAACTTACCGCCCTGCTCGACATCGAGGAGCGCACGGCCGACCAGCGCATCCGCGCCCATGCCCTCGTCGGGGTGGTGCTCGCTCTTGAAATGCACAGGAAATTGGCGGAGGACGACCCCATGCTGCAGCAACGCTTCGCATCATGGCTCCCAGACCCCTCCAATTATCTGCGGCTACGCGAAGTGATATATGCCATAGTGAAGACTCAGGGCAGCCTGCTGCTGGCTGATAAGATACAGCATGAGATTATCCCGGGGCTCAATACGCTCGGTAAGGATTTCCTGAAAAACATAAACATCGATAAGGATCGCCCGATCTCGATCGATGAACTGCAGGCCAACCCTGAATGGGAACGCCTGATGCGCGAGTCGGGCATAGAAAAGAAACTGCGCCGGCTGCACGACATGCAGGAGAAAGGGGCCGACATGATGCTCCCGATGTACGGCCAGCTGTCGTCGCATTTCTTTTTCAAGGATATCGACACCTGGTTTCGCGCTTTCGAGCCGTGGGAGGCCGCACGCATAGGGCTGCACGAACATCTTATCGACATCCTGGCGCGTATGCCGAATACGGCCATGATGTGCGATACCGATAAGTATGCGCTCGTGCTCAATCTGTCACGCCTCCCGCAGGGCGCGAAGGATATGATGACCGGTGCCTTTGATGCGGGCTCGGAGGAGATGAAGGTGGATTTCGACGATATGAGCCTGCATTCCGATGAACCGGATTTTGATCTGGAAGTAATCAATTACGCACGCGTCCTGTTCCGTTTTTTCAATTATTTCCGTCTGCGTCGGGAATTCAAGAATCCTTTCGACGGCCCTCTTGGCATTATAACCATCCCGTTCATCGGCTCGATGATGTCGGAAGATGAAATCCTGCATACTCTCGGTGAGACCTATTTCCATCAGGGTAACTATGAGGATGCCGCCGAGATATATCAGTTGCTGATTGAGCGTGAGGATACCCCCTCTTCGCTTCTGCTGCAGAAATTAGGCTACTGCTATGAGAAGGACGACAGCAAGCACGATGCTCTGGAATGCTACATGAAGGCCGATTCGCTGACTGAGGATACGGATGTATGGCTGCTGCGACGCATTCGCGCCATGGCCGAGGAGTGCTATGAGTTTAATACCGAAATCGATGCGCTCGACCGTCTGATTGATGCCGGGATTGATCTGGAAGAGAATATCCCGATGTGGCTCGACATGATGCTGAAATTCAATGTCGATGATCATGAGACTATGGAGAAGCGTCTTAGCCGTCTGAAATATATGGCTCCCGACGCTCCCTCCACCCTCTCGCTGTCGGCGCGCTTCGCCTTTGCCTGCAAGGATTACCGCAAGGCCATCGAGATCCTGTCGGCGCGCCGTGCCGACATAGAGATGATGCTTGCCGCTTCGTCTTTGGGTTCGACTGCAGCCGAGGATACTCCTGACATCGATGAACTTTCTGAAATGTCTGACGATCTTCTGCTTCTTGCCTGTGCTCATGCCGCCGAAGAGGAATATGCCGAAGCCGTGCAGCTTATCCGCCGCGTGGTGATGCTCGATCCCGAGCGCTACACCCACAGCGTGCTCTCCTCCTCACTCCGTCAATTCTGGCAGAACAGTCCGCGCCTCGAATCGCGCCGCACCCTCCTCCCCCTTCTCGTCGAAGCCGCCCTGATCTGATTCCCGCACATACAAATCACGTAGGGAGTAAACACCAATCCTCGGCGTTTGCTCCCTACTTTTGTATTGCCAACCTATCACACCCCTATACGTACCGTTCAAGTTCTGTACGTCAAAGATCTTCATACAGTCGACGAGCTTTCAGACGCTCTGCGCCTTGCATTCTTAGCTCCTGCAACTTTCGCTTATTTATTTCCTCCAGCCAACGCATCTCTTCCGTTTCCCTGCGCTTCATTACCGACTCCCTATTATCATCAGTCACCATTATGTAACTGATTTCCGTCTGCTTATGACAATCAGTGACCGAGATTTCCACATCTCCCAAATCCCAGACGTATCGGCGGTCGCCGTGGGCTGATAAATATGTCGAACGATATCCATCTCCATATTTACGTTCATACAGCTTTACAATCTTTTGTGTGAATTCTACCCGGAATTTTTCTATAGTCAATCCCGTCAGAATCTCGACAGTGATACCGGTAACGGCATCCGAATTAGCATCGCGCCATAGCAGAATGTTCGCATCCCGACCATATAGATAGTCTTTAAGCATGAACCCGATAAAATCCTGCCCTCTTTTGCGGATCAACGCACCTCTACAATGAAGGGCATCATCGAAAGCTGCATACTCACTTCCCAGCGGCACACTCATATAACATACCTTTGACAGCGGCATACGTCTTAAGGGTTTCTTCGTAGTTTTCGTGGATGTACCCTTGTTTTCTGCCTCTGTCGTAGCTGGTGTATTAGTCTTCGCTGCTGTAGCCTGCTCCTTAGTTGCCACAGACTTTCCCTTACTCACAGTTGCCTTCTTAGTAGTGGTAGCCTTAGACGTTTTCTTCACCGTGGGTTCTATTTCTTCCTTTTTGTTTCCCTTACTCGCCTTTTGGGCAGAGAGTTTAGGCTTCGGCATAGCTTTTCCGTGATAGCATTTGTAAATTGCCGACTGAAAGGCCTGCACCTTATCCTGATCAAACCCGGATACAGATATAAACGTAAATATACTGCCGGCACGCACACTACCGTCAGTTGAGATTAACCTTTTAATATATCCGGATGCAATCGCCTCCCTATAGAACAATTTATTATACGGCTCACTTCTGAAAGCACCGTAATCGGCAAGGATTGCCACTACCCTGCTTTCCAAGAGGATTGCTTTACCAAATTCATCGCATACCTGCTTCACTGCATCGATAAAACTCATAGCATTCTTATGTTATCTTAATTTAGCAACAGTGTTTACATCCTTACATTGCTTCTGAACTGTATCATGAGCCGGCTGTCAAACGGATTGAACGGCGCGGCCTCCTCTGTTCATCTGTGCATATGCATATTTCGAAACAAAATTAATGAATTTCCATGACTCAACCCACATATTTCCTGATTTTTTTACGTCCAACCGATGCAGCAAAGCGGGATGCACGCTATGGTGCATCCCGCCCAATCGGATATGTTTTGGGGGAGGGAATTTCTTCGATTCAGAGGGCGGCCTGGATGGTTTCGACGGCGCGGGCGATTTCGGGCACTACGGAGAGGCGCTCCTGCACGGCGGCTATGCCGTGAAGCACGGTGCCGTGCTGACGGTTGAGCTTGCGCCCTATCACGGTGCTCGACAGGCCGGTCAGTTTGTGCGTGAGGTACATCAGCACCTGGCGCGCATCGTTGATGTCGCGCATACGGTTCTTGGAGAAAAGGGCATCCGGATTGAGTTTGTAGTAGTCGGCTGTGGCCTCTACTATCATCTCGAAGTTTACGGGCTTCTTTTCTACAAGCTGGATGGTGTTCTTCATCACCTCGCGCGCCAGTTCGACTGTGATCGGGGCGTTGAGGCTGATGGAGCGTGTAAGCACTCCGCGCACCACCCCTTCAATCTCGCGCACCGATGTCACCGCGTTGGCGGCTATATAATCCACCACATCCGGCGGGAGGTCGAGCCCGTCTTTCTTGGCCTTGAAGGTAAGTATCTTCTTGCGGAGCTCGGCATCCGGACGGGGCAGGCGCTCGGTCAGACCCCATTTGAATCGGTCGATCAGACGGTCGGCTATCCCGTCAAGTTCCATCGGCGGACGGTCGCAGGTGAATACGAGCTGCTTGCCGTTCTGATGAAGATGGTTGAATATCGGGAAGAGAGTCTCGGATGTCTTCACCATGCCCGATATCTCCTGAAGGTCGTCGAGCAGGAGCACATCCATCTGCATGAACCAGTTGATAAACTGCGGCACCGTCTTTCGCATCACGGCCTGCGTGTAAAGATGCTGGAACTGACGCGAAGTCGTGTAGAGCACCTTCGCATTCGGATTCTGCTCCTTGACGCGAATGCCGATGGCCTGCACAAGGTGGGTCTTGCCTATGCCCACATCTCCGTAGAGGAAGAAGGGGTTGAAGTCGTTGTTGCGCGGCTTTCCGGCTATGTTCTGGGCGATGGTGACAGCCAGGAGGTTGGACTGGCCGGTGCAGTAGTTCTCGAAATTGTAGTCTTTTTTGAGCTGGGAGTTGAATTTCGCTCCCGCAGTGGCCGACTGTGAGGCGGCGCTTACCGGAGTCTCTCCGTGGCGCTCGAGCTTGCTCTGTATCACGGCGCTGCCGCGCGACTCTCCGAGGGTCACCTTCGAGTCGGGATGCTCTGCCAGGATCTGCACCTCATAGAATATCTGGAGCGGGCGGCCAAACACCTTCTTCAAGGCTGCATGAAGCAGATTGAGATAATTGGCCTCATACAGATCCACAAAATAACGGGAGGGGACCTGCAGGGTGATGCTGTCGGATTCCAGACGCACAGCACTCGTCTTGGCAAACCACGTGTTAAACCGTGTTTCGCCTACATTATCGAGTATGAAGCGGCAGCATTGCTGCCATTGCATCCGAAGTTCGTCAGTCATCGTTTCTTTGTTTTTGAGGGAGAATCCTATCCTACCCGGGGAGTAAATCAGCCTGTGTTCGGGAAGTCGCGACGGATTGGGCCGCTCCTTTCACCATACAAAATAACAAATAAATTAGCGAAAAAAAAAGCGCAAAATAATTTGCACTTTTCCTTTTTTTCATAAGTCGCTAAACTTGGGGATTTTATATATCACCCCGACCTGATGCTTTTTTTTGAGGCCGATTGAAAATATGACAGTTCAACAACCTCATCTCTTTCGCGGTTCTTGCGATAAGATATCCTGCCGACACCGGCAGTACAGAGCCAATATACTAAGTTACAGCAGCTTGATTGATATGTAACGCTTCGGATTGCGCTTGATGTCGACTATGAGCGAGTCGACATCGGCGGTCACGCGGTTGAGCTGGTTGTAGAGCTGCGGATCGGTGGTCAGACGCCCCAGTGTTGACTCGGGATTGTTGAGCTGCGCCGAGAATGCCTCAAGATTGGCCGTCACGCGCTCCACATTGGCCATCGTGGGCTGCAGCGGAAGCGAACGCAGGTCGGCCGAGAGGGCTGCCAGATTGTCGGCGATTGTATCCAGACGCACACTCGCATGGGAGGCGTTGCGCATGATGGCGGGCAACTGACCGTTGACGGCTCCGACGGCGGTGTTAAGGTTGCCGGAGGCGGCATAGAGATTGCCTGTGATGCCGTCGAGGCGCTGTATCGAACTGAGGAGCGCCGGATCGGCCACGAGCACGTTGAGGTTATACAGCAGAGAGTCGACTTTCGGGATTATACCGGCCACTGCTGGGAGCACGTTCTCCTGAAGCGCCGTCATCATGTCGGCCGACTCCGTGGCGGGCAATACTCCACCCTGCGCCACTACGCCGGGACCATTCCCCACCACCAGATTGATTATCGCGCCGCTCAGCAGTGTCGATCCGAGCTGGGCGGTAGTCCCTTCCGGCAGACGCAGCGAATTGTCGAGCGCGAGCACCACCTTCACCTTGTCGGGCTTGGCATAATCGATCGATACCTCCCTTACCAGACCTACCTTATAGCCGTTGAGCATCACCGGAGCCGACTTCTCCAGACCGGCGGCGTTGCTGTAATACACCTCATATGAATTTGTGGGCTGGAAGATATTTATACCCTTCAGGTAGTCGATACCGATTATCAGCACTGCTATGGCCAGAATGACCGACAGTCCGATTATAAACTCTTTGCCTAATTTCTTTTTCATACTATAAATCCCAATATGTAAGTTTTATCTGAAAAGTATTTCCGGGGTTCTGCGTCGCCCCGCGTCAGCGGCTGCTTTTAAGCGATTTGCGTTTTGCGGCATGGGCGGCTTTTGCGGTCTCGTCATCGACACGCTTTTTGTCGGCTTTTTCACGTGCGGATATCTTGTTGACCTCTGCCACCCACTGGCGCTTATCGCGGCCGTTGGCCTGTTTTTTATTATTGTTCTTCTGGTTGTCTTTCTTACTTTTTTTAGCATCCTTGCCGGCGGCCTGCTGCTGGGTGGCCGTCTCGGCGGCCACGGGGGAGCTGAAATCCACAGGGGCATCGGCAGTGGCCACTTCCGTAAGTTCCTCGGCCACGAGGATATGATTCACCGAGAGGTCGCGGGCTTCCGAGGCGCTGCGTGCCGTGGCCGAACGGCGGCGGCGTCCGTCGGCCGCATGGCGGGCACGGCGCTGGTTGGTCGTGGCTTTAAGATTGGTATGGCTCATATCCTTTTCGTCGGTCACCAAGGCTCGCGTAGCCACTGCTGCCACATCGGTGGCACCCGTCGGATAAGCCGATGTCACGGCGTAATCCGATGCATCCATGCTCTGCGCCGAGGCCGTGGCAGGCGCGTGGTCAGTCACGCCGGCCCGTACGGCTCCGGCAAAGCCGCTTCCGGAAGTCTCGCCCGACTTCCCGGCACGCGCCATCATCCGCTGCTTCTGCATGAAATTCTGTTCGTAGGTCTTTACGGCTTCAAACAGGGCTTCGGCAAGCTTGTCGACACCGCTTTTCGATCCCATGAATTTTGCCGACTCCGGATTGCAGATGAAGTCGAGCTCCACCAGGGCGGAAGGCATCGATGTGGCCCAAAGCACCCAGAATCCGGCCTGATGCACGCCACGGTCCTTACGCCCGGCGATCTTCACGAGGTTCTCCTGTGCGCTTTTGGCGAAGCGGTGGCTCTGGGCGAGGTTCTGCTTGGCGGCCATCTCAAAGATGATGTATGATTCCACCTTGTTGGGGTCGAAGCCGGAATATTTCTGCTCGTAACCGTTCTCAAGCTCTATGACGGAGTTCTCGCGCTTGGCCACGGCGAGGTTGGCCTCATCCTTATGGCTTCCCTGGGTGTAGACGGTGGCGCCTGCCACTGTGCGGCGGTTCTTGTTCTTGGCATCCACCGAATTTGTGTGGATGGATATGAAGAGGTCGCCTTTGGCCTTATTGGCTATGTCGGCACGCCCCTGAAGGGATACGAATGTGTCGTCGTCGCGGGTGTACACCACTTTCGTATTCTTCAGTTTCTTCTTTATCAGTTCGCCGAGACGCAATGCCACAGCGAGATTGATATCCTTCTCTTTCACACCGTTGTCGATTGCGCCATGGTCCTTGCCGCCATGTCCGGCATCGAGCACTACGACGAAGTCTTTCGTCTGTGCCGCAAGCGCGCCGGCCGGGAGCCCCGCCACCATCAGTATGGCGAGCACCAGACCCAGCACGACTGTATAGAATCTGTTGCGAGTTATATTCATTACCGTAAGTGCCTTTTTGGCACGTTTTGCAAAGTTAGCAATTTATCTCCTAACATCCATCCATTTCCTTTAAAAATTAACCCTCTTCACCCGTAGAACGATGATACTGCCCCTACCCGCGCCCCTCCCCCGCGCTACCGTGCGGCACAGCTCTCTGCACAAAATCCTCTTCCTTCCCTCAATATCGCGGCTGTAGCGACGTTGATGAGATATGAAGGATTTTGCAGCAATTGATTTCGAGACGGCCAACCGTCACTCATGCAGCATATGCAGCATAGGGATCGTCGTGGTGCGCGATGGCCGGATTACCAACCGTTTTTACCGCCTGGTGCATCCCGTCCCTAATTATTACAGTCCGGCCAACATATCGGTTCACGGCATTCACCCGGAAGATACGGAAGCGGCCGATACTTTTCCCGAAGTATGGGCAGAAGCCATACAGCTTATCGAGGGGCTGCCGCTTGTGGCGCATTGGAGCCGTTTCGACGAAGGATGTCTCCGGGCGGCCTATCAGCGGTTTGAAATGCCCTACCCCGAATTTGAATTTCATTGCACCTGCATGGCTTCGCGGCGCACATTCGGCCGCATGCTCCCGAATCACAAGCTCCCCACCGTGGCACGCCAGTGCGGCTTCAATCTCGAGAGCCATCACCACGCTCTGGCCGATGCAGAAGCCTGCGCGGCGATTGCCATGAAGATATTGTGACATATGATTTCCAGCACCATGCCAGCCAACGTAATGCCACCACTCGATGCCACCTTTGTATCACGGCATCTCAAGGATGATCCGCAGGCGCTTCGCCTGAAATTCTGCAGCGGCCGCGACCTCTCTCCGGAGCGGCGCGAGGCTCTGGAGTTTGCCATAACGCAGATCGAGTGCCGCAGGCGCTTTGCCCAGAAGTTCCGCACGCTTCTTTCCGACTGCCCGGATTTTCTGTTTGCCTCCCAGCTGGCCGGCGAACAGGCATCTCACCTCTGGGTGAGCCGTCTGCACGCGGTGCTTGCTGAGCGCTACCGCTCGGGGCAGGCACGGCAGTATGCGCTTTTCGACATGACCGCCGGTCTGGGGATAGATTTCATGTGCATCGCGGCCGCTCTTTGCCCCGATCATGGCAGCGGTGCGCTTGCAGCCGATATCGACCCGCTGAAGGCTGAAGTGCTGCGGCATAATCTCGGCGCACTCGGTCTTGAAAAGGCCGAAGTGCTCTATGAAGACTCTATGCAGCAGCTCCGCTCCATGCCTGAGCGTAGTGTGGAGATACTCTTTGCCGACCCGGCCAGGCGCGGCGAGGCCGACCGGCGGATCTACGACCCGGCCGACTGTCTGCCCGATGTCACCGGCCAATGGCCGGTGCTGCTCGCCAAGGCCGACACGGTGATCATCAAGAATTCGCCGATGATTGATGTGGATAAGGCGCTGTCGCTTTTCCCGGGCACTGTGCGTGTCGTGATCGTAAGCGTGCGCAATGAGTGCAAGGAGGTGCTGGTGGTGGCCCGTGACGGTGCGGAGTTCGAAGGTATCGATGCGATCAATATTCTCGACGACCCCTCTTCGGGATATCCGTCGGCTGTGCAATGGGTCAGCATCCCGGATTCCGAGCGCAAGGCTGTGGAGGGGATACCGCTTGTGGATTCGCCGCAGTGGCTCGCCGGGCGCATCGCCTCCGATGGCGGCATATGGCTCTACGAGCCTAACTCTTCGCTTATGAAATGCCATCCGTGGCAGTATCTGGCCGAACGGTATCCGGGATTGATAAAGGCTTCACCCAACTGCCATATCTGGTTTTCCACCATCCATTATCCCGATTTCCCGGGGCGTGCGCTGCGTGTCACATCCATACCCGCCGGGAAGAATCCGCTTCGCGGCGAGCGGCTGAATATCGTAAGCCGCAACCATCCCCTCTCCCCCGATGCGATAGCCCGCAAGTACCGCATCACGCCGGGGGGCACGGGGTTTCTCTACGCCCTGACTGCCGGTGCCCAGGAATCTCCGCTAATGCTCCGCACCCTCTGATGAGAATCATTACCGGGGCATTATAGGGAGGTATGATACAGCAGACTCCGGCTTCCCGCCGGTGCTTTCATGCACCTTGGGGAGCCGGAGTCTGTGTGTGTTTATGTGTGTATGTAATTCGAAGCGATACAGCCTCAGAACTTGTATCCGAGCGAGAGCACCACCTGATTGGAGGTGAAGCTGACGCTTGCCTTGGGAGCCTGGATATTGCTTACGGCATCCGAGTCGAAGGCGTGCCATGTGGCCGACTGCTGCTTGTGCACGTAGGCCAGGTCGGCATAGAATCCGCCTGTGCGGTAGCCCAGTCCTGCGGTGTAGTAGTTGGTGGAGTTGTCAAACCGGAACTCGGGCATCGTGCCGGCGGTGTTGATGGCCAGATGGCCGTCGGAGGCCGCCTCACGCACCGGTGACGAGACATTGCTGTAGCCCGCACGGACGCTGAACTTCGGAGTCACGCGGAATTCCGCGCCGACACGGAATGTGTTCTGATTCCTGTAATAGTCCTTGATGTCGTTGTTGACCTCATCGTATGAATTGTATGTCGGGGTGTAGGTATATCCCCATCCGTAACTGTAATCATACATATATGAGGGATCCTTGAAATGCATACGCGAGGTCTGCGTCCATTCGTAGTCGGCGGAGATTATGAGGTTGCTGCCTATAACTCCGGCTGCCGATACGATCATGTGCCAGGGGGAGCGGTAGCGCAGTTCGTTGTAGCCGGGGATGCCGCCGTTGGTATCCTGTCCGTAGTAGGGACCGCCGTCGTAGCTGTAGTCGGTAGAGGCCGTAAACTGCTCGCTGATATTGTAATAGGTCGGTGTATGGAAGGCGAAGCCCACACGGAACTCCTGTATCGGGCGGAATATCAGACCGAGTTTGTAGGCGAATCCGGTGCCGTTGACCTTATACCAGTTGCGCAGCGACCAGTCGGAAGAGGTCTGTTCCAGTCCCTGGTCGCTCATGACGTAGGCATTGTCCATCTGCTCCTGGTAGTATGACGACATGTTGTAGTTGAGATTCGTTATGTCGAAGTCCATGCCCCAGAAGAGCACATTGCCGAAGTTGCCGCCGAAGGCGATGTTGAATGAGTCTATGCCGCCGCTCTCGGTCACTCCGTAGGTGGCGGTGCCTGTGGTGCCCTGTCCGAACTGACCTGTCCAGTTCGGGCTGTCGGCATCACCCTCGGGATTGATCAGGTATGAGTCATAACCCAATATCGCTATCCAGGGAGCGGGATACCCGCCGTCGTTGGGGTTGTAGGGGTCGTAGGTATGGGTGGTGGTGACGTCGCCTACTGTCAGACCGTTGGAGTTGGCCACGCCGGCCATCCAGTTTGACATGGAGGTCTGCAGTGCGCCCAGTCCGCCGCCGTAGGAGCGGTTGAAGGCAGCGGTCTTATTGTAGGTGAAGCCGAAATTCAGGTTGGGCACCGCTTTGCTCGGCAGGCGAAGAGTCAGCACTCCGCCGATATTGTTGAGCAGGAATTTCGTCTGGTCGGTGCGGAATGAACCTCCGGCAGATTCGGAATTGGCCGACTGGCAGTCGAGGTCGAAGGTGATCCCTATCTCATTGCTGCGGTATACGCCGATACCGGCGGGATTCTGCGAGATTGTGGTCAGGTCGCCCCCTAATGCGCCGAAGGCGCCACCCATTGACATGAATCGGGCTGTCCCTTTCATGTCCTGCTGCGTGAGGCGCATCGCGTCTATGGCGCTCTGAGCCATCAGAGGGGTGAGCGAGCCGGTGGAGAGTGCGAGTGAAATCAGGTAAAACTTATAGTTCATAAGTGTCTCTTTTTAATAATATACCGGTGCCGTCGGGGATACGTCTCCGGCGGCACCGGTGTAAGAGTTGTCAGAATCTAATCTAATGGAGAGGAGAGGGATTCCGGTCAGCGATGACCGCCACGTGAGCCGCCTCCGCCACCACGGCTTGCACCGCCACCGCCGCCGAAGCCGCCGCTTGAAGTAGTGCGGTGGCCGCCGCTGCTGTAGCTGCCGGAGCTGCTGCTGCGGTTGTAATTGGAGCTGGAAGAGGAGTTGCTGCGCCGCTGAGTCGATGTGTTGCTCTGGCGCTGTGTCGATGTACTCTGGCGCTGCGTCGATGTGCTGCTCTGGCGCTGTGTCGATGTGCTGCTGTTGGAGCGGTAGGCGCCGCTTGTGGATGTGCGGTGTCCTCCGGTGCTGACAGTGCCCGTGCCGGACTGACCCCGGTTGGTGCCGCTTGCAGAGCTTACGCGGTTGCTTCCGGCAGATGTGCCCTGCCCGGTGACGCGGTGGCCGCCGGTGCCGATCGTGTAGCCACCCGAGGGGCGCGACGTGCCGTTATATCCGTTGCCGGGTCGGGCTGCCGCACCAGCGGGTCGCCGGCTGCCGTTGTAGTTGCCGCCTGGACGCGTATTGTTGGCCCATCCGGGACGCACCCCTACGGGGCGGTTGCCACCCGGGCGATAGTCGGCATGATAATGCGGGCGCGATGGTCCCCATCCCCATGACGGGCCCCATCCGGGACCCCAGCCCCACGACGGATAACCGGG
>CAMWRH010000010.1 GCA_947176605.1 uncultured Porphyromonadaceae bacterium
GGGTGTGGGACTGCTGGGCGCGTTGGCGGGGTAAATTGAACAAAAACGGGGGTGAGGTTGTATTAATTGTGGATTGCTATAAAGTGGCAATCGGATTCTGCTATGACTATAGTTAATTTTTGCGGTGAGCGGTTGATGCTGCTTGGTTGTGCGGGGCTGCTCGCGGCCGGTCTCGGGGGATGTTCCGACCATAATGATGTGGATCCGGTGCCTGATCTGTCGGCCGGGGCTACTTATACGGGTACTTCTCTTGAACTTTATTATGACGGGGAACAGATGCCGGGGAAGACGGCTGAGGTGAAAGTGGCCGATGGAGAAGCTGAAATGACGTTTTATTCCACGTTTGACCTAAGTCAGCTGACCGGGATGGGGCTGACTGGAGAGCTGGCATCGCCCGGTATAACGCCGGGTGACAGTAGGCTTGTGCTTACGGCTCCTGCCGTGGCGGGCGACGGAGTGTATGAGGTGGCAGGAAGCGGAGCCACGGATTATGTGACGTTTGATTATACGGGGTCGATTTCGAAGGATAAGATGACGTTCAGCCTTACGGATGTGAAGCTGAAGAATCAGGCTTTGGCCGGGAATGTGTTTGCCCCGGCTCCTATAGTGGGAAATATTGTGTCTGGCTACAGTTCGCTGCCGTTTCACCTTGTGTGGGAGCTGGATCCGGCGGTGGGGGTGGATATCCCGTTGTCGGAGGTGTTGCAGCTGATTGCTACGGCTCCGGTGATACCGGTGTATGATGGGACAGCGTATACATCGGTGGCGCAGGCTTTCTGCAGTCTGGTAAAGACGGTGGCACTTAAGTCGGACGGCGACATGCCGGTGATGTATGTCAGCACGTTAGGGGGCGCGGCTCATGTGGCCACGAGCTGTGGCAATATGCTTCAGTATGTGCCTGTGGAGTCGGGAATGAAGCTGTATCTGAATCCTTTGCAGGTGGTGAGTGAGGCGTTGCTTGCGCTTTCCGACAATAAGGATGATGCGAAGTTTGATTTTTCGACATTGCTGAAGCGCTCGTCGGCTGCGGATTCGGGGAGCGCGGCAACCGGTGTTGATCCTGCGTTGACGCGGGCGATGATAGGTGTGCTCCTTAAGGCTCTTGCTCCGCAGATAGAGGGAGGGGTGCCTCTTACGGTGGCTCCTACCTCGGCCGGCGCGGATATCTATCTTGATACGGCCACGAGTGTGACTTTTCTTGCCACCCTTCTTCAGGGCGCTCTCCAGAATCCCGATATACAGGCGAAGCTGCAGGAGTATCTTTCCGGAGTGAATCTGCCGGGGGTGAATCCCGATCAACTTGCAGGGTTGCTTCAGGCGCTTCCGCAGTACCTGATGAAGACGACGAAGCTTGAGATAGGTCTGAGTCTTGTCAAGGCAGAGTGAGTGTAAGATACTCCCGAAGAGATAAGACGGATGCCGCCCGCAGTGACCAGAGAGTCCTGACGGGCGGCATCTGTATATGTAGGGATGATTACGGTGTCCGGGTGTGGGGGAAGAGCTGCGTATGGAGCATGCCGCTTAGCGGGATATTGAATCGGTGGATGCGGCAGTATGGATATAGGGCACCCCGACGTTGCGGCGGTCAAACAGGCGGCTGGCAGAGCTTTGGAACATCAGCCATTTCCCCCATTCGGCTTTCGGTACGTGTGTCGGGGCTGCCTGTGAAGGTATTACGGTGAAGTTGGTCCCAGGGCCGGTGGGTTTGGCGCAATAGATAAGGTCGTAGGCGGCGTCGGCTATGCGGGGAGTGCCGTCGGGATCGCGTCGGAGGCGGACCTTGACCAAAGCGCCGCCCCGGGTGTCGGTGGTCTTCATGTTGGATATGAAGTTGCCGAGAGAGTATACCACGAGTACATCCTTCTGATGCGTATCATTGTGAACGATTTCCATAGGCTGCACTACGTGAGGATGGCTTCCGATGATCATGTCGACTCCCTGGTCGGCGAGGAATCCGGCGAGACTGCGCTGTGAGGCGTTTTCTTCAAGTACGTATTCGATGCCCCAGTGAATGGTGACGCAGATGAGTTCGGCTCCGGCATTGCGGGTGATTGAGATTTCGCGGGCCATCCGGTCGCGGTCGATGAGGGCTACCTCCATTCCGTCGCGGGGAGATATGCCGTTGGTGCCGTAGGTATAGTTGAGGAATCCGATATGGAAACCGTTGATATTCCTGACGAACGGGATCAGCGAGTCGCGTTGCAGAGAATCGCGGTATGTGCCGATATGGTCGACACGGAGGGAGTCGAGAGCCGTGAGTGTGCGTCGGGCGGCGGTGTCGCCGGAGTCGAGGCAATGGTTGTTGGCGGTGAGGAAGAGATCGAACCCGGCATCGCGAAGGGCTTCGGCGTAGGAGTCGGGAGCCGAGAAACAAGGGTATCCGCTATATCGGGGGCCTCCGCCGAGGGGCACTTCGAGATTGCATACTGCATAATCCGCCTTCATGATGTCCGGGGCTATGAGAGGGAAGCAGCCGGAGTAATCGTATCGCTTGCCTTGACCCTCGGCGAGGGCCTGGTCAAGCTGCGCCTGATGCTGCATTGCGTCGCCGACAAAAAGGAGCTCGGCTGCCGGAGCTTGTCCGGCAGCCGCGTCAGCTCCTATTATGAAGCTTAGGAGAGAGAAGAGGAGTATTGACATTGGGGTATATAGCGTGTGTTTAATTGATTATGCCGGGAGCTCGCCTCTGCGAGCGGCGAGGGTGTTGAGCATCAGGATGCAATTGGTCATGGGTCCAACACCGCCGGGGACAGGAGTGATCCATGAGCATTTCGGGCTTACTGCATCGAAATCCACATCTCCGCGCAGGCGAGATCCGCTTTTGGCCGTGGGATCGGGGACGCGTGTAGTGCCTACGTCGATAATCACGGCGCCTTCCTTGACCATATCCTCCTTCAGGAATCCGGGGACTCCGAGAGCGGCCACGATTATATCGGCCTGGAGGCATTTTTCCTTTATGTCGGGAGTGGAGGAATGGCATACGGTGACTGTGCAGTCGCCCGGGAGAGCTTTCTGCATAAGCATAGTGGCGATGGGCTTGCCTACGATGTTGCTTCGACCGAGCACTACGGCGTGTTTCCCCTTGGTCGGGATATCGTAGCGCCGCAGGAGCTCGATGATGCCGGCGGGAGTGGCCGGGCGGAATGCGGGCAGGCCTATGGCCATGCGGCCGACGTTGATGGGGTGGAATCCGTCGACATCCTTCCTGTAGTCAAGTGCTTCGGTGACTTTCTGGGTGTCGATGTGGCGTGGGAGGGGGAGCTGTATGATAATGCCGTCGACTTCGGGGTCGTCGTTGAGGCGTGAGATTTCGGCGATGAGCTGCTCTTCGGAGATGGACTCATCGAAACGGAGATTAGTGGAACGTATGCCTACGGCGTTGCAGTTCTTTTCCTTGTTGGCCACGTAGGCTTCCGAGCCCCCGTCGTGGCCCACGATGATAGCCACCAGATGAGGCGGACGCTCTCCGTGGGCAGTGAGTTGCTTTACTTCGGCTGCTATTTCTTCCTTGATGCGGGCAGCCATCAGTTTGCCATCGATAATCTGCATATTCTGGAAACAGTGGATTAATGTACTGTGGAAATCCGGAGCCGGGCTGTCACTTTACCAGCTGGCTTGTAAATGTGAATACGAGCACGGCATGGTCGGTGTCGATTACGGCCATTCTCGGAGAAGAGATATATGGAGAGCATCCGGTGACGTAGATTGTGATTGATCCGTCGTAGCTGTTGGTGACAGTCTCGGTTGTGAAATTGACGGGAATCAGAGTGAAATCCACGTCGTCGGGATCGATCTGCTTCCCTTTGTTCTTGAGGTCGACGATGTATTGGCGCATCGAGGAGAATTCGTAACGCCCGGATGTAGAGGAGTATGTGCCGCGGAAGGAAGTCTTATTGTCGGGGACTTTGCCGTTGGCGAAGAAGTCGTCGATTTCCGAGGTCTTGATCATCAGGAGTTCGGGCGGGGGCAGTATGCCGTAATCGTTGTTGATGCTCGTGGCCGGGAGGGCGAAAGTGAGGTTGTTGATTACGGACAGGTTGCGGTCGGCAGCCCAATACTGTTCAAGAATCCGTTCGGCGGGGAAAGTAAGGCGCACCCGGTAACCGGAGGGTGTGGTGATCACCTTTTTGCCCTGGCTGACGAGATCCGTCACGGCCTGCGAGGGTTCATAACTGATGATAGAGCTTGCGATGGTCTCGGGAGATGAAGCGAAGAGGCATACGGAGTCCTTCATCGTGACGCGTTTGGCTACGGATACGTCATCCTCCACTACGTTGCGCGTGATGAAGTAGTGGTAATAGAGGAAAAGTCGTGTGGCCTGCACGTTGGCCAGGGCTCCACGGCCGAAAGAGGATCTGACGTAAAGGCCCGGGTAGACCTTGTTGAAATCCTGAGGCCAGTCGAAGATCGGGGCGCCGTTGCGGTAAGCGTTGAAAGCATCGACGGCCCATTGCTTCGGGAGAGGGAATGCGATGGAGAGGCGATTGTCGTTGTAGAATGCGGAGTCCGACAGGGCGATGGAGGAGAGAGTGTAATTGCGGGTGGCGATCACATCGTCGGGGTCGTAGTAACCCTGAGGGTTGAAGTCGCTTCTGAGGTCGGCCGGGAGGGCTTTTGTAAGCCTGTAGATTTTGAGTTGCTGTGGAGCCAGGGTGTCGCCGATTGTGGCGTTGCGGGGCATCTCGAGCACCATTTTCATGGAGTCTACCCTTTCGACGCCAATAGAGTCGGGAATAGCCATGGCAGAGGCGGAGAGGAGCTGGGTGACATAGTCGGCCGAGAGGCGTCCGTACTCAGCGGCCGAGATGTTGCCGAGCAGAGTCGTTGTGGACCGGGCATCGATATTGAGGGCATCTATAGTGGATGCGTCGATTCCGAGTACGAGGGAATCGACTGAAATGCTGACCTCTCCGTTGACGATGGAGCTGCCTATCGAACTTACATCATCCTGACAGGATGATATTCCGACAGCCGAGATAATGGAGGTTAAAGCCGGTATGGCCAGACGTATTGGCTTCATAGGAATGGATTAATGGGATGTGAAGGGGCTGACAGGATTAAGAGTTGGCATCCTGTCGGCATCAGATTGATTCGTAGAAATCGGGGAACTGTGCCACTCCTTTTTCATCGATATCCTGCTTTGTGAGCACCAGAAGTCCCTTTTGGTTGATGTATTGCAGGAGTTCAGGGTCGGGTTCCGGAGTGAGGAATACCACGGCGTCGGCATTGTCGATTGCAATGCGATGGAGTGTGTTGACATCCATCCGGTCAGCCTTGTATTTATCCACGAGGTCGGCCGGGAGTCCGTCTTCGATGAGTTTCCGCACGATTTCGGTGTCGATCGGAGCCATTTCGGGATTTGCGGGCTCGATGCAGTAGATGATTTTTGGAGCCGGAGCGGATGCGCTGTCGGGAGTGTACATGGAGCGCATGTAGAGAGGAGTGAGCGCCGTCATCCACCCTGAGCATTGAATTATTTCAGGATCCCATTTGAGTTTCTTTACGGTCTCCATAGTACCGCGTGCGAAATACAGCGCACGCTCATCGTTGTCGGGCCGGTTGGAGCCAAACGCGTCGATGTCGGAGTCTTCTTTAGTGAAGTAGTCGTCGTTGTCGATGAAATAGACCTGGATACGCACTGGCTGCATGCTGGCGACCTTGAGGATAAGGGGGTGGTCGTTGTCGTTGATTTCGATATTCAGACCGCTCAGACGTATTACCTCATGGAGCTGATTGCGACGCTCGTTGACGTTGCCGAATTTCGGCATGAAAGTTCTTACCTCAAAGCGTTTCCCCTGAAGCGACTGGGGTAGCGCTTTGCCGAAGGAGGAGATTTCGTTGGCGGGGAGATAGGGAGCTATCTCCTGCGATACGAAAAGGATTTTTTTAGCTGCCATTTTATACAGATTATATTGATGGGCGACACCAGATCTCGGCGATGCCAGAATAGTCCGCCGATCCCACGGCATCGCGACGGGCGGGCGTGGGCGTGCGGACGCAAATGCAAAATTAGCAAAAAAATGTGATATTGCGTGCATATGTCGGAGATGAATGACTTAAATTTAGTGAAAATGGGGGTGTTGCGGGGGTGGATATGGAAGAAAATGCTGATTATGGATGAAATTGATTGGGTGTATGGGGATAATTTAGTAACTTTGAAGGCTGAAATATAAAGAATGCGGCTCCCCAGGTCATGGGAAGAGCCGGCGGCCGGTGTCGCGGCAGTCAGTGCGGATTCAGAACCGTGCGGGCGAGTGATGCATGTAATAGCCGTCGGGTCAACCCGGAAGCAAGGATGACCGAGAAAAAGACCCAACAAACAAGAATATGCAGATTATCCGCAGTGTCGGCGAACTGACCGACTATGTGGCGATGCAGAAGAATCATCACCACGCGATAGGCTTTGTGCCCACCATGGGGGCGCTTCATGCCGGGCATATCTCGCTCGTGGAGCGGGCAGTACGGGATAATGAAGTCACGATAGTAAGTGTGTTCGTCAATCCCACGCAGTTCAATAATCCGTCAGATCTTGCCACCTATCCCCGTCAGGAGGAAGAGGATTTCAGGATGCTGGCAGAAGCCGGAGTGTCGGCGGTATTTGCCCCGACCGTATCGGAGATGTATCCGTCGGGGACGGCCCGCGAGCATGAGTATGATCTCGGGAGTGCGGCAGAAGTAATGGAGGGGAAATACCGTCCGGGGCATTTCCAGGGTGTGGCCCAGGTAGTGCACCGTCTGTTTGAACTCGTGCGACCGGACCGTGCGTACTTCGGAGAGAAGGATTTCCAGCAGATTGCCGTGATACGCAATATGGTAGAGTCGGAGCATGTGGATGTGGAGATTATCGCATGTCCGATCAGACGTGGAGCCGACGGGCTGGCCTTGTCGTCGCGCAATGCGCTGCTGAGTGAAGAGCAGCGCCGGCGGGCTCCCGGGATATATGCGGCATTGAGCGAGAGTGTGGAATATGCGCGTACGCATACGGTGCGCCAGACGCACGAGATGGTGGTGGAGCGTATAAATGCCATCCCTGAGATGCGTGTGGAATACTATGAGATAGTAGATGGCCGCACGCTGATGCCTGTGGAAGAATGGAGCGAGAGCGACTTTGTGGTAGGGTGTATCACGGTGTATAACGGCGAGGTGCGTCTGATTGACAATATCCGCTATAAGTGAGAACCCGGTACGATTAACCGTAACAAGGCGCCCGGGATGATATATCCGGGCTCCTGATACCTGACAAAAAAAAGAATTGCAA
Organism: uncultured Porphyromonadaceae bacterium; assembly: GCA_947176605.1. Lineage (GTDB taxonomy): Bacteria > Bacteroidota > Bacteroidia > Bacteroidales > Muribaculaceae > Lepagella. The sequence continues at coordinate 7,259 of CAMWRH010000010.1, forward strand.
TGCTTATAGAGATGATGCAGGCCAAGATACACCGAGTGACGGTGACCGAGGCCAATCTTAACTATATCGGAAGCATCACGATAGATTCCGCCCTTCTTGAGGCTGCCGGCATCATACCGGGCCAGAGGGTGTATATAGTCAACAATAATAATGGCGAGCGCCTGGACACATACGTGATTGCGGGTCCGGCAGGGAGCGGAGTGGTATGCCTCAACGGAGCCGCCGCGCGTAAGGCCCAGCCCGGCGATGTGGTGATAATCATGAGTTATGTGCAGTTGACTCCGGAGGAGGCACGCGATTTCCGTCCGCGTGTAGTGTTCCCGGACACAGCGACCAACCGCCTCGTGTAATTTAGGCGAAGGGTCTATGTAAAAGAGAAATATCAGAAAAGTAAAGAGGATAAAAGAATATGTTTGATAATTTATCGGAGCGACTTGAACGGTCGTTCAAGATGTTGAAAGGCGAGGGTCGCATCACTGAGATTAATGTGGCCGAGACACTGAAGGATGTGCGCAGGGCTCTTCAGGATGCCGATGTCAACTATAAAGTGGCCAAAGAATTTACGAATACGGTCAAGAAGAAGGCCCTTGGTCAGAACGTGCTGACGGCAGTAAAGCCGAAAGAGCTGATGGTGAAGATTTTCCATGACGAGATGACAGCTCTCATGGGAGGCAACAAGGCTCCACTGAATCTTGACGGGAAGCCGGCCGTGATACTGATGTCGGGTCTTCAGGGATCCGGTAAGACCACCTTCTCGGGTAAGCTTGCCAAGTATCTCGGCACCGTAAAGCATAAGAAGCCCCTGCTTGTGGCCGGCGACGTATATCGTCCGGCGGCCATAGAGCAGCTCAAGGTTGTGGGTGCGGGAATCAATGTGCCTGTATACAGTGAGGATGGCAATATGAATCCGGTAGAGATAGCGCGTAACGCGATATCCTACGCCAAGGCCAATGGCCATGACCTTGTGATCATCGACACTGCGGGACGCCTGGCTGTGGATGAGGAGATGATGGATGAGATCAGCAACATCAAGAATGCCGTCAATCCGCAGGAAATCCTGTTTGTAGTGGATTCTATGACGGGTAATGATGCCGTGAATACAGCCAAAGCCTTCAATGACCGTCTTGATTTCAATGGTGTGATCCTGACCAAACTTGACGGCGATACGCGCGGTGGCGCGGCTCTGTCGATAAGCGCTGTGGTCAATAAGCCTATCAAATTCATCGGCTCAGGCGAGAAGATGGAGGATATCCAGGAGTTCAATCCGGAGGGTATGGCAAGCCGAATCCTCGGCATGGGCGACATCGTGGAGCTCGTGGGGCGCGCCCAAAGCGTGTATGACGAGAAAGAGGCCCGTAAGCTTGAGGAGAAGATACGCCGCAACAAATTCGACTTCGAAGACTTCATGCGCCAGATCGGTCAGATCAAGAAGATGGGTAACCTCAAGGATATCGCATCCATGATCCCCGGTGTAGGGAAGGCGATCAAGAACATCGACATCCCCGATGATGCCTTCAAGAGCATCGAGGCCATCATCAACTCCATGACGGTATATGAGCGTCAGAACCCTGAGGTGATCAATCAGTCGCGCCGTCAGCGCATCGCCAAGGGAAGCGGCACGAGCCTTCAGGAGGTCAACAAGCTTCTGAAGCAGTTCCAGGAGACGCGCAAGATGATGCATGCCGCATCGAAGATGAATCCTAAGAAGATGATGGCTATGGCGCAGCAGATGCGCAAGCCGCGTTTCTGAAGAAGAGTCACGGTCTGGCGCCGGGCAACGGCGCCAGACCGCGTGGATAAAGGATACCCCCGGTGGAGACTGACTCCGCCGGGGGTATTTGCTTATCTGTATGCCGGGGCCCGAGGCAGGCCCCTTTCAGGTCAGGATCAGAAGGGGAAGTTCATGCCGAGGTTGAACTCGCCGTTGCTGTTGAGGGGTATGCCCTGCTTGGCGAGCTTGCCGAATGTGCGGTCCATGCCGAGGAAGAAATTGAATCCCTTGATATTTACGTTGGCGAGCCATCCGAAGCCTACACCGTAGGTGCCTGCAGCGAGGTTGGCCGAAGCGGAGAAGCATTTCACGGGGCGCACGTTGGCGGAGATACGGAAATCGGTGTATGTGAACGGACCGTTGAAACGGGTGGTGTTGACCAGACCGAAGTGCAGCGGGCGATAGTAGGGGAACTCATAGTCGACACCCCAGTTGAGGGTGGCGCGCAGGGCGCGGGTGCGTGTTCCGGTATTGCCCAGGTCGTGAAGCTGATAGAGCTTGTAGAGGGCGGGCTTCATGCTGTTGTTCCACTCATCCTTTGCGTCATCGCCTTCGACGCCGAAGATGAAGGCATCGGTGTTGAATGTCTGGTCGCCATTGGTCGATGCGGTCTGTGTGCCGCTCCAGGAGATGAACCCGAGGTCGAGCAGGGCGAGAGAGAACTGGAAGTCGTTCCAGTCGTAGGTGGCGCCGAGGTCGAAGCCGATACCGAATCCCTTCATGCCGAATCCGTCCATGTCGACACCGTTTACGTAGTTCTGCTGAGTCTCCTCGCTGAATTCGGTCTTATACCGCATGTTGCCATAGTTGGTGTAGACCACGGCGTTGGTTACGGCAGTCCACTGGTCTTCGTCGAGCTGGAGGTAAGCGTTATTGAGGTAAGCGTCCATGTTGGCCAGACCGAAGAGCATCTTGAATGCGGCGCCGGCACGCAGGCCGGGCACCCATTGGCCGAGGTCGCGCTGGTGGTTGAACTGGAGCTGAACATAGCCTGTGGCATTGGCGCGCACGTCGGAGATGTCATATGTCTGATTGCTGATTCCTTCCTTTGCCAGACGGAAGAGAGAGCCGGGGAGCATGACATTGGCATCCTCCACAACACTGAGCGTCACGGCATTCTTTCCGCCGAAGGCCTCGAATCCGGCAGCGAGGAGGTCGAGGTGAACGCTTTCGCCGATTTTATTGCGGTTGCCGATACCTTTGAGGGCTTCGGCAGCCGATACCTGCGGGTTGGTGAAGAGCACAGTCTGACCGTTGCGGTTGTAGAGCACTTCGTTAAGGCCGAGATTGCCGCGCATACCGATATTCATGTTGCCGAGGGCCGGCATAGCCACGAAATACTTGGTGGTGGCTGTAGTATCGGTCAGAGCGGGGTTGAGCTGATAGCGGTGGGTATAGTTCTCAAGGAAATAACCCGAATAGGAAGCCTGGGCCATGGCGGCAGCAGAGCTGACAGCCATAAGAGAGGCACCGAGCATGAACTTATATGTAGATTTCATGTTAGAGTTTCAGTAAAAGTTGGGTTAGTGATGGAATTGAATTCCCAAGGATTGTGAAAATCTGCCCGAAGGCGCGGGGAAATTACTTGTCTTCGTAGAGGTAGCGTCCTGTCACCTTCGCACGTACAGTCTTGAGCACAACGGTCTGGTCGGGCGAGATAGCCTCACCGGCAGCCGGGTCGTCGGGAGTCACGGCGCAAGTGGCGTGATAGTAGATACCGTCGATATTGCTGATTTCGGTGCCTTCGGCAGCGCGGATGGTCAGAGTGACGGGATAGTCCTGTGCCATGGCCGGGAGGGTGGCTGCTTCGCAGATTCCTACGTGCTGTCCGTCGGTAGTGATGACCTCACCTGAGAGCACCACGCCAACGGGGATATCAGAAGTTGCAACTGCCGATACGGTCATTTCAGTGACATGGAGACGGTCGAGGTCCTCTGATGCCCAGTCGTCCTTGGTGCCGGAATAATAGATTACCGTGCCTTCCTCGAGAGCGAGGGGAGCGCGGAAACTGTATTCACCGCTTACGCCGCGGATATCGCTTGTGAGGGGGAAGTCGACCACATCGGTGCCGTATACGTTGGGCGATGCGAATTCCACTTTCAGCTTATCGGGCAGACCGTTGCCGGCAAGCACATTGCCAAGACCGGGGTAAGCGAGTTTCTCGGCATCCTCATAACCTGCTACAGGCACGGTATTGGCGCCATCGGGAGAGAGCACGTAGCGGTAGATAGCGCCGGGAGCCTTGTCGTCGCCGATGGTCAGACCGCCGGGGAGCTCGATGGCAGCTGCATCAGAGTTGCCGCGCACGGGGATGAGCGACAGGCCGGTGTGCGATTTCAGATTGTACTGCGACACGGGGTTGTTGAGCGCCAGATAGAGCTGCGGGTTGGCGAGCACGAGGTTGGTGCCCTCGCCTGTGAGGAAGCTGGGGAGATCGTTGAGGAGAATAGGATTGACGGCCATGCCGTCGATCGGCTTGTCGAGAGCTCCGGAGAAAGCGGTCACGTCGAAGGAGCTGAGATTGTACTGAGTGTCGAGAGAGAACGACTGTACGGGTGTAACTCCGTCCTTGAGAGTGATGAGGAGCTCACCGCCTTCCATCACCGTGATGGCATCGCTGTAGGTCAGGGTGCCGTTGACTACGGGCTGATCGACAGAGATGCGTTTGGATACGAGGGTGAGGGGGAGCTTGCCGTCGGCGCCGATCACATAGTCGGCGATAGTGACTATGCCGGTGGCGGGATCGTAGGAACCGAGAGAGGGATAGCCGTCGGCCATTTCGAGGTTCTTGGGGAACTCGATACGGAGGTCGACTACTTCAATCTTTTCGGCATCGTTGACGATAGAGGCCGGGAACTGTATCACGGTGCGGTATGTGACACCGGGAGTGGCGAGGCTGGTGACTTTTGTGACAGAGCTTTCGATGTCAGAGAGCACATAGTCGAAATCGGTGACCATCTCCTTCACAGTATAGTGGACGGGAGCGGCGGCAGCGCGGCGTACCGGAGCCGAGGCTGCGGAAGAGGAGAGATTCACCTCGATAGGCTGGGGCGTGAGCACAGGAGCCTCCACCGAGAAGGGGTCGATCTCGATCGGGTCGGAGTTGAAATCGCCGCTGTAGGAGTAGACGTAGATCTGCTTCCCGGTGGCAGGATCGATTTCTTTCTTCACGTCACTGTCCTCATCGAGGTCGATGACACTGTTGAGAGTGACGTCTTTGACATTTACCGGAATGACGAGTCCATCGACCTTTACCTCGGAGGTAGTGTTGATGTTCGAGAGATCGTAATTGTCGTCGATACATCCGGTGAGCAGCAACATAGCGGCAAGAGGTGTTGCCGGCAGCAAGTAGCGTTTCATCATGTTGTGATTTGTGTTGAGTTATAAGATGTTAGTGTAAGAACTTTTTTGGTAGTTCGGGGGTGGGATTCCTGTGGTGCAAGGTTGCGTCAGGCATGGCAGGAACCGAGGAGATAGGGTGACAGAATTGTAATACCGAGAGAACGGTATTTGTAAACGCGGAAATCGGAATTTAACACATGTCGCTTTTGAGAGGAGAGATGGGATGATGACATGCGCCCGGTCAGTCTGCGTGGGAGACCTTCATCTGCCATTTCCAGGCATTCCGCATTGTCTGGTCGATATCGGTATCGGCCGACCATCCGAGCACTTCGTTGGCTTTCTTCGGGTCGGCCCATATTTTTTCGATATCCCCTTCGCGCCGGGCTCCGATTGTGTATGGCACTTTGACCCCGGTGGCGCGTTCAAACGACTGAATCAGCTGCATGACGCTCAGCCCGCGTCCTGTGCCGAGGTTGAAGATTTCCAGCGGTTGGGTATCATGTCGGTCGAGCATACGTCGCATTGCGATGACGTGGGCACGAGCGAGGTCGACTACATCGATGAAGTCGCGGATGCATGTCCCGTCGGGGGTGTCGTAATCGTTGCCAAACACGGTCAGTGCCGGGCGGATTCCGGCAGCCGTCTGGGTGAGGTAGGGTATCAGATTCTGGGGCACGCCGATGGGGAGCTCACCGATTTCAGCCGACGGGTGAGCACCGACCGGATTGAAATATCTCAGCAGGATGCTCTTGATCGGGGCGCCGGCGTGAATTACGTCGGTGATTATTTCCTCCGAGATCTGCTTGGTATTGCCGTAGGGAGATGTGGCCGGTTTGATGGGTGCCGATTCATCGATGGGGTTGCGGTCAGGTTCGCCGTAGACGGTGCATGAGCTTGAGAATACTATCCCTTCGACACCGTATTGGGGCATTAGCTCAAGGAGGTTCATTAACCCTACGAGATTGTTGCGGTAGTAAAGGAGTGGCTTCTGCACGGATTCACCTACCGCCTTGGATGCGGCGAAATTGATGATCCCCTTTATCGGGCCGTGATTTGAGAACAGATCATGCAAAGTGCGGATGTCAGTGATGTCGCCTTGCACGAACTCCGGGCGTATGCCGGAGATGCGTTCGATTCCGTCGAGCACTCCGATATTAGAGTTGCTCAGATTGTCGACAATCACCACGTCGTAGCCGGCCTGCTGTAGTTCCACGACAGTGTGCGATCCGATGTAACCGGTGCCACCGGTGACAAGTATTTTCGTATTGGCCATAATATTAATGGATTAAGGGAAAAGAGGAGAGGGGTAAACACCCTGCTGCACAAGCGAGCTGAACTGCCGTACAGTGGCAGGGCGGTCGGCTGCGAACGTTACGCCGAACCATTTTGACGGAGTCTGCTTAACGGCGAGCGTGCAGCTTCCGTTGTGGATCATTTCATTGACCACAGAGGGGATGTAGAATTCCGATTTCAGTTCATCGCCGTGCTGCTGCAGGAATCTAACGAAAGCCTTTTCGGAGTAGTCGAAATAGTCAGGTGTGAAACCCCATACATTCATCGACACATAAGCGTCCTGCGGGAAAGGAGCGTCAGAGCCGTCGGCGAGAGTCTGGATAAGATTGCCGGCATCATCGCGGCGGATGTTGTGGCATTCGTTTACAGAAGTGAGGAATCCCTCGGGAGATACCTGGCAGAGACCGCGGCTTACGCCTCCGTTCTCGCTGATGGTGTTTTCGATACGGAATCCGACCATGCAGTATTCACCCTTTTTGCCTTCTACGCTGCGGAGGAAGTCGGCGAGCACCCGGAAGGTTTCGGGGCCGTAGTAGTCGTCGGCATTGATTACTCCGAACGGTTCGTGGATTGCGTCCTTGCCCATCATGACGGCATGGTTGGTGCCCCACGGTTTGGTGCGCTGGGGATTAGGTTGGAATCCATCCGGGAGGGAGTTGATGTCCTGGAATACGACATCTACATCGATATGGCCGTGATACTTGGAGATGACCTTATTTCGGAAATCCTCTTCGAAGTCATGGCGTATTACAAAAACGATTTTACCGAATCCGGCGCGCAGGGCATCGTAGACGCTATAGTCCATGATGGTTTCACCTGCGGGGCCGAGCCCGTCGAGTTGCTTGAGTCCGCCATATCGGCTTCCCATGCCGGCGGCGAGAATGAAAAGAGTGGGTTTCATCACAGTATATGGATGTTGTAGTTTTAAATTTCGGTAGTTGATAGTTTACGGGAGGGAGGTGGTGGGGGCTGCAGGCTCATGAAATATGAGGTATGCGCAGGCAAGGTCGTGAGGAGAGGGGGAGTGGTCATGGAGGATGGGTATTACCTCCGCGGGTTGCCGCGATGCAGGGCGATCATGAGCTTCAGGAAGTAGTCGAAGAGCACGAGTCTGGCGTTGGCGTTTCTTGCGATGTCGGCGGAGGCGCGGTCGGTCTCTTCCAGTAGCATTTCCACATTTGCGGCATTTATGAAAGGCGCGAATCGAGCTGCAAACTGTTGTTGAGAACTGTCCATGGAGTTGAGGATTCCGATTCTCATGTTGGCGATGAAGTTTTCCCTGACCATTCTTGCGAAGTATTCCAGCATCCGGATGATTTTTTCGCGGCCGAGGGCAGCTGCCGTTTCAGAGAATTTTTTTCCTGCCACTGCGTTTCGGGCGTAGGCGGCTCTCATAGTGTCTTGGAATGAAGAGTTGAATTCCGCAGTTTCGCCCCCGTTGCCGAGAGCTTCGAAAGCTTTGAGCAGGGATCCCTGGGCGGTCATGGCGGCCTGTCGGGCGGAGTCGATGCTTACGCCGCGAGCGATGAGGGCCTTTTCGACAGTATTGATGTCGGGGGGGCGCATCTCTATGCGGCGCATACGGGAGAGAATAGTCGGGAGGATGAGGTCGGGCTGATTGCTTACGGCTACGAAGATAGTATCTTCATAAGGCTCTTCGAGCACCTTGAGCAGCTTGTTGGCCGCCTCGGCGTTCATACGCTCCGGGAGCCAGATGATGAATACCTTGTAGTCGTCGGTCAGTGTCGACATTGCGGCAGCAGCGGCGATGGCATCCGCTTCGTCGACATAAATCATCGGGCGGGAGTTGCCGGCATCGAGAAGGGCATTCCAATGGGGCAGACTCATGTAAGGGGAGTCATGCAGCATCTTTTTCCATTCCTCGGCATAGTGGGTGCTGAGGGTGTGGGTTTTCGCCTTTTTGTGGATCGGATATATGTAGTGTATATCCGGGTCGTTGCAAGCTTCAATACGTCGGCAGGCCGGGCATATTCCGCAAGAGTCGCCGTTGATGCGGTTGCTGCAGTTGAGATATGCGGTGAAAGCTCTGGCGAGTTGCATTTTGCCGATGCCGGCGGGGCCGGATATAAGCATGGCATGGGGGATTTTCCGGGAATCCACCATCTGTCGTAAAGCCGTTATGGCTTCAGGGTTGCCTATAGTGTCAGCAAAGCGCATACTGCTCTTGATATATGGGTAGTGGGTGTAGTTGAAGTTTGCGATGCAAAATTACTAAAAAAATCAGTAATTGCGAAATTTAATTACCATTATGATTGCAGCGAACGGGGAGGAGGCTTAATCGAGTCCGTCGTCTGTATCATCATCGTCCCAGTCGAGGAAGAAGTCATCTGCATACGTGGAGTCGCGGAATGCGGCCATGTCGCGTCCTTCCCGTTTAGTGGGGCGTCCGAGACCTTTCCGCCTGTCGACGAAACCGGAGATTTTAGTCATTTCCAACAGGTCGTACTGACTTTGCGGAGTAAGGTTTTCGAGATAATCGGGCACGAGTCGGGCTCCGAGCCTGTTCTGAGTCAGAGCCTTAACGCGGAAAGTGTATGTAATCGGAGGCTTTTTTACCTCAATTATGTCGCCGACCTTGACGGCCCGAGAGGGTTTGACGGTATTTCCGGCCATTGATACGCGTCCTTTTTTGACGGCATCGGTGGCGATTGACCGGGTTTTGAAGACTCTCATGGCCCATAGCCATTTGTCGACTCTTACTTCATTCATAAGGATGTGGGTGTCGTGATGTTGATGTTACTGCAGGCGTCGGAGAGAGAGCACGGGCTTGCGGAGCAGGTTGAGCAGCATTACGTGATCGGCATCGATCGGCTTTGCATGGGCGGCGTCTTCGAGTGCCACGATCAGGCGTGTCTGCAGCGAGGGGTCGGGACAGGCCATCCTGGTGGTGACGATATCCTGAAATGAGAGGGTATTTGCCGTCTCCATATCCACATCCATTGTGCCGTTGAGAATGTTGCATCCGGTGTTGCCGTGTATCTTTCCGCTGTCGACGTCGATGACGAGCTGCATGTCGGGGTTGTCGACGGGTTCATCTTCGATTGCAGTCACCACCCAGGCTCCGTTGAGGAAGTCGAAGTTCTGGTGCAGGAGCTTGAGGAGTTCCACTCCGTTGGCGTCCCGGAGATAGAGGAAATACTCATCGTCGGAATGGTCCCAGGAGTAGGATGTGGTGTTTGCGAGAGCAGCGTTGATATCGAGGTCGGTAATGCCCGGAGTGGAGCACATCCTCATAGTTGCGGCCAATTCGGAGAATTTCATTGCGCGAGATGCCGTGTCAAACGAATAAGTGGCATTAATGGTGTTGCAGCCATTGTTGCCATAGATGCGTTTTTCAGCGGGGACGAACTTGATGAATGCCGGTGTTTCGGCCACTACGGGTTCGCCGTTTACGGATTCGATGGTCCAGTCGCCCGTGACGAGTCCTTTTTCAAGATCCGTGATCGAGAAATTGTAATCGTTGTGGGCCGAGTGCCGTATGTGCTCGCGGTCGGTGGGCAATTCGGCGGGAGTATTCTGGCGGGTGTCGGTCTGTTGCCTGTTGAGGAGAGGTATGTTGAGGTTGCTGCATGAAGCCAGGATGCCCGTCATGAGGGCACCCTGGATTAGGGCGGCATAAGATGACTTCTTCATATTGCTCAATAATAAAAGGGTACTATTATAACAACCGGCGCTCCCGAATATATCATCAGATCGCGCATGTGTGGGCGGTGAAGATCGTGACCAGGGTCTCTCTCAGTCGCCCCAGTGGCGTCGGATCGGGTATTTGGTCGGGCGGAGCAGCAGACGTAGGGACGTGGAGTAAGTGCAATAGTTCCATATCCAGTTGAGGAGTACGTTGAGCTTATTGCGCATTCCGAGAATGCTGACGAGGTGAATCAGCATCCATATCCACCATGCCACGCGGCCGGCGAAAGAGAATCCCGGCAGGTCGGCTACTGCGCGGTTTCGTCCGATTGTAGCCATGGATCCACGGTCGGAGTATTTGAATTTGGAGAGGAATTCCCCTTTATTGAGGTTTTTTGCCAGATTGCGGGCCTGCTGAATTGCGGGTTGTGCCACCATGGGGTATCCTCTTGGGTATTCCGGAGATTCGACGAGGGCAATGTCGCCGATCGCATATACAGACTCTTCGAGACCTTTGACGCGGTTGTATTCATCGGTATAGATGCGGCCGTTGCGGGCCACGCAGTCGGCGGGGAGCCCGGGCATTGTCTCGCCACGCACTCCGGCAGTCCAGATGAGGGTCTCCCAGTATTCCTCATGTCCGTCGGCGAAGCTTACGATTTTATTGTTGTAGCCGTTCATAGTGGTGTTGAGGCGCACGTCGACCATAAGGTCCTTCAGGTAGGCGAGGGCTTTTTGGGAAGCCTTTTCCGACATAGTGCCGAGCACTTTCGAAGCTCCTTCGACGAGGGTAATGGTGACATCATCGGGGTTGAGCTCGGGATATTCCCGCGGGAGCACGTCGCGTTTCATTTCGCCGAGTGCGCCGGCGATTTCCACTCCGGCCGGACCTCCCCCGACAACGAGGAAACTCAGAAGCTCCTTGCGGCGTTTCGGGTCGGGCTCCATGCATCCGCGTTCGAGGCGGTCGAGGATTTCGTCGCGGGTATGGTCGGCCTCGCCGATAGTTTTTATGCAGTAGACTTCCTTATAAAGGTTGTCCATGCCGAAGAAATTGTTGGTGGTACCGGCAGCGATTACGAGACGGTCGTATGACAGGGTCTCGTATGAGGTGGTCACGGTCTTGGCCTGCACATCGATGGCTTTGACATGACCCATATGGTATGTGACGTTCTTATCGCGCTTGAACTCGCGTCGGAACGGGAACGAGATGTTGCTCTGTGCCAGCGCTGATGATGCGATCTGGTAGAAGAGAGGCGGAAATGAATGGAAATTGTTGCGGTCGATTACCTTGATGTCGAAACGAGTACGGTCAAGTTTCTTGGCAAGATTGATACCGGCGAAGCCGCCGCCGATAATCACTATGGTTTCCTTTTTCATATATGGAGCTGATTGAGGATGTTTGCATGGGTGGCATAACTTGCGCGTGTCGCGGAATATCTTTTGCGGATAGGCCGCGATATGCGCGGTCGGACAAGACTCATGTGAGAGAAATCCGAAATGCAAAATTACTATAAATTCCAATCATGCGGAATAAATTGCAGTACAAATTTTAATGGAGAGATTTAATTTTTGTTTTTAGTTACAACTCGCGGGAGGGTGTGTTGGTTCAATTCCGGCATACTGAATGGAATGCGCAGAATTGGCAGCGGTCGGTGTCGCAGGTGGCGCGGAAGGGTACATCCGGGTTGAAGATCTCCGTCAGCATATCATCGAGCCGCAGCGAAAAGGCCTCATTAAGGGGAGTCTCAGGATCGGATGATGCGTATGGCTGGTCGTGCCAGTCGATCCATTGCCGCCCTATGTTGGGGCAGATTTTTTTCTTTTGTGTGGAATCCACCTTCTTGTGAATCGAAGCGACCGGATATATCACCGGCTTTACGCGAAGCGGCGGCAGCCCGGCGTCGAGGCGGTTGCGGTTGAGCAGGTCGGCATATAGTTGCAGCTGGAAGAAATGGTCGGCCAGGGCGTCGCCGCTGAACACCTCTTCAAGCGAAGCCGCCGAGATGTGGGATGAACCGGTCTTGTAGTCGATGATGCGGATTTCATCAGGCTCGGCGCATTGAGCGTTGTCTATGCGGTCGATGGCATAGGTCATGTTGAGCCTCCGGCCGTCGGGGAGAGGGTAAGAGAGAGTGCCTTTGACTTCGCATCCGTAGAGGTCGAACGGTGTGAAGCTCCGGTCGTAGCGTAGCACATTGATTATGTGTCGCACCGCCACGGAGGCTATTATTTCGGTGTCGGGGAGCAGCGGGCGGTGTATTTCTTCGGGTGGAAGATGATAGTACTCCTCGTTTATGATGCGGTGTACGATTGCCTGTATGCGGTCGCGGTCGGCGATGATACTGTCGATTTTCTCGGCAGTGATGGCAATCGGAGTGTCGAGCCACCGGCCACGCATCGTCCTGTCGGGAATCATGAGGATCTCGAGGGCGTGGTGGATCAGATTCCCGTATGTGATGGGGTCAAGGGTGTCGGATGGTTCGGGATCATCGCGCAGCCCTTTGACGGTCTGGAAGTAGAATTTCAGCGGACACTGTATGTAGCGCTTGAGCGTAGAGGCCGAGAAATTGCGCCGGCGCTCACCTTCCGGCGCCTCCTTAAGGAAGGCGTTCAGAGAGTCGAGTGTTTCTTCCGACTTGGCCACTACGTAAGGGAGGCGGTCTCTTGACTTAAGGGCGAATTTATACTCGATGTGCCTGATCCGGTCGCGGGCATAGATGTGGTCGAGCTGCAGCAGATAGCGCGATGGGCCGCCTGTCATTCCCGACGGGCGGCTGTCGTAAATGAGCGTCACCTTGCGGGCCCGGCTCATCATTCGGTAGAAATAATATGCGAATAGACTCTCGGCATAGTTGACCGGAGGGAGTCCGTAGCCCCGGCGCAGCACGTTGGGGAGGAAAGAGCGTTGTCGGGAGCGACGAGGGATTGTGCGGTCGTTGACGGCCACGACTACGAGGTGATCGAAGTCGAGCGCGCGGGTCTCAAGCATGCCCATGACCTGAAGCCCCTTGAGTGGTTCGCCTTCGAAGGCCACGATCTCGCCTTGCAGCAGGCGATAGGCTTCGGCCAAAGTTCCGGCCATGCTGAGGCGCACGCCGTATTCCTCGATAGTATCGTCAAGACGGGCGAGCGCGTCGCGCCATGCCGTGACATTGGCGATTTCCATTTTTCCGTTGAGCGGGAGCGGATTGTCGGAATTGCGGCGCATCAGCGCATCTTCAATCATGGCCAGCGCATCGTCAAGGTATCGTATTACCTGAGCAGGAGAGGCATCGGCTCCCAGGGGTGAGAGCAGGCGTGTGGCCCGGCGGCCGAGTCGCGGCAGGTCGGAATCCTTTACCACCGAAATGTGCCTGTGCTCGAAGAAAGTGATAAAGTCCATGATGCGTCGGGTGCCGATTATGGCGTGGGCATATGGGTGGCCGAGCAGATTGCGCACTTCCTCAAAGGCATATCCGTTGTAGGTGGATGAGTCGCGGCGCAGCAGCTGCATTCGGCGCAGCAGAGTGAGGAAAGAAGTGACGGATGTAAGTTTAAGCGGATAGCCCATCGTGAGGTTGGCGTCGCCCAGAGAGTCGGGGAGCGAATAGAGGAGCGGAAGGAGGAGCGACTCGTCGGGGAGCACCATCGCCACGCGTGCATCATCAAATGGCTCATCGCCGATTTCCTCCTTAAGGGCGCCTATGATGTCGGCAGCTATCTTGACCTGCATCACCTTGGATGGAGAGGATACAGTCCTGATTTCGGGAGGGAGCGATGCGGTGGCCGACAGTTCGAGATACGGAGTCATCCATTCGGGAGATGGGAAGTCGCGGCGGTTGATGGCTATGAAGCGACCTGCGGAGTTGCGACGGTCGGAAAGGATCGGGCCGGTGGCATCCCAGATGAAATCGGCAAAAGAGTCGTCGCCAAGTGGAGCAGACCCGCCGACGGATTGAAGCTGCCGGAACAGTTTGCGTTCCGACAGAGAGAGGGCGTTGAATCCGATCATCACCATTTTGCGGTAAGGCAGAAGTCGAGCCACCTCATCGGGGCCGGCTTCGAGTGCGGCCTCAAGATTGTCGGTGGCCAGGCGGTAGGCTCCTCCGGAAGTGGTGAGGCCACGCATTGCGAGCGCCTTATGAAACCTGTCATATAAAGGAGACAGCACTTTCCATAAATGTATGAATCTGGATCGTGGAGTATCGGAGGAAGAGGAGGCATCCGGCGCGCCGTCGAATTCGGCATAACGTTCGCCGAATTCAAGCCAGAAGCGGTCGTCGTCATACTGCTTGCTTACTCTGTATCCGAAATACTCCTCGACGAGGGCCCGTTGGTCGGGTGTCAGGAATGTAGATGCGATCGAGCGGAAATCAAAAAGATTCTTAAACAGCGCATCGGCCGGAGCGAGATGGATATCCACCTCATTGAAATCGCTGAGCACCGTCTCTCCCCATCGGCGGAATGCGTCGAAACTCAGGTATTCCTCACGCCCCTCCTCGGTGAGATGAGGGCTGACAATCTCGCAATAGCACTTATGTAGCAGGAAAAGAGTGTCGAGCCGCGTATTCACTACGCGGCCGGAGAGGTCGGCAGTCAGGTCGGATATGGTCGTGACGGTAGGGGCGAACCTCAGACCGTCGGCGCATTCCTCCTGCAGATACTTAAGGAAGAAAGTTCCGGCACGCTTGTTGGGGAATACGAAACATGTGTCGGGAAGGATTCCGGTATTGGCGTAGCGCTCTGCGTATGCGCGGGCCACGGATTTCAGAAAGGGTATCATAAGCAATTGGATGGATAGTGGAGGAGATGGGAGGGTGGGTATACAGACTGCAAAAATAATAAAAAAAAACGAAAGGGGCGCATTTTTAAGTAGAGCGGCCCTAAATGGGATGAAAAAACATATCAAATCGGCGTCCGGACCGTGGAAACGAACTGAAAATTTGGATGTATGGGCGAAAATCAGTAATTTTGCGGTGCGGAAATGGACTTTCCGCCCCGTGTGATGGGAATCCCTTCGCAGACGAAGCCCAAGATGCGGCCTGCAAGTCAATGCAAGCCGATGCGGCTGCGGCGGCGCAGGGAATTTGAGTAACACAAACAATAACAAACAGAAATGAAAACTTTTGATCTTAAGGCTGCTCCCCGTACAGAGGTGGGCAAGAAATCAGTAAAGGCCCTTCGCAAAGAGGGTAAAATCCCCGCAGTGCTCAACGGTGGCAAGCTCGTAGAGCTTCCCTACGCCGGTGAACTCAAAGAGGGTGAGAAAGTAGTGGCAATTGACGCAAAGCGCGGCCTTATCACTACCGATATCGTAGTAGCAGCCGAGGATGTGCGCAAGCTCATCTACTCTCCCGATATCTTCGAGATCAACCTCGAGGTAAACGGCGAGGTCCGCAAAGCCGTGCTCAAGGAGCTTCAGTTCCAGCCGGTAAAAGACGACGTGCTTCACATCGACTTCCTTGAGGTGCTCCCCGAGAAGCCCATCGTAATGGAAGTGCCCGTGCAGATCGAGGGCCACGCCGAGGGTGTGAAGGCCGGTGGTAAGCTGACACTTTCGATGCGCAAGCTCAAAGTGAAAGCCGTATACACAGAGATACCGGAGCGTCTGGTAGTGAACGTAGACAACCTTGGTCTTGGCAAATCAATGGCCGTAGGCGACCTCCACTTCGAGGGCCTCGAGCTGATGAACGCCAAGAACGCAGTGGTATGCGCCGTACAGCTGACACGTGCCGCCCGTGGTGCCGCAGCAAAGGCCAACCAGTAATAACACCGCAATCAGGCCAACTGATAATGGGGCATCCGGACATAGAAGCCGGATGCCTCAACTTTTTTTGTGACATATTATATAGAGTGGTAGAGGAAAGGATAGTGCCACCCGGCAGCTTCACAGACTCCGCCGCTCAAAAGCGGGGATACAAAGATGCGACTTTTAGACTGGATCAGAGGGCGCCGCAGAGTGCCGACTGATGAAAACAAAGAAGAAACAATGAAAAAATACCTTATAGTAGGGCTCGGCAACATCGGAGCCGAATATGCCGGAACCCGACACAACATAGGATTCATGGTGGCCGATCGGCTCGTAGAGAGCTGCGGCGGACAGTTTGCCTCATGCCGATACGGCGACATGGCCAAAATAAAGGTAAAAAACTGCGAACTGATGGTGCTCAAGCCCTCCACCTACATGAACCTCAGCGGAGTGGCCGTGCGGTACTGGATGAACAAAGAGAAACTCCCGCTCGAAAACCTCCTCGTCATAGTCGACGACCTCGCACTCCCCTTCGGAGCCATACGTATGCGCAGCGGCGGATCGGATGCCGGTCACAACGGACTCAAAAACATAGCCTCCGAACTTGGCACCCAGGGGTATGCCCGACTGCGCTTCGGCATAGGGAGCGACTTCCCCCGCGGCGGACAGATCGACTATGTGCTCGGGCGTTTCCCCGCCGATGAGGCAGCGCACCTGTCGGAGCGAGAGGATGTGGCAGCAGACGCCATCAAAGCCTACGCACTGAGCGGACTCAGCTTCGCCATGACACATTACAACAATAAATGAGCAAAGGGAAGAGAGGAAAAGAGGGATTTTTGTTGTTAAATAGTGTTAAAATACTTAAATAAATTGCGTGGGTTGTAATAAATTTATAATTTTGCGTGAGAAGAGAGGCAGCCGAGTGTAACCCCGCTCCAACTGCCGGCTCGCATAGGCGATATCATAATACAGATACCAGGGAAACTTGTTAATGAGGTCAAATAGACCCGCTGCAATAAGAACCCATCTAACCACGACAACAACTAACTAAATAATAACAACTTAAAATTTACTACCACAGTAATGAAAAAGATTTACTCTTGCATGCTTGCCATGTCGATGATGGCACTGACTGCGAACGCTGCCGACTACTATCTGATCGGCGGTTTCAACAACTGGGCTGAGGCAGATGCCAGCGCCAAATTCGAGGCTACTGAGGACGGTACATATGAGTTGAAGTACAACGGTACACTCACATCCGGCTTCAAGATCAACGACGGCACATGGACAAATGACGCTGCGAATTTCGGTTCGACAGGTGCTTCTGATGTCCTCACTCCCGGTGAGACATTCACTCTCTCGGTGGGTGGAAATTCCCAGAACATCATGATTGCAGGTGGTGAGAATATCACTAATCCTCGCCTTGTATTCGATCCGTCGGCTCAGACTCTCCTGATCACAGGTTCGGCTGTAGCTGCTGAATATACCTATCAGCTTTGGGGTAACTTTGATGGCGGCACAGCCTGGACCGGTTTGGCTCTGGCTGAGAACAAAGGCGTATGGACTGCCACAAATGTTGAAGTCGCTGATTGCAACTTCGGTATCCGCAGGGATGACAAGAGTTCAGGCAGCCAGATCGACTGGATTTCATCTGCAGGTGATGCTGACGTGACTGTGGGCACAGCGATGACATGCAAAGTAGAAGGCGTCAACTTCGCTCTTGCCGCCGGCACATATGACTTCACATTCAATCCCGAAGCTCTGACACTGACAGTAGTCGAGGCCGGTCAGGGTGGCGGCGAAGAAGAGGATCCGGATCCGGTGCCCGGCGTGACTGTCTATGACCTTTACGGTGATATCTTCACCGGCTCATGGGACACCAAGGCAATGACTTATACCGATGGCAAATGGGTGCTTGAGAATGCAGAGGTGCTCAAAGGCAACTTCGGTATCAGAGAGCTTGATGAAGAAGGCAAACAGGTAGAGGGCGGCTGGTTTGCCGCAACCGGCGACCCGCAGGTAGTGCTCGGCGACGCTATGGGCGTGGGTTCGGTTGGCGTAAATAACTTCGCAATCAACAACGGTACCTACACCTTCACATTCGATCCCGAGGCCATGACACTCACAGTGACAGGTAAAGAAGGTGAAGAAGTGGAAGATATCATCAGCTATGCCATCCACGGCGACATCTTCGGTGATCCGTTGTGGAGCTCTGAGGCAATGACAGAAAGCAACGGAGTGTGGACACTCTCCGCTACAGACTGTGTGGCCGGTTCGTTCGGTATCAAGGAGATGAATCAGTTCGGAAAGCAGCTCGATTGGTATGCTGCTGCCGGCGAGACAGAAGTAAAGGCCGGCTCAAAGGTGATCTGCAAGGTAAACGGCACAAACTTCACACTCACAGAAGATGGTGATTACATCTTCAAATACAATCCCGAGACTCTGGAACTCGAAGTGCTTGAGAATTCAGCTGACGGCGTAGCCGGTATCGAGACAGCCGAGGGTGAGGCAGTATACTACAACCTCCAGGGTGCACGCGTAGAGAATCCCGCTGCAGGCGTATACGTGAAAGTAGCCGGCGGCAAGGCTGTGAAAGTGGTAGTGAAATAAGATTCATACCGCAATCCGCAAAGATTCGAAAAGAAAAAACTTCATATGGGCGGAGGCGTATCAGCGAAGATACGCCTCCGCTTTGGTATATGTATGCGGGGGAGAGGGGTAAGAGTGGAAAAGGAAAAAGAAGGGACAAGAGCCTTGGAAAGCAACTTTTAATGGCATGAAAAGCGGGTATATCAGCGATTTTTATTATTTTTGTAGTTTGAATGGGTCAGCGCGTCCGTATGCAACCGACCTGCTGCAAAACATGCTATAATCCAAGAATGAAGAATATAAGAAACTTCTGCATCATCGCCCATATCGACCATGGCAAATCCACCCTGGCCGACCGGCTGCTTGAATATACCGACACTGTGGCTGCCAAAGACATGGAGGCACAGGTGCTCGACGACATGGACCTTGAGCGCGAGCGTGGCATAACGATCAAATCACACGCCATACAGATGAACTACCGTCAGGATGGGGAGGACTACGTGCTCAACCTCATCGACACCCCGGGACACGTAGACTTCTCCTACGAAGTATCGCGCTCGATAGCCGCGTGCGAAGGGGCGCTCCTGATAGTGGATGCCACCCAGGGAATACAGGCCCAGACCATATCCAACCTCTACATGGCCATCGACAACAACCTCGAGATCATTCCCGTAATCAACAAATGCGACCTCGAATCGGCCAACCCCGACGAAGTCGAAGACCAGATAGTGGACCTCCTTGGCTGCGACCGCTCCGAGATAATCCGCGCCTCAGGCAAGACCGGTATGGGAGTTGACGAGATACTGCGTGCCATAGTGGAGCGTGTGCCTGTGCCCGAAGGTGACCCGGAGGCACCCCTGCAGGCCCTCATATTCGACTCCGTATTCAACCCCTTCCGCGGCATCATAGCCTACTTCAAGGTGCTTAACGGCACGATGAAAAAAGACGACTTCGTAAAATTCGTGGCCACAGGCAAAGAATACCACGCCGACGAAGTGGGAGTGCTCAAACTCGACATGATGCCCCGCCAGGAGATATCTGCCGGCAACGTAGGCTACATCATCTCCGGCATCAAGACATCGAAAGAGGTAAAAGTGGGCGACACGATCACCCACGTGGGCCGCCCCTGCGATAAAGCCATATCCGGATTCGAAGAAGTGAAACCCATGGTATTCGCCGGAGTCTACCCCATAGATGCCGAAGACTTCGAGAACCTGCGCGCCTCGCTCGAGAAACTCCAGCTCAACGACGCCTCCCTCACCTTCCAGCCCGAATCATCGGCCGCCCTCGGATTCGGATTCCGCTGCGGCTTCCTGGGACTGCTGCACATGGAGATAGTGCAGGAGCGGCTCAGCCGCGAGTTCGGCATGGAGGTAATCACCACCGTGCCCAACGTAAGCTACCTCGTATTCGACAAAAAAGGGAACGCCCCCATCGAGGTGCACAACCCCTCCGGACTCCCTGAGATCACCCTCATCGACCATATCGAAGAGCCCTACATACGCTCCACCATCATCACCCAGGCCGACTACATAGGGCCGATCATGACCCTCTGCCTCGGTAAACGCGGCGAACTCGTGAAGCAGGAATACATCTCCGGCAACCGTATGGAACTCACCTTCGACCTCCCGCTCGGCGAGATAGTGATCGACTTCTACGACAAACTCAAATCCATATCCAAGGGGTACGCCTCGTTTGACTATCACCTAAACGGCTTCCGCGAGTCAAAACTCGTGAAACTCGACATACTGCTCAACGGCGAAAGCGTAGACGCACTCTCCACCCTCACACATGCCGACAACGCCGTAAGGTTCGGCCGCCGCATGTGTGAGAAACTCAAAGAGCTCATACCCCGCCAGCAATTCGACATCGCCATCCAGGCCGCCATCGGAGCCAAAATCATAGCCCGCGAGACAATCAAAGCCGTGCGCAAAGACGTGACGGCAAAATGCTACGGCGGCGACATATCGCGAAAGCGCAAACTGCTCGAAAAGCAGAAACAGGGCAAAAAGCGCATGAAGCAGATCGGCAGCGTGGAAGTGCCTCAGAAAGCCTTCCTCGCCGTGCTCAAACTCGACTGAACCGGCAATCCGCCGCCGGGACCGGCAGACGTAATGTTATACCTTGTCCCGGTGGCAAAATACCATAAAACACAACAAACTCACAAATCCATTCTACTGAACTATGTCAGAAGTGATGTACACAGCGCGCAAGACGCTGAAGAATCTTGCCAGCGGCGGCAACATGCTGATGATTGCCACCGTACTGGCACTGATTGCAGTCAACCTTCCGGCCACGCATGATCTCTATACGTGGCTATGGACCAACGAAGTGCGGCTTCAGATAGGCGACTTCAACCTCTTCTCGCACATGGGACACCCCATGTCGCTGGCTTCCTTTATCAATGATGCCCTGATGGCCATATTCTTCTTCAGCGTCGGACTGGAGATAAAGCGCGAGGTGCTTGTGGGGGAACTCAGTTCGTTCCGCAAGGCGCTTCTGCCGATTATCGGCGCGTGCGGCGGCATGATAGTGCCCGTAGTGATATATTTCCTTCTTGCCCAGGGCACTGACTACCAGGGAGGCATGGCGATACCGATGGCCACCGACATAGCCTTCTCGCTCGGAGTGCTGTCGATGCTCGGCAAGCGGGTGCCGATCGGACTTAAGATATTCCTTACGACACTGGCCGTGGTCGACGACATAGGAGGTATCCTCGTAATCGCCATCTTCTATACATCCGAGATCAGCTTCGGCATGCTCATCGCCGCAGCCGTCATACTGGCCTTCCTCGCATTGGGAGGCGCGTGGATGAAGATACAGTCGAAGATGTTCTACATCGTGTTTGGCGCCGCCGTATGGTTCCTCTTCCTTAATGCCGGCATACACCCGACGATAGCTGGAGTGCTCGTGGCATTCTGCATACCGGCGGTGCCCGTCAACGCCCCGGCAGGATTCATCCGCACCATCCGCGAGAACATCTCCCACTTCGCCAAAGAAGACGACGAAGTGCTTGAGACCCGCTCCATACTCAGCCATACCCAGATGGACTGGCTCAAACGTATCGAATCCGCTTCCGACAAAGTGATCTCACCGCTTCAGGATCTCGAAGACTCGCTGCATCCGCTCGTCAACTACTTCATCCTTCCGCTCTTCGCCTTTGCCAACGCCGGCATATGGTTCAACGGCATGACCCTCTCCGATGCCTATGCCGGAGTGAGTCTGGCCATCATATGCGGCCTCGTGCTCGGCAAATTCCTCGGCATATTCTCCTTCTCATGGTTCTTTATCAAGACCAAAGTGGTGCCGATGCCCGAGGGTGGCAACTGGGCGCGCATGGCGGCAGTATCAATGCTTGGCGGTATCGGATTCACAGTGTCGATCTTCATCGCCACACTGAGTTTCCCCGAAGGATCGAAACTGCTCAACGACTCGAAACTCGGCATCCTGCTCGGTTCGATAATCGCAGGAATCCTGGGTTATCTGCTATTGCGGCTTACCTTGCCTAAGGAAGTTCAGGACGACGGGGATTGACAGAATACAAACAGAAAAGATATGAACTACAGAAATAACTTGGATATCAGAGCAATCGCCCTCGCGGCGGTTGCTCTGATATGTTTTGAAGGGCGATGCGACACGACCGATTCCATACGCCTGCTTATAGAGGATGGGGATTACGCTTCGGCCATACAGATGGCCGAAGAGGCACTGGCGGCATCGGGAGGCGACAAGACTGCCGGTGCGCTCTATCAGGTGCTCGGGGAAGCCCAGTACCATTCCGGGCAGCGTAAAGAGTCGGCACTTGCCTTCCAGGAAGCAAAAGAAAGAGGGGTGGCCGACGCCAGTCTTTACTTAGGTCGGCTTGCCATGCTTGATTATCGGTTTGACGAGGCCCAGACACTCTTCGGACGATATGCCGAAATGCAGCGCAAGGCCAAACGCCAGCTCGATCCCGACCTGGCCTATGATCAGGCCGATGCAGCCGAAGGGAAACGCCAGTTCGAGCGGATGCAGGAAGTAGTGGTGATAGATGCCGTGCAGGTGCCGCGAGAGGAATTCTTCAGATATCTGCGGCTTCCGCTTTCGGCAGGCAGGGTAGTGGCATCCTCTGAGATTCCGGACGCTACGGGGAATAAGGAGAAGGGTGGAACTGCCTATATAAGCGAATCCGGCGATCTGATGATGTGGACCGAACTCAACGACTCCACCGGAATGTTGCAGCTTGCAGAAGCCACAAGACTGACAGACGGCAGCCTTTCGACCCCGCAATATGCACCTGACTTCCTGGGACAGGAAGGAGATGTGATAAATCCGTTTCTTTCGGCTGACGGCACGACCTTGTATTATGCCGCCAACGGAGAAAACAGCGTCGGAGGCTACGACATCTTCATGGCCACACGCGATCCGCAGACCGGCGACTACCTGCAGCCCGTCAATGCCGGGATACCGTTCAACTCATCGGCCGATGAATACATCATGGCCATAGATGAAGAGAACGGAGTGGGGTGGTGGGCCACCGACCGGCATTACCTGCCCGACGGCAAGATAACACTATATGTATACGTATTGCCGGAAGAGTGGAGGTTGCTGCGGGCAGATGATGAGGAAAAGCGTCTGAGGGCGCGCCTTGACGACATACAGCTCACCTGGACGCCTCCGATGGATGAAGCCGGTGATGATGATGAGGGAGAGACCGGGGATATGGATGCAGATGATGAGGATAGTGTCGGCGAGAAGCGGGAGAGCCCGGCGGAAGCCGCGCGGCGCTACGCTGCACTTGCCGCAGAAATACGCAAGATCGAGCCCGGTCAGAAACCACGGCGGCATGACTGCGTGATCCCGTTGCCCGGCGGCGGCTACATATATTCAGCCGATGACGTGAAGACCCCGGAACAAAAGAAGCTGATCGAAGAGTACATAAAGGCCGAGCGTCAGTACAAATCAGATCTGAGTCATCTGGCGGAACTGCGGCGTGATTATGCCCGGCAGACCAGCCGCAGCGCATCGGGTGAGATAGCGAGTCTCGAGACGGATGTAGAGCATCAGCGCGATGCCCTGACCTCGCTGCTCTCCGCATTTTACCGCAGCTGGAAAAAATAATGCATGTGAGAGGGGAGCGCTATAATCCGGCCGATGTAGCCCACACGCCGCATGGGGCGCCATGGCATGCCTCGGCCCTCGGCTGAGCGCGGAGATGGCATATGACTTCCGAAAGACATAGAGTGACTTAAGATAGAGTAAAAAAGATTGGATTGCATGATGAAAACAGGGCTTCCTTAGAGGGGAGCCCTGTTTCTTTTCGGTCGCAACGAGTAAAAGATGACATTTTTTTATTAATTTTGCAACGAATTGCGCACAACTCATTCGTATGGACTGCCATGAAAACCGAAGCCGGCCGAATGGCAGATATGCGGCAGGCGGCGCAATCAGACGTATATAGCAAGAAACAACAGAACAAATACACATATCGACATGAGTTTGAATATCATTGTATTGGCAAAACAGGTGCCCGATACACGCAACGTCGGTAAGGATGCGATGAAAGAGGATGGCACAGTCAACCGCGCCGCCCTCCCCGCAATCTTCAATCCCGAGGACTTGAATGCGCTGGAGCAGGCCTTGAAATTGAAAGATATGTATCCCGGCACGAAAGTGACATTGCTCACCATGGGTCCGGCCCGTGCGGCAGAAATCATCCGTGAGGGACTTTACCGTGGCGCCGACGACGGAGTAGTGCTTTCGGACCGTGCATTCGCCGGGTCAGACACACTGGCTACCAGCTATGCGCTGAGCGCTGCCGTAAAGAAGATCGGCAATTATGACCTTATAATCGGCGGCCGTCAGGCAATCGACGGCGATACGGCCCAGGTGGGTCCGCAGATAGCCGAGAAGCTTGGTCTGCCGCAGGTGACATATGCCGAGGAAATCCTCAAGGCAGAGAACGGCAAGGTGACCGTAAAGCGCCGTATCGAGGCCGGCGTAGAGACCGTAGAGGCTCCCTATCCGCTGGTGGTGACAGTCAACGGTTCGGCCGATGAATGCCGTCCGCGCAATGCCAAGGCTGTGATGAAATACAAACGTGCCGCTGTGCCGAGCGAGGTGGCAGCCGATGAGGCGAAGAAAGCCTTCGTGGAGGCACGCCCGTACCTTCAGATCGGCGAATGGAATACGGAGACAGTAGAGGCCGACCTGGCTCAGTGCGGACTCTCCGGCTCGCCGACTAAAGTGAAAAGCATTCAGAATGTGGTATTCACCGCCAAAGAGGCCCGTACTGTAGAGAATACTGATGCGGCACTTGAGGATCTGATTGTAGAACTGATAGCCAACCACACCATCGGCTGATGCCGTAAAGGTGTAAAATTGACAACGCACAGAAATGGCAGACAAGAACAATCTTATCGTATATTGCGAATACGAACACGGCAAAGTAGCCGATGTGAGTCTCGAACTTCTCACCAAAGGGCGCCAGCTGGCCGACCGTCTGGGCATCAAGCTTGAGGCCGTAGTGGTAGGCGACAACCTTAAGGATATAGAAAAAGAGATCTTCCCCTATGGAGTCGATACCGTCTACAAAGTAGAGGATTCACGTCTCTACCCCTATACCTCCCTTCCCCATTCCTCAATCCTGATCAACCTCTTCAAAGAGATCGAGCCCCGTATCGCCTTCATGGGAGCGACATCGATCGGCCGCGACCTTGGTCCGCGCGTGAGCTCGGCGCTGCACAGCGGCCTCACGGCCGACTGCACCTCTCTCGAAATCGGTGACTACACCGATGCCAAGAGCGGTAAGGAATACAAAGACCTGCTTTATCAGATCCGCCCCGCATTCGGCGGCAATATCGTGGCCACAATCGTCAACCCCGACTGCCGGCCGCAGATGGCCACAGTGCGCGAGGGAGTGATGAAGAAAGAGGTGCGCGACAGCAACTACACCGGCAAAGTGGTGGATCTCGATCCCTCAAAATACACAGATCCGACCGACTATGTGGTGGAGATACTTGACCGCCATGTGGAGAAGTCGAAAGTCAATCTCAAAGGTAGCCCGATTATCGTAGCCGGAGGTTATGGAGTGGGAAGCAAGGAGAACTTTGACCTTCTTCAGAAACTTGCCGATACTCTCGGTGGCGAACTTGGCGCAAGCCGTGCGGCAGTGGATGCCGGCTGGATTGACCACGACCGTCAGATCGGTCAGACCGGCGTGACCGTGCGTCCGAAGCTCTATATCGCATGCGGCATATCCGGACAGATCCAGCATATCGCCGGAATGCAGGACTCGTCGCTTATCATCTCGATCAACAGCGATCCGGAGGCTCCGATCAACACCATCGCCGACATCGTAATCACAGGCAAAATGGAGGATGTGGTGCCGAAACTGATCAAATATTACAAAAAGAACTCCAAGTAAGCAGCATACAGACAAATGGCTAATTTCTATACCGACAACCCGGCCCTGAAACTCTATCTGACTCATCCGATGATGGAGAAGATAGTGGCACTCAAAGAGCGCGATTTCGCAGAGGCCGACAAATATGATTATGCGCCTCAGAACTATGAGGACGCAATCGACAACTATGACCGCGTGCTTGAGATTGTGGGCGACATCTGCGGCAACATCGTTGCTGAAAATGCCGAGGATGTAGACCATAACGGACCGAAGGTGGAGAACTCACGAGTGATCTACGCCGAAGGGACCCAGAAGAATCTTGACGCCACGCGTAAGGCCGGTCTGATGGGCATGGCAATGCCCCGTCGTCTTGGCGGTCTGAACTTCCCGATCACTCCCTATATCATGGCGGCCGACATCGTGAGCCGTGCAGATGCGGGATTCGAAAACCTCTGGGGCCTTCAGGACTGCGCCGAGACAATCTATGAGTTTGCAGATGAGGATCAGAAGTCGCGTTACATCCCGCGTGTATGCGCCGGCGAGACAATGTCGATGGACCTCACCGAGCCCGATGCCGGCTCCGACCTGCAGAGCGTAATGCTCAAGGCCACTCAGAAGGAAGACGGCAGCTGGGTGCTCAACGGAGTGAAGCGCTTCATCACCAACGGTGATGCCGACATACATCTGGTGCTGGCACGTTCGGAAGAGGGATCGCACGACGGTCGCGGCCTGTCGATGTTCATATACGACAAGCGCAACGGCGGAGTCAATGTGCGCCGTATTGAGAACAAGATGGGTATCAAGGGAAGCCCCACCTGCGAGCTGACCTATAAGGACGCGCCTGCGGAGCTGGTAGGTTCGCGCCGTATGGGTCTTATCAAATATGTGATGGCCCTGATGAACGGAGCGCGTCTCGGCATCGCCGCCCAGAGCGTAGGCCTGAGCGAGATCGCATACCGCGAGGCTCTGGAATATGCGCGCGACCGCAAGCAGTTTGGCAAAGCAATCATAGAATTCCCCGCAGTGTCGGAGATGATCTCAGTGATGAAGGCCAAACTTGACGCAAGCCGTACGCTCCTCTACGCCTGCGCCCGCTACGTAGACATGTACAAAATCTACGATGACATAGCCAAAGAGCGCCCCCTGACAGTAGAAGAGAAGAAAGAGGCAAAGTATTACAGCAAGCTTGCCGATGCCTTCACCCCGCTTGCCAAGGGGATGACTTCCGAATATGCCAACCAGAATGCCTACGACTGCATCCAGATACACGGCGGCTCCGGCTTCATGAAAGACTATGCGTGTGAGCGCGTATACCGTGATGCCCGCATCACAAGCATCTACGAGGGCACTACGCAGCTTCAGGTAGTGGCAGCGATCCGCCACGTCACCACAGGCACATATCTCTCCAAGATCCGCGAGATGGAGGCAGAGCAGGTGGCTCCCGAAGATGAGGCAGTAAAGAACACACTCGTGTTCATGACGCAGCAGTATGCAGATGCCGTGCAGAGTGTGCTCGGAGTAAAAGACAGCAACTACCAGGACTTCATGGCACGCCGCCTCGTAGAGATGGCCGGCCACATCATCATGGGCTATCTTCTGCTTGAAGACGCACAACGTGACGGCAGCTTCCGCAAGAGCCTGCACGTATACGTCAACTACGGGCAGGCCGAAGTGGCGAAACACGCAGACTTCATCGGTAACTTCCGTCCTGAAGAGATTGAAGACTATCTGGTGAAATAATACGGCTCCGAAAGCTGTAAAGACATATAGCCGAGATATTGAAAACAAGAGGGAACGCGTTGAATATTCATATATTCAGCGTGCTCCCTCCGGTTTTTTACAGGATATGGGGCGGCCGGATTTGGAAATTACGGAAAAAAGTTGTAACTTTGCCGAGGTTTTTGCGCACACTGCGCTCAGACCATAGCAACAAACAATTATAATAACAGTATGAATCGTTACGAAACCGTTTTCATTTTAACTCCCGTTTTGTCTGACGAACAGATGAAGGAAGCGGTTGGCAAGTTCACCGGCGTGCTTGAGGCCAACGGTGGCAAGATTGTCAATGTAGAGGAGTGGGGCCTTAAGAAGCTGGCCTATCCGATCCAGAAGAAGTCGACAGGCTTCTACTGCCTCGTAGAGTTCGAGGGAGAGTCAACAATCGTTAAGAAGCTCGACACAGCTTTCCGTCGTGATGAGCGTGTGATCCGCTTCCTGACTTTCCGTCTCGACAAATACGCAGCCGAGTATGCTGAGAAGCGTCGCAATCTGAGAGCAAGCAAAGCAAGTGAGAAACCCGCCGAGGCAGCCGCCGAGGCAACAGCACAGAACTGATTATGGCAGCCAACAGCGAAATCCGTTACCTTACTCCGTTGTCAGTCGACACGAAAAAGAAGAAATATTGCCGTTTCAAACGCAGCGGCATCAAGTATATCGACTATAAGGATCCCGAGTTCCTGAAGAAGTTCCTCAACGAGCAGGGCAAGATCCTTCCCCGTCGTATCACAGGCACAAGCCTCAAATTCCAGCGCCGTGTGGCACAGGCCGTGAAGCGTGCGCGTCATCTCGCCCTTCTGCCCTACGTGACAGACCTGATGAAATAAGAAAATTCACTTCTAACAAACGACATTAAGATGAAGATTATCCTTAAAGAGAATATTCCCGGACTGGGATATAAAGATGATGTGGTGGAAGTGAAGGATGGCTATGGCCGTAACTATCTCATTCCCCAGGGTAAATGCATCATCGCCTCTGACGCCGCCCTCAAGCAGCTGAAGGAGGACCTTAAGCAGCGCGCCCACAAGATTGCAGCCGCAAAGGCAGAGGCTGAAGCAGCCGCAAAGGCAATCGAGGGTCTGAAGCTTGTGATCGCAGCCAAGACAGGTGCCAACGGCACAGTGTACGGCTCTGTAGGTGCAGCTCAGATTGCCGAGGCTCTCGCAGCGCTCGGTCATGAGGTAGACCGCAAGATCATCAACGTCAAGCAGCCTGTGAAGATGGTAGGCGCATACGTGGCTACCGTGAAATTCCACAAGGAGGTAGAGACTGAGGTGGCCTTCGAGGTAGTGAGCGAAGATGCTCCCGTGGCACCCGCCGCAGAAGAGGCATCCGAGGCTCCTGCTGCAGAGTAATCTCAAGACAGACAATGTCCGGCGGACATCTCCGTCAGGGGAATGGCCGCACGGCATGCACACTTACACCTATGCGGCTCCATACGCTACAGAGCGGATGGAGCCGCATATCTTTTTATGTGCGGAAGAAGATGAAGCTACGCTTTGTTTGGTGAAGATACGGATTTTTTTTGTAAATTTGTAGATTGTAATATGTATCCGTAAGGGGATGCGGCATTATCAGGGCTGAGCCGAGCGTTGAGCGCGGCCGGAAACATCCGATACAGGCTGCATGACAAGGCGTCTTACGGCAATCTAAATATGCTACTAATATGAGATTTAACGTTTCGGGCAAAGCCCTTCAGACTCAGCTTCAGGCCGTGAGCAAGGTTATCAATTCAAAAAACGCGCTGTCGATACTCGACAACTTCCTGCTCAGCGTGAAGGGAGAGACACTATATGTGACGGGTGGCGATCAAGAGAATGTGATGACTGCCACTGTAGAGATTTTGGATGCTGACGGAGAAGGAGAGATCGCAATCCTTGCCAAACGACTTCTCGAAGTAGTGAAAGAGGTCAGCAACCAGCCGCTGATATTTGATATCAATCAGGATACGAAAGAGGTGACACTGACGTTCAACAACGGTCACTTCAGCTTCATGGGTATCGATGCGTCAGAATATCCGCGCCGCAAGGAGCATGATGACGATGCAGAAGATTTCGAATTGCCTGCCGATGTGCTGGCCGAGGGACTTGAAGGCACACTGTTTGCAATCAGCAGCGACACGATCCGTCCGATAATGACCGGTGTGTTTGTGGATATCGAGCCCGAACGACTGACATTCGTTAGCTCCGATACGCATAAGCTTGTGAAATTCCAGGTCGATAAGGTGGCTCCCGGGCTGACCGGCAGCTTCATACTCCCGGGGAAAGCAGCCAATGTGCTCAAGGGGTTGCTCGATAAGGAAGGGGATCCTGTGAAGATTGTGAAAGATGCCAAGTCGGCGACATTTGATTTCGGCAGCTACACGCTCACCACGCGTCTTATCAAGGGAACGTACCCCAACTATAAGCGGGTATTCCCGAAAGACAACCCCTTCCGGATGGTTGTGAACCGCGAGTCGCTTCTGAATGCCGTAAGGCGAGTGGCCTTGTTTGCAAGTAAGGCCTCCAACCTTATCAAATTCACAATCGACAGCACTCAGATCGTGATGGGAGGTCAGGATCTTGATTACGCCACATCGGCAGAAGAGCGCGTGGATTGCGATTATCAGGGGAATCCGATGACAATCGGATTTAACTCCACATATATGGTGGAGGTGCTTTCCAACATCAAGGGAGAAGATGTGGAGATCCAGCTTGCCGATCCGGCGCGCCCCGGGCTGTTCAGTCCGCTTGAGCAGCAGCCGGGCATTGAGGTGGTGATGCTTCAGATGCCGATGCAGGTGATAGAATAAGGGAGAATAAAATCGAAAAGGGATGAAACTGAATCTAAAGCGCCCGTTGGTGGTGTTTGACCTTGAGACCACGGGTACGAATATACTTCGCGACAGGATCGTGGAGATAAGTGTGGTCAAGGTGATGCCTGACGGCACAAGAATCGAAAAGACGAAGCGTCTGAATCCGGAGATGCACATTCCGGAGGCCTCTACGGCCGTGCACCATATCACGGATGAGATGGTGGCCGATGAGCCGACGTTCCGTCAGGTGGCCAAATCGCTCAATGAGTTTTTTGAGGGATGTGATGTGGCCGGGTTCAACAGCAATAAGTTTGACGTGCCGCTTCTGGTGGAGGAATTTGCCAGAGCAGGCATTAACTTTGATGTCAACGGTCGGAAATTCATCGATGTGCAGAATATCTTCCACAAGATGGAGCAGCGCACACTGGTGGCCGCCTATAAATTCTACTGCGGCAAGGACCTTGAGGGTGCGCATTCGGCGAATGCCGACACGCTGGCCACGCTTGAGGTGCTTGAAAGCCAGGTGGAGCGATATGCCGAACTGGAGAATGACGTGGCCTTTCTCAGTGAGTTTTCGGCAGGCGGCCGGTCACTGGATCTGGCAGGAAGGATAGTGCTCGACGACAACGATGTGCCGGTGTTCAACTTCGGTAAGCATAAAGGATGTGCCGTGGAGGATGTGCTGCGCCGTGAGCCATCGTTCTATGGCTGGATCATGCAGGGAGAATTCCCGAAGAATACGAAAGACGTATTGACGCAGCTTCGTTATAAATATCTGAATAAAAGCAAATAGGTAATGTCGTTGAAAGGCAAACATATCGTACTGGGCATTTCCGGAGGAATCGCTGCCTATAAGTCGGCGTATCTGCTGCGCCTTCTGATCAAGCATGGTGCGGAGGTGCAGGTGGTGATTACGCCTAATGGCAAGGAGTTTATCACTCCTGCCACATTGGCGGCGTTGAGCGGCAAGCCGGTGGTGAGTGAATTTTTCGCTGCCAACACCGGCGAATGGCATTCACATGTGGATCTGGGGATATGGGCCGACCTGATGATAGTGGCTCCGGCCACGGCATCCACCATCGGCAAAATGGCCAATGGCATAGCCGACAATATGCTCATCACAACATATCTTTCGGCCAAAGAGCAGGTAATAGTGGCGCCGGCAATGGATCTTGACATGTGGGCCCATCCCTCTACTCAGCGCAATGTGGATACCTTGCGGCGCGACGGGGTAATCATCGTAGAGCCCCAGAGCGGCTTTCTTGCCTCCGGACTTACCGGCAAGGGGCGTATGGAGGAGCCGGAGGCAATACTTGCGGCTGCCGAACGCTATTTTGCGGAAAGTGACAGGCAGGACACACTGCGCGGGGTGAAAGTGCTTATTAGCGCAGGCCCTACATACGAAAATATTGACCCTGTGCGTTTTATAGGTAATTATTCATCGGGTAAGATGGGTTTTGCCATAGCGCGCGAATGCAAGCGCCGGGGTGCGGAGGTGACGGTAGTGGCCGGCCCCGTAGACCGTAGCCTTTCGCTTGGCGACGGAATCAGGCGGATTGATGTGCGCTCGGCGCGGGAGATGCTTGATGCCATGCAGCGGGAGTTCGAGGGATGCGATGTGGCTGTGCTGGCAGCAGCAGTGGCTGATTATGCTCCCGCAGATCCACAGACCAACAAGATCAAGCGTGAAGCCAATGGAGACATAAGCCTTCGTCTGGTAAGGAATCCCGATATAGCAGCCACACTTGGGGCGGACAAGGGGAAGCGGTATCTTGTGGGTTTCGCACTTGAGACAGACCATGAGATGGAAAATGCGCTTGGCAAGATGGAGCGTAAGAATCTCGACATGATAGTGCTCAACTCATTGCGTGATGCCGGAGCCGGGATGATGACCGATACCAACAAGGTGACAATACTTAAGCGTCACGGCAGCGCTGTGAGCTATCCGCTGAAGGATAAGAAGGATGTGGCCTCTGACATAGTGGATGCATTTGTATCCGGAATCGGCCGGTGACTGCTCCATTGCCGAGAAGCGCAGCATAAGCAGAGCCTCGTATCGCATGATGAAGGGCGCTCCCGGGGGGAGCGCATGACGCTCCGGTAAGATTATCCAGGGCGCTTAAAAAGGAAACGAATGATGCGGAAACAGATATATGCCATATTGATGCCGGCAGCCGCCATAGTGGCGGCCGCCGGCACTGCATCGGCGCAGGAGCTAAGATGCCAGGTGGAGGTGAATTCCCAGCAGATCGAAGGGACCAACAAAAGTGTATTCGAGACCCTTCAGTCAAGTATCACCGACTATATGAATGAAAACCGATTCAGCACGGCCACATTCTCGCCCAACGAGCGTATAGAATGCAGGATGTATCTGACGGTGGCTGAATACGAGGGAGACCGGATCAAGGGCGACCTTCAGGTGCAGGTGTCAAGGCCGGTGTATAACTCCACGTATACCACGACGCTGCTTAATTTCAAGGATTCGAAGATCGATTTTGAGTATAAGGAGGGCGACCCTCTGGTGTATAACGAGACTTCGCAGCAGAGTAATCTCACCGCGATACTCGACTATTACGCATATCTGTTTCTCGGCATTGACTTTGATTCATTCTCCCCTCAGGGAGGACAGGCGTTTTATGACCGCGCCCAAAGTGTGGTGCAGGCGGCACAGAGCACCGGAGAGGTAGGCTGGCGCGCTTTTGAGGATACGAAGAACCGTGCGGCAGTGCTGTCGTCATTTACCGACAACAATACCTCCGGGATACGCCGGCTGCTTTACAATTATCACCGCAAGGGGCTCGACGAGATGGTGACGAGCCCCGACAAGGGAAGAGCGGTGATTACGGAGTCGCTCAAAGAGATACAGACGGTGTATAAGAATGCTCCGATGAGCGTGGCGCTGTCGATGTTCAGGGATGCGAAGCTCGATGAACTGGTGAATATCTATTCCAAGGCTCCTCAAAGTGAACGGGAAGAGGTGTATGAACTTCTTCAGCCGATCTATCCTACAGATATAGAGCGTCTCGAAAAAATAAAGAAAGGAGATGAGGGGAATTGATGCCGCATCATGCCGTGTGTGTCGGTGACTTTGTGGGGCACTTACTTATAGAGATAATTAGCACAACGACTGATGTTGAAGAAGCTTGTAATTAGAAACTACGCATTGATCGATGAGGTAGAGATTGACTTCGGCGAAGGGTTGTCGATAATCACGGGTCAGACCGGAGCCGGCAAGTCAATCATGCTTGGAGCCTTAGGACTGCTGCGCGGCGAACGGGCCGATACGAAGGCCATAGCCGACCGTACGCGCAAGACAGTGGTAGAGGCTACGTTTCTGACTGATGTGACTGACCCTGAGACGGGTGAGAGGGGTCCCGGCGAGCTGATAGTGCGCCGGGAGATATCGCCTACGGGGCGTAGCCGCGCGTTTATACAGGATTCGCCGGTGACATTGACCAGTCTCGCCGACTGCACGTCGGCATTGCTTGATATTCATTCGCAACATGCCAATCTCTCCCTGAATTCAAAGGAGGGGCAATTGGAGATTATAGATGCCATGGCTGAGAATGCGGCCATATTGGCTGATTATCGGGCGGATTTCAGAAAGTATGTAGGGTTGCGCACCCGGATACGTCAGCTCAGAGAGCTTAAGGCCCGTAATATGGAGAAGCGTGGGGTGATCAGGCTTCAGCTTGAAGCGCTTAATAAGCTGAAGCCCCGGAAGGGGGAGCAGCAGGAAGTGGAACGCCGCTTCGAAATGCTTAGTGAGGCCGATGAGATACGCGACCAGATGTCGGGAGCGTATGAGGCCCTTGCAGGCGACAATGACGGAGCCATGTCGCAGGTGCGGGTGGCACTTGCGCATCTTGAGAGTTTCAATCTTGAGGCTGTGGACCCTACGCCGGAAGAGGAGTCGCTGATAACGCGACTGAATTCGCTCTATATCGAACTTAAAGACATAGCCTATACGATAGAACAGTTGGGAGAGAGCGTGGAGTCGAGTCCGACGCTGCTTGCGCACACAGGAGCGCGTATGCGTGCGTATTATGAGGCCGTGAAAGCGATGGGAGTGGATACGGGTGATGAACTTGTAGATCTCCGGGAGCGACTCGAGCGGCAGATGCACCTGCTTGACGGCGATGATGATGAAAGCCGCGAGCTGGAGCAGGAAGCAAGGCATCTGGCCAAGGTGCTGAAAGAAAAGGCGGAGCATCTGACGCGTCGCCGCAGGGAAGCGGCTGAAGTATTCAGCAATCATCTTACGGAGAGGGCAGTGCCTCTGGGCTTGGCCAACCTGCGTTTTACGGTAGCCGTAAGAGAGGGGAAACTTACCACAGATGGCCAGGACAGCGTGGAATTCCTGTGCAGTTTCAACAAAAACGGAGAGCTGCTGCCGATGTCGGCCACTGCTTCGGGTGGAGAGCTGTCGCGACTGACGCTATGCATCAAATCCCTCATGGCGGAAAAAATGAACATGCCTACGGTGATATTTGATGAGATAGATACAGGTGTGAGCGGAGAGATAGCCGATAAGATGGGGCAGATGATGACCCATATGGCTGAAAAAATCCAGATTATCACTATCACGCATCTTCCACAGGTGGCCGCCAAGGGGATACGGCACTATAAAGTGTATAAGGAGGATACGGATCTTCGTACTGTCACGTCAGTATGTGAGATATCCGGCGACGACAGAATCGCGGAGATCGCCGGGATGCTGAGTGGAGAGCGTCTTACAGACGCCGCCCTACATGCCGCCCGCGAACTGCTGCGAAATGAAGAGAATATAAAATAAGCAACCCAAATGAATAAGACGGATTACATATTCGGACTCAGAGCCATAATAGAGGCCATAGAGGCCGGCAAGAGTATAGATAAGGTACTTATAAAGAAAGATCTTACGGGCGACCTTTCGAGGGAACTGTTCGGCAAGATAAAGGAGTATGGAGTGGTGAGCCAGAGGGTGCCGGTGGAAAAGCTTAACCGGATCACAATGAAGAACCATCAGGGGGCAATAGCGTTACTGTCGCCCGTAGAATATGGAAGGCTTGAGCATCTGGTGCCGCAATTGTATGAAGAGGGGCGCAATCCGTTTGTCATAGTGCTTGACGGCCTGACAGACACCCGCAACTTCGGGGCCATAGCGCGTACTGCAGAATGTGCCGGCGCCGATGCGATAGTGATACCGGAAAAGGGAAGTGTGAGTGTCACTCCGGATGCCGTGAAGACTTCGGCAGGGGCGTTGCTGCATATCCCGGTGTGCCGTGTGCGTTCGGTGCTTGATGCTGTAAGATTCCTTCGCGATAGCGGGTATCAGGTGGTAGGTGCCACGGAGAAGACGGATTGCGTGTATACTGCAGTGGACTATAATCTGCCCGTGGCGATAGTGATGGGGTCGGAGGATACGGGTATAAGTGATGATGTGCTTCGGGCGTGCGACCGTCTTGCAGCCATTCCGATACTTGGCCATATCGGCTCGCTGAATGTATCGGTAGCTGCCGGTGTGATGATGTATGAAGTGGTGAGACAGCGGGGCTGAATCACCGCCATCACAGAGTTAACGGGCCTAAATATGAAATGAAATTTGATTATACGGCCGCAAAATAGTATATTTGCATAATATTTGAGTCTGCCGTCTCTGACGGGCAGCCTACATGGCCGGAACCATGACGGGCAGCCCGGGATTAGATGTGCGCTCGGACCATTAATCCAAGACTTAAGAGAAGACATATGATTAATCGAGTGTTGATTCGCACTAAGGTGGTGCAGCTCCTCTACTCCTATCTGCTGGTAGAGCGACGGTTTGCGATAGAATCACTGCCGGCCAATCCTACCAGGGAGAAGCGGTTTGCCCACGGCCTGTATCTCGACATGCTGTGCATGATGTCGGAAATAGCCGACAATGTCACCGGCCGCGGCGGTGTGACCCCTCTGGCGAATACGCGGTTTATCAAGCGTATAAAGGAAGATGAGACAATAAAGTCGCTTCTCCGGAAATACCGGATGATTGATTTTCCGCTGTCAGCTATTGCCGAACGCCTTGCACGTGAGGTAAAGGACTCGGGCCTGTACAAGAAGTTCCAGAAGAGCGAAGACCCGGGCTCATTGGCCGATGAGCGGATATGGCAGGAAATCTTCAAGACGATAATACTTCCCGATGCGCAGTTTGCCAAAGCGGCCAGCGAGCGCGAGGGGTATACGCTCAACGGCATGGACCGTATGGAAGAGATGATGGATCAGACCTTCACCAATTTCTACTCTACGGCTGACGGCAAGGACGATGCTTTCCAGACACTGCGCATGAGCATGGATAAAGCCCGCGAACTTTATTTCCGGCTTCTGTGGCTCCCGGTGCAGCTGGTGCAGCTTCGCGACCGCGATATAGACGAAGCGCGCAACCGCTATGTGGCATCCGAAGCTGACCGCAATCCGAATCTGCGCTTTGTGGAGAATGAGTTTGTAAAGACAATCTACTCCAATGAGGATATAGATGCGGCTATGGAAGGGCTGGGACGCAACATGACAATAGATGACGAGCCGATGATGCGGGCATTGCTGCGTGCCATCATGGAATCGGATATCTATAAGGAATATATGGAGTTCCCGGTCACGGATTTTGCCGCCGACTGTGAGTTCTGGCGCAAGATATACAAGAATGTGATTTTTGTCAACGAGCATTTCCTTGAGGCGCTTGAAGATAAGTCGGTATTCTGGAATGACGACCTGGATACGATCGGCACGTTTGTGATAAAGACAGTGAAACGCATTGCCGAGAAGAAATCGTTTGCCGGAATCATGGCTACGTATAAGGATGAGGAGGATGCCATGTTCGGGCGCCAGCTGGTGGATGCCGTGATAGAGCAGCGGGAGACGTATCGTGAGTATATCAATGAGGCGCTTGACACCAAGGTATGGGAAGCTGACCGCATGGCCTATATGGATGTGGTGATAATGATGACTGCCTTGGCCGAAATCCTCAACTTCCCGAAGATTCCTCTGACGGTCAGCATCAACGAATATGTGGAGATAGCGAAGGCTTACAGCACGCGGAAGAGTCCGCAGTTTGTGCATGGAGTGCTTGCCGCGGTGCTGAAGAACCTCAAAGATAAGGGAGTACTCGTCAAAAGCCTGGAGTGATGTGACCGCGTTTCCTCCGGCGGCAGCCGGGAGGGAAGGGCCGCGTCATCGCGCAGAAATATTATAACAAAACAAATAGAAAATAAATAAGATGAATCTACAGACAATCCTGCTGCAGGCTAATGGCAACGGCAGCACTTGGAGCGGAATGCTCATGATAGTGGCGATGGTAGTGGTGTTCTACTTCTTCATGATTCGCCCGCAGTCGAAGAAACAGAAGGAAATCAAGAAAGCCCGCGAGGCGATGCAGAAAGGTGACAAGGTGATAACCGCCGGAGGCATCTACGGCACTATCGTAAGCATCAATGATGCCACAGGCACGATGATGATCGAGATTTCCAAAGGTGTGGATATCAAGGTAAGTCGCGAGCAGGTGTATCCCGTAGTGGAGAATCAGGCCGCTGAAAAGAAATAAGCCCTATTAATGACGGAAGGCAAGCGGCCTTTGTAGCCGGCGCTGTGTATGCACGTGTGGCGTGCGTATCAGCGCGGCTGTAATAGCCGCTGGCTCCCCTTGGAAAGCAGCAGTTATGGTAGATAAAGAGAGAATCAAGACGGGTTGGAAAACCATGCAGGCGTCGACGGGATTTAAGAAAACGCTGACGTATCTTGTCTTTGTGGCCATAGCTGCGCTTTTCTGGTTTATCATGGCTCTTAATGACAGTGTGCAGGATGATTTTGAGGTAAAGGTGAATATCTATAATGTACCGGATTCTGTCACCTTTATCAATCTGCCGCCGAAGAAGATCCATGTCATGGTGCGGGACCAGGGGGCAAACCTGTGGCGCAACGGCGTGTTTGGAGACGCAACGGTAAATATCAACTTTGCTGATTTCAACAGCGACGGGCGCTTCGTGATGCGTCGCAGCGAGCTTACGGCGGCATTGAAGAATGTGTTCGGAGCTTCGGCAAGTCTATTGTCGACGTCGGTGGATTCGTTGTCGTTGATGTACACCACATTGCCGGGTAAGCGTGTGCCTGTGGAAGTGCAGGCCGACCTGACGGCCGCCACCGGCAAGATAATCATGGGGCATCCTGTGGCGAGTCCTGCCGGAGTGGTCGTGTATGGTACACGTAATGTGCTTGATACTATCACCAAGGTGTATACCGAACCCTTCTCGCGTCATAATCTGGAAGAAAACACGGAGGTGCCGGTGCGCTTGCGCGGCATGGCCAACGCCCGCTTTGAGCCTGCGACAGTAAAGGTGAGTGTAGAGGTAGAACCATTGGTGCGCAAGCAGGCATCGGTGAATGTGGCTGTGCATCATTTGCCGGAGGCCATGGATCTGCTGCTTTTCCCGTCGAAGGTGCAGGTGGAATATTATGTGCCTATGAGCAGGTTTGATGCCACCAGTATCGATAATATCAATGTGGCCGTGGATTATCTTGACCTGGATAAGAATCCGCGAAAGCTTCCGGTGCATCTCACGCATCATAATCCGGCGCTGCTGAATATGCATCTGCTTACTGACAGTGTGGAGTATACGCTGGTGCGCAATTAAATCATACAGGCAATTGAATCCTACAGTCATGGCACATTATCTTATAGGGATATGCGGGGGTATAGGAAGCGGGAAGAGTGTAGTGTCGCGATTGTTGCGCCTTATGGGGCATGAAGTATATGATTGCGATGCCGGGGCACGTCGGCTGATGGAGACGGATGCTGTAATCAAGAGCCGCATACGTGACGAGATTTCAGCGGATGTGACAGATGGAGTGGCACCTCCTGACCGCAGGCTCCTTGCCTCGATAGTGTTTTCGGATGAGAAGATGCGGCAAACGCTCAATTCAATCGTGCATTGCGAGGTGAGGAAGGATGTGGCCCGTCATGGAGACGGGTGCGGGGTAATGTTTGTGGAGGCGGCCATACTTGCGGAGAGCGGGCTTGCGGAGATGTGCGATGCCATATGGCATGTCGAGGCTCCGCTTGGCAGCCGGGAGCAGCGTGTGAGGCATCGGGATGGCTGCAGCCGGGAGGCATTCGTCTCCCGGACAGAGAGTCAGCGTCGTGAGGCCGAACTGCTAAAGCGTTATGGGTGGAAGACGGTCGGGATAATTAACGATGGAGTTCGGCCGCTGCTTCAGCAAATAGGCACCCTTCTTGACGGATTGCCGCAGTCATAAATTAAAAAAGACAGTAATACATAAAAGCATAATACCAATGTTACGTACAATACTTTCGATTACCGGCAAGCCGGGTCTTTTCAAAATCATTTCACAGGGCAACCGTATGCTGCTCGTGGAGGACATCGTCTCGAAGAAGCGTATGCCGGTGCATGCCCGAGATAAAGTGGTATCGCTTGGCGACATCGCAATGTACACAGAGGGGGAGGATAAGCCTCTTGGCGAGATCCTTGACCTGGTGTATGGGAACATGAACGGGGAGAAGATTGATGTGAAGGCGATGGATAATGACGGACTGCGTGAGAAGTTCGGAGAGATTCTTGCCGACTTTGACCGTGAGCGAGTGTATCCTTCCGACATCAAGAAACTCTTCAGCTGGTATAATATACTTGTCGGTGCCGGTATGACAAAGTTCACCGATGATGAGGCTGAGGAGAACACTGAAGAAGGGGAGTGACGATAGAGACTGCTGCCGATTGGGGGTGCTCCGGTCGGTAGGGGCAATCATCCGTTACTCTATAGAATATAAAAATCCGACCTCGGGCAGTGACCGGAAAAGCGGGCTGCCGGAGGCCGGATTTATTTTGTGATACCCGGAATCAGAGCATAGAGTAGGAGCGGTCGATAAACTCACTGAGGGCGCGCCCCTTGAGCTGACCGGCCTGCAGAAGAGCGAGATCCACGATCTGGCGGATGATCGGGTGAGATCCGGCATATTGTGCCATTATCTCCGATTGACGCTTACGCAGATCTGCGATGTGTGTTTCC
This sequence comes from uncultured Porphyromonadaceae bacterium, assembly GCA_947176605.1. Classification (GTDB taxonomy): domain Bacteria; phylum Bacteroidota; class Bacteroidia; order Bacteroidales; family Muribaculaceae; genus Lepagella. The sequence continues at coordinate 47,616 of CAMWRH010000010.1, forward strand.
AATCCGTCGGCAGAAGCCTTGAGCTCTTCAGAAGCATCGGGAGCCTTAGCCTTGGTCAGCTCCTCGTTAGATGAGGAAATATCTGAAAGGATGGGGCGTATGTCGCTGCCGATTGATTCATCTGCCGATTTGAGAATCTGCTGTATTGCCGCCGAGTCGGTGTTGATTACGAGCTGATAGCTGTCGGGCAACTGGGATCCGAATGACATGCCGGGCTGCTGTTCGGCCATTTTCTTCATGCGGCGCATGAATTCATCCTGGGTAAGTGTGGCAGGGGCACTGTTCTCCTGGATTGATTCAAGCGACACGATGTAGTGGGCGTCATCTTCTTTGGGAAGAGCTGCAGAGAATATGCCGGTCAGTATATCCGACTGCTCTGCAGAGAGTGATGTGGCAGCCTGATCCTGCTTGCGGATGAGATGTTCGGGGATATCGGAGTCAACGCGTACGAAGCGAATCTTATCTTCCTTTGATTCGAGAAGCGACATGAGGTGGCCGTCAAGTTCGCCATCCATCACAAGTACGTCGTATCCCTTTTCTTCGGCTTTGCGGATGTAGGCAAACTGCGCGGTCGGATTGGTGGTGTATAGGTAGATCAAAGTAGAGTCCTTGTCGGTCTGAGACGGCTCTACAAGATTGCGGTATTCCGAAAGAGAGAAATATTTTCCGGCAGTGTCCTTGAACAGGAAGAATTTCCGTGCCGACTCGAAGAACTTCTCATCGGTGAGCATGCCGTATTCGATAAAGATGCGGATGTCGTCCCACTTCTTTTCGAACTCAGCGCGGTCAGAGGTAAAGAGACGGTCGAGTTTATCGGCCACTTTCTTTGAAATGTAGGATGAAATCTGCTTTACCTGACGGTCGGCCTGCAGGTAGCTTCTTGATACGTTCAGAGGGATGTCGGGAGAGTCGATCACACCCTGCATTATCGTCATGAACTCGGGAACGACTCCTTCTACCTGATCGGTGACGAATACCTGGTTGCAGTAGAGCTGTATGCGGTTGCGCTGCAGGTCTATATTGGATTTGACCTTCGGGAAATACAGTATTCCGGTAAGGGTGAACGGGTAGTCGACGTTGAGATGAATCCAGAAGAGGGGATCTTCGCGTCCGGGCATTAACTCGCGGTAGAAGCGGAGGTAGTCGTCGTCGGTAAGGTCGGCGGGACGGCGGGTCCAAAGGGGCTCGGTGGCGTTGATAACGTTGTCTTCATCGGTATCGACATATGCTCCGTCTTTCCATTCCTGCTTTTTGCCGCATACCACCGGCACCGGGAGGAAGCGGCAGTACTTCTTAAGCAGAGCTATGATGCGGTCTTTTTCGAGGTATTCTTTAGATTCGGAGTCGATATGAAGAATGATTTCGGTGCCACGGTCGGCTTTCTCGATGGGGTGCATTTCATATTCCGGAGATCCGTCGCAGCTCCATTCCACAGCCTGAGCGCCTTCCTTGTATGAAAGCGAGCGAATCACGACCTTGTCGGCCACCATGAAGGCGGAATAGAATCCGAGTCCGAAGTGACCGATGATCGAGTTGGCCGTATCCTTGTATTTTTCAAGGAATTCTTCAGCACCGGAGAAAGCAATCTGGTTGATGTATTTTTCAATGTCGGCCGCATCCATACCGATGCCGTGGTCAGACACGGTGAGGGTGCCTTTCTCTTTGTCGACTTCCACGTATACCCTGAGATCTCCGATTTCGCCCTTGAAGTCGCCGAAAGAAGCGAGAGTCTGCAACTTGCGGGAAGCATCGATGGCGTTGCTTACAAGTTCGCGCAGGAAGATTTCGTTGTCGCTATAGAGAAATTTTTTGATTACGGGGAAGATATTCTCGGTGGTCACCCCGATTTTACCATTAGCCATAGTTCTTATTTCTGTTTTGATATTTTATGCGTGAAGCTTCAGCCGCAGATGGGTCTGTGGGCATGATCAGCAGATCCTGGGGAAGCATCTGCAAATAATAAAACAAAAATTATGCCAACTCTGTTGTCATTCGTTTGCAAGAGTGCGTGCGGGCGCCGCTTTTCCGGCAAATCGGGAGGGTATTATGAGAGAGATGCAGATAATGGCGAGAGTGACTATATTGAGTATGAGAATTGCAGGGATGGAAATCTGCACCGGTACAAAATCAATATAATAAGAGTCAGAATCGAGAGGGATGAAATGTGTCCTTGCCTGAATGAAGAGTAAAGACAGACCGGAGATGTCGCCGATAAGCAGGCCGTAGACAGCAATGCGTGCGGCCATGAGCATGAATATGCGGCTTATCTGACGTCGGGAGGCACCGAGGGCAGTGATGAGGGCAATAAACCGGATTTTATCCACCATCAGGATCAGCATTCCGCTGATGAGTGTTATTGTCGCCACTACTGTCATCAGTATCAATACGACTATGACATTCATGTCAAGCAGAGAGAGCCATTGGAAATATGCGGCGCCTGCCTGACGGGCTGATGTGACGGAATAGGGACGATAGATGGACTGTTCGGCGTATGCGGTGAAGAGCCTTCGTTGGAGATCGGCTGCGTAGATTGACACGTTGCTGAAGTCGTCGGTGGTAATGGCGATGGAAGTGCCCTGAGTGGGAGAGAGGTTCCCCAATTGCTGAATAAGCGGTAGCGACGCGTAGGCGAAAGAATCGTCGAAGGAGTCGAAATGAGAGTCGAATACAGCCGCCACCTCAAGGCGTCGTGCGCGGATGGCGTCAGAGATGAAATATGTGTCGATGGAGATGCCGGCGTGGAGTCCGAGTTGGTCGGCAATCTTACGGCTCACCACGATCTGATTACGGCATGAATCTGCCGTATAGTCAGGCATACTGCCTTCTATGACAGAAGATCCGATGAAGTTTTGTAATGCAGATCCGGAAAGCGACTTAAGATAGACACCCTTAAAGTCGCCGGAAGTCTTGAATATTGCGGGTATGCTGACCTGCAGGGCATAGTCGGAAATATATGTAGCCTCGTCGAGTATTGATCTGAGGGATGGGGTGAGGGTCAAGACGGATCCGGAGGCAGAGCAGTCGCCCTGAGAGGAGTAGTCATGGTCGGGAGATACGGTAAGGTGTGAATTGAAACCTGCCACTTTCCCTGATATTTCGGATTTGAAACCCGTGACGACAGCCACTGCCCACATCATTACGATTACAGACAATGCTACAGCCGCGATGGCGACCCGGACGGCCGGAGATGATTTTTTTCCGCCCGAAGACAGCGACAGCCGTCGGGCCAGATATAGGGTTGCTCCCATATTTCTTAGGTATAAAGTCCAAAAGCTGTTGCAAAATTACTAAAATAATTTGGCGGTTAGCCAACCTTTGGTTAATTTTGGGTTTTGAAGAGTCATGCACGGCAAAACCGGCGTGTTTGCGGCATCCGGCTCCTCAACCTTATTTCTAACGTCTGTGGCGAAATTAAGGATTACGGATATGTCATATCCCAATCTCACCGCAGGCATAAAACGACAAACACAACTTAAACCCAGACACCAGCAATGGAAGAGAACCTAATCAAGACATGTCTGCATGACCGTCATGTAAGTCAGGGAGCATTGATGTCGCCTTTCGGAGGCTTTGACATGCCGATACAGTATGACAGTATCACGCAGGAGCATAATGCAGTGCGCCAGAATGTGGGAGTATTCGATGTGAGCCATATGGGCGAAGTCCGCGTAAAGGGGAAGCAGGCATATGATTTTGTAAGCCATATATTCGTGAATGATGTGACCGGCGCTCCCGATGGTCAGATTTTCTACGGCATGATGTGCTATGAGAACGGTGGTACGGTCGATGACCTTCTCGTATATAAGGTAAACGATCAGGAGTACTTTCTGGTAATCAATGCCGCCAACATAGATAAGGATGTGGCTTGGATAAAGAAAAATGCCGAGGGCTTTGACTGTACAGTCGAGGATGAATCACCGAAATACGGAGAGGTGGCCGTACAGGGTCCCAAGGCGGAGGAGACGGTAGAGCGCGTGCTTGGCATAGATTGCCGCGACATCGCGTTCTATAATTTCAAGACATTTGAGATCGATGGCGAGGAAATCATCGTCAGCCGCACGGGTTATACCGGAGAGGATGGCTTTGAGATCTATGGCAGCCATGACTACATACGGCGTGTATGGGACAAGCTGATGGAAGCCGGAGTGCAGCCCTGCGGACTTGGCTGTCGCGACACGCTTCGTTTTGAGGTGGGGCTCCCCCTGTATGGCGACGAGCTGGCTGATGATATCACACCGATAGAGGCAAGTCTGAGCATGTTTGTAAAGCTCGACAAGCCCGGCTTTATCGGCAAGGAAGCGCTTGCCGCGCAGAAGGCAGAAGGAGTGAAACGCCGTATAGTAGGCATTGAGCTTGCAGGCTCGGCAGTGCCCCGTCACGGTTATCCGGTGCTTGCCGGAGGCGAGAAGGTGGGAGAGATCACTACCGGCTACAAGTCCATATCCACAGGCAAGAGCGTGGCGATGGCCATGATTGACAAGCCGTATGACAAACTTGGTACGGAAGTAGAGGTGCAGATCCGCAAAAAGACCTTCCCCGGCAAAGTTGTAAAGAAACGATTCTACGATAAAAACTACAAGAAATAACATTAAACTATATCATAAAGACATGAGCAAGATACTTGAGAATCTCCGCTATGCGGATTCGCACGAGTGGGTAAGCCTCGAAGACGGCATCGCAACAGTAGGCATCACCGATTACGCGCAGCACGCGCTCGGCAACATCGTGTATGTGGATATGCCCGAGGTCGGCGATGAGGTGACAGCCGGCGAGGAGTTTGGCGCAGTGGAGTCGGTAAAGGCTGCCAGCGACCTTATTTCTCCCGTGAGCGGCGAGGTGCTGGAAATCAACGAAGAGCTTGAGGACAGCCCCGAGCTTCTGAACGAAGATGCCTTTGCCAACTGGATCATGAAGGTCAAGGTGAGCGATGCTTCCGAAATCGACAATCTGCTTGATGCAGCCGCCTACTCCAAAATCTGCGAAGAGTAAGCACAGTATGGAAAAATGACTGACGCCAATATCCTGCCGGAATCATCAAGATTACGGCAGGTGTATTGGCGCCTGTCGCATAATCAGGAATCCTATTTGAAGCGATAGATATAAATGAGCAATAAATTCATGCCCCATACCGATTCGGATATCCGCCGGATGCTTGATAAGATCGGTGTGGATACGATTGACGACCTGTATGCCGATGTGCCGCAGGAAGTAATCTTCCGAGAGGATTATGATATTCCGTCGGCTATGTCGGAAATAGAGCTGCGCAAGCACTTTGAGGCTCTTGGGGAAAAGAACCGCAGGCTGACCGTATTCGGCGGATGCGGCGTATACGACCATTACAGCCCGTCGGCAGTGGCGCATCTTCTGGGGCGCAGCGAGTTCTATACGGCGTATACTCCTTACCAGCCGGAGATATCCCAGGGTACACTCACCTACATCTTCGAGTATCAGAGCATAATCAGCGAACTTACCGGCATGGAGGCCACGAATGCATCCATGTATGACGGCGCTACGGCGGCGGCAGAGGCGATGTTCATGATGGTGGCTTCGGCCAAGAAGAAGAACCGTGTAGTACTTTCCGCTACACTTCTTGACCAGGTGATACGCGTGGTGCGTACGTATGGCAAGTTCCATGGTGTGGAAGTGACGGTTGTGCCGGAGAAGGACGGTGTGTCGGATTTCGAGGCCATCATGGCCGAGGTAGAGAAGGGAGATGTGGCAGGTGTGATAGTGCCTGTTCCCAACAAGTACGGTATAATAGAAGATTATACCGGGTGGGCCGAAGCGATACATGGTGCCAAGGGGTATATGGCGATGTATGCCGATCCATCGGCACTGGCAGTGCTCCGCACTCCTGCCGAATGGGGTGCCGACGTGGCATGTGGAGATGGTCAGACGCTGGGTATGCCGATGTCGTTCGGCGGCCCGTATCTGGGCTTTATCTCTTGCGGCAAGGGAATGCTGCGCAAGATGCCGGGACGAGTGGTAGGTGCCACTAAGGATGCCGACGGTAAGCGTGCCTTCGTGCTTACGCTTCAGGCCCGTGAGCAGCATATACGTCGCGAGAAGGCTACGAGCAATATATGCTCCAACCAGTCGCTGATGGCACTTTATGCCACCATATATGTGTCGCTTATGGGGAAATCAGGGATGGTAGAGGTCAATCGCCTGAGCTGTGACGGCGCCCATTACCTTTATGACCGTCTTATCGAGAGTGGAAAATTTGAAGCTGCGTTCCCGGGCAAGCCTTTCCTTAAGGAATTTGTGGTGAAGACGGAGCTGGATGTGGAGGCCCTCAATGCCCGTCTGCTGGAGCATGGCATCATGGGAGGTGTGAATCTTGGCGACGGACGTGTGGAATTTGCTGTCACTGAAAAGCGCACGAAAGAAGAGATTGACCGTCTTGTGGCGTTGCTGACGGCCTGATTTGCTATCAACCCCGATAAAATGGAATCATAAGATGAAATACTACGATAAATTGATATTCGAGCTTTCGCGTCCCGGCAGAAAGGGTTATGAACTTCCTGCCGATGAGTATGGAAAGGATGCGATGTCGGCAATACCGTCAGAACTGATGCGCGGCACCGAGGCTGAGCTGCCGGAAGTAAGTGAGCTTGATGTGGTGCGGCATTACACTAATCTGTCGATGAAGAATTTCGGTGTCGACACAGGGTTCTATCCCCTGGGCTCGTGCACGATGAAGTATAATCCGAAGATCAACGAGGAGATTGCGGCAATGCCGCAGTTCACTCAGCTTCATCCTCTTCAGGATGAGAAGGGTGTGCAGGGAGCGCTTGAGCTTTATTATAATCTGCAGCAGGCATTGGCCAATATCGCAGGCCTATATGAATTTACGCTCAATCCGTATGCCGGCGCGCATGGAGAGCTGACGGGCCTGATGGTGATGAGGCAGTATCATCTGTCACGCGGCGATGAAAAGCGCACTAAGGTGATTGTGCCCAATTCGGCACACGGTACGAATCCGGCGTCAGCCATGGTGGCCGGTCTGGAAGTGGTAGAGGTGAAGTCTAAACCCAACGGGTCGATAGATGTGGAGGATCTCAAGCCTCTGCTTGACGACACAGTGGCCGGTATCATGATGACCAATCCCAATACGCTCGGCATGTTTGAGACCGAGATAATGGAGATTGCCGCCCTTGTGCATGAGGCAGGGGGACTGCTTTATTATGACGGTGCCAATCTTAACCCGCTGCTCGGCAAGGTGCGTCCGGGCGATATGGGCTTTGACATCATGCATATCAATCTGCATAAGACATTCTCGACACCTCACGGAGGTGGCGGCCCCGGCTCGGGTCCTGTAGGGGTGGTGGAGCATCTGGCTAAGTTCCTGCCTAACCCGCGTGTGCGTAAGAATGCAGACGGCAGCTTCTCTATCGAGAGTGACGGAGAGAGCCTGGGCTCGGTATCCTCGTTCCTCGGTAATTTCGGAGTGATGATGAAAGCGTATGCCTATATTCTGACCCTTGGCCGTGAGAATCTGAAGAATGTAGGTCCGCTGGCTACGCTTAATGCAAATTACATCAAAGAGTCGCTTAAGGATGATTATCTGCTTCCGATAGATGGGGTATGCAAGCATGAATTCGTGTTTGATGGCCTTAAGGATAAGTCGACCGGTGTGACTACGCTGAATGTGGCGAAGCGTCTGCTTGATTACGGTTTTCATGCCCCGACGATCTATTTCCCGCTCCTGTTTCATGAGAGCATGATGATAGAGCCTACGGAGACTGAAAGTGTGGAGACTCTTGATGAGTTTATAGATGTAATGCATAAAGTGGCAGCAGAGGCACGCGAGACACCGGAAGATGTGAAGAATGCTCCGCTTACCACCATAGTGCGCAAGCTTGACGAGACCACGGCAGCGAAAAATCCGGTGCTTACTTACCGTCAGCTGAAATCTGCCGCCGAGAAATAAGGTTATGAACAGATCTGATATTATCATAATCGGTGCCGGCCCGGGTGGTTATGAGACAGCGCTTGCTGCGGCAAAGGAGGGTAAAAGCGTGACCCTCTTCAATGGAGGACGCCTGGGAGGTACATGCCTCAACGAAGGATGTATTCCGACCAAATGCCTGTGCCGGAATGCGGAGGTGATATCGACACTGCGCGATGCCGAGACGTTCGGAATCGATGATTTTTCCTTCTCGCTGGATTACCGTCAGGTAGTGGCGAGAAAAGACAGTGTCGTCGGACAGCTCCGCGAAGGCATCGCAGCGCTGCTTAAGGGAGCCAAGGTAAATGTGGTAGAGGCAATGGCGGCATTTAAGGATTCGCATACGGTTGTGGCCGATGGTGAGGAGTATATGGCCGACCATATAATAATCGCCACCGGCTCGGATTCCCGTTCGCTTCCGATTGAAGGAAGCGGGCTGGAGTGTGTGAAGGATAGTGCCGATATGCTGTCGATAGAGTATATCCCGGAGTCGCTTACCATAATCGGGGGTGGCGTGATCGGACTGGAGTTTGCAAGCATATTTGCCTCTTTCGGGTCGAGGGTGACTGTGATAGAGTATATGAAGCAGATTCTGCCTCCGTTTGATTCTGATGTGGCCAAGCGCCTTAAGCAGTCGCTTTCGAAGCGGGGGATAAAGATCGTCACTTCTGCGGCGGCCAAGAAGATCGAGCAGATGGATGATGGCGCTGTGGCAGTGACCTATGAATGCAAGGGGAAGGAGGAGACGGTAGTCTCATCGGATGTGCTGATGGCAGTCGGCCGCTCCCCGCGAGTGTCCGGCCTTAATCTTGAGGCAGCCGGTGTGGAATATTCCGCAAAGGGGATTCCTGTGGATGACGGGATGCGCACGAATGTGGAGCATATCTATGCCATAGGCGACGTCAATGCCCGGATGATGCTGGCCCATGTGGCAACCTTCCAGGGATACAGAGCACTGAATACGATTGCAGGCCGGGAGGATGGAATCCGGTTTGACGTGGTGCCTTCTGCGGTATTTACGGTGCCTGAGTGCGGCATGGTAGGTCTGACAGAAGAGCAGTGTAAGGCTTCGGGAATTGAAATCAGTGTAGGCCAGAGTTTCTTCCGTGCCAATGGCAAGGCTTTGACGATGGCTGAGTCTGAAGGTTTGTGTAAGCTTATCTTCAGCAAGGCCGACGGGATGCTGATAGGTGCCCATATCATGGGCGTGGAAGCTGCCGATCTTGCGCAGCAGTGTGCCGACATGATCAATTGCGGCGTGACCCGTCAGGCAATGGAGCAGATAATATTCTCTCATCCTTCAGTGAGTGAAGTGATAATGGGGGCGCTTCATGCAGTGAAATGAAAATGATGCGTTGCCCTTTCAGACAGAGGGCAGTATAAAGCAGTTGCCGCTTCATCCTTTTGAATGGATGGAGCGGCAATTTTTAGGATAGGCGCGTATCTGTGTGAGGGGGAGTAATCCGGATATGATCAGTGCAGAAAAGGATTGGTAGCCGCCTCATGGCCGATCGTTGTGGCCGGTCCATGGCCGGGATATACGACGGTATCGGGGGGGAGTGTCAGAAGTCTGGTGGTGATGCTGTCGATAAGCTGGCTTCCGTTGCCACCGGGGAGGTCGGTGCGTCCCACACTACCTGCAAACAGGGCATCGCCTGAGATAAGGAACCCGTCAGCTTTGTCGTACAATGCGATGCTGCCTTTGGAGTGGCCGGGGACGTGTATGACCTCGAGGGTGCCGTGTCCGATCTTAATGGAATCTCCATTATGCAGAGGCCTATCGATTACGACGGCTTCCGTATCGATAGGAATGCCAAACATTGCGGCCTGCTCCATCATTCTTGAGCCAAGCGGCAGATCGGCCTCATGCGCTTCGACGGGAGCCGGGAAGTGGGATTTGAGCCAGGAATTGCCTATGGCATGATCAATATGCAGATGGGTATTGATGATATGGGTAAGTGTAAGGCCATTGTCGGTAATGAAATGCTCTATGGCTTTGCGTTCAGGCTCAGATGACATCCCGGGGTCGATAATGGCACATTCGCGTGTCGCGGGGTCGAACACGGCGTAAGTATTGATTCCGAAGAGAGAGAATTCAAAACGTGCAATTTTCATGGTGATTTAATTGAGTCATTCAAAACATGCAGGAGCGTCGGGTGCGGATTGCGTCGGGAGAGGAGGCGTGGATATGCGCAGACGACGTGTCTCACATTGTATATGTATAACATAGGAGGTGCGGAATTGTAGGAGGCGAAGTGCTGATTCCGTCACTTCTTATGCTGTCGTAAAGCGACGGAATCATACCAAAGGAGTGAATACAATCTTTTTCGTGTCGAAGAATGCTTGCGGGAAGTAATTTGAGATATTGATTGATTCGCTTCCGGGGAGGGATGAGAGCTCGTTGTCTAGGTCGCCTCCTTTCAGGGTAATAAGGCCGTTGGGGATTGCATTGCGGCACGTGCGGTCGATATTCTTGCGGATCAGTCTGACGAGGTCAGGTTGAGGCATCACGGCCCGGCTTACCACAAAATCATACTTGTCGCGGCATTCCCCGATATCGCCATGCTGAAAGCTGACGTTGCTGAGCCCCAGGCGCTGGGCTACATCGGCAGCGACTTTCAGTTTTTTGCCGATCCGGTCGATAAGATGAAAGTGCACGTCGGGGAAAAGTACCGCCAAAGGTATGCCTGGGAATCCTCCACCGGTGCCGATGTCGAGTATGCGGGAATCGGCAGAGAATGTAATAAACTTGGCAATCGCAAGTGAATGCAGGATATGGTTAATCTCAAGATTGCCGATGTCCTTGCGTGAAATGACGTTGATTTTATCATTCCATTCGGGATAGAGCGTAAGCATGAGTTCGAACTGGGCTGTTTGTCGCTCGCTAAGATTCGGGAATGCTTTTGAAATATGCTGAATCATCAGACTGAATTTTAATGGTTGCTGAGAAATAAAAGGGAGAAAGGTGTGTAAAATTACGAAAAAATTTGTATCTTCGCAAATTGAATGGTTGTCTATTTGCGCCACTATGGTTGATATTGGACCTATGGACATCATTTGTAATGACATATCAAACAAAAAAGAAATAGAAATGGATATTACAGGTCGTGTGATCCAGGTGTTGCCCGAGCAGAGTGGCACCTCCCGCGCCGGCAATGCGTGGAAGAAGAATGAGTATGTGATCGAGACGTTTGACGCATACCCGAAAAAGGTGGCTCTGACAGTCTTCGGCAGTAAGACTGAGAATGTGCATATGGAGGCGGGTAAGGTCTATACAGTAAGTGTGGATATCGAGAGTCGTGAGTATAATGGCAGATGGTATACGAATGTCAACTGCTATGCTGCCAGAGAGGCAGAGGATCCTGTGAGCGGCCCGCAGACTCCTGTAGCGGGTCCGGAAGTGCAAGGTGCTCCCAGCCCGTTCCCGCAGACGCCCGTCAATAAAGATCCGTTTGGAGGAGCAGCTGCAGGAGGCGCATTTGATAATGATCCATCTGACGATCTTCCCTTTTGATCGGA
>CAMWRH010000011.1 GCA_947176605.1 uncultured Porphyromonadaceae bacterium
GTTTATTGCCGAAATTAAGGCTCACATTAGCCCTGTCAGGAAAGTGTGTTAAAATTGGATTTTGGATCAAGCAGCATCTGCGTATCAAGAAGTTCTGGGGAACGATACTCCCTGTCGGTCGCCAATATGCCGACAACCTGTCATTGATCATGCGTCAATGGGACATATCACCTATCTGTTTTACAGATGACTGCTATCGGAAAAACCCTTGCTGAACGCTTTGGCCATTCGTAACCTGATTGTACTTTTGCACTGAAATTTTAACGCAAAAAGATTATGGACAAACCAATCATCGCATGGTGCGTGATAGCGGGAGTGCTGCTGTTCGCATTTGTATTAAGAGCTATCGAGAGATATTACACCAAGTGTCATCACAACGGACATAGGCCGAGACATCTGTTCGAACTGGGTAGGGAGAAAGAGATGTTCTATATTCCGGGGGATGCTGACGATGAAGACTTCGATGAGCTGTAATGTCACGCATGTCCGGCATATAGCGGCGTTTCTCGCCGAGTATGCATCGCTGCTGGCAGGATGCGGTGCGACGTGCATACGCACCGAGAAAAATACCCGAAGACTGGCTGATGCGTTCGGTGTGGGTTTTGACCTCTCTATCATGCCTGCTCATGTATATGTCTCGGTGTGGGATGAAGATCCCTCTGACAGCCGGATAGCGGTACGCAAGATCACCAATCACGGCATAAGTTTCAACATCAATGCCAAACTGAGCCGTCTGAGTTGGGAAGTGGCAGACAATCATATTGATTTCGCTACTACCGTTGACCGATTTACAGCGATCTGTAAGACAAAACCTACCTGTAAGTGGGAGGTGCTGATACTCACGAGTCTTGCCAACGCCTCGTTCTGCCGTCTGTTCGGAGGTGATGTAATATCTATGCTGATAGTTTTTATCTCCACTCTCGCCGGTTACAGACTGAAACAGGTGATGCTTGAGGATAAACGCGACGTCCGCCTGACATTCCTGTGTGCATCATTCTTCTCTGCCGCACTCAGTGCCGGAGGTCATATATTCGATATCGGGGCCACACCCGAGATCGCCGTGAGCACAAGCGTATTGTATCTGATACCGGGTGTACCGTATATAAATGCGGTTAGCGATATGATCGACCGTCACTATCTGTGCGCGTTCAGCCGGTTTTTCGATGCCGCCATACTCACAGTCTGCCTGTCAGCGGGACTATGCGCAGGATTATTAATATTGGGATTAAAATGGTTTTAAGAGTTACTGAAAGGTTATGTGTAACGATATCTTAATTAATTTTTTTGAGGATGGATTATTTGCCGCTATCGCCGCCATCGGTTTTTCAAGTATCAGCAACACTCCTCATCACGCCTATCTGACGTGCGCCATCATTGCAGCCGCCGGTCATTCGCTCCGCTATGCGCTGACGTTGCCCGAACTGGGCTCTTTCCACATCATTCCTGCCAGTACGGTGGCATCCTTCGCTATCGGTCTGCTTGCCGTACTGCTATCCTCGCGTATCAAATGTCCGGCTGAGGTCTGTTTCTTCCCGGCACTGCTGCCTATGATACCGGGTATGTATGCCTACCGCACCATCGAGGCTCTGCTTTCCTGCCTTTACAATACTCAGGAGGAAGTCTTCGGGCATTATTTCTATCTGCTGACTTATAACGGTCTGACGTGCGCGTTCATCATACTCGGCATGGTCATTGGAGCGACCATACCTGTGTTCCTGTTCAAAAAAATTTCGTTTACCGTCACGAGATAACGATATTTTCGCTAAATTTGTAGTATTACGACTATGGAACTAAGACAACTAAGATATTTCGTCAAAGCCGCAGAGACCCTCAATTTTTCCGATGCAGCGAAAGCGCTAAACATAGCGCAAAGCTCTCTTTCGCAACAGATAAAACAACTTGAGGATGATCTGAACGTACAACTATTTCTGCGAAACAGTCATTACATACGTCTCACTGAGGCGGGTGAGGTGATGCTGCCGTTTGCGTTGCGGACCATCCACGATGCGGAAACCTGCGCCGACCGCGTGCATGATCTACAGAAATTGCTGACCGGAACATTAAATATAGGCGTCACACACTCTTTCAGCCCGATATTGACCGAAACGGTTATATCGTTCATGAAGATGTATCCGCACATCAAGCTCAACATCATCTACAAACCGATGGGTGACCTGATGGAGCTGCTGTCCAAACATGAACTTGATTTCGTTCTCGCATTCAAACCCACCCACCCTGTCGCTGACGTTGAGTCGCACATATTGTTTCAAAATAGTCTGTGCGCCGTGGTCAGCGCAACCCATCATCTTGCATCGAAAGATAAAGTCTCGCTCACAGAACTTGCGAAATACAATCTCGCTCTCCCCTCCAAAGGATTGCAGGCACGCAACGCCTTTGACAGCATCGTCACCGACTACAATCAATTCCGCATCTGTCTCGAACTTAACGAAGTGAACATATTGCTGAAACTCATCCGTCAGACGCATCTCGTGACTGTACTTGCCAAGGATTCAATCTATAATGAACGTGATGTCAAGGCGATCCCTCTCAATGTCCCCGACAATGAAATGGCAGGATGTGTACATGTCCTCAAGGACACATATCATAAGCAATCCATGAAAGAGTTCGTGCGGCTGTTGAGCGAATCGCTTGCCGTCAAGAGTCACCAGAACTCGTGGATAATCTGAGCCGGATTACTCCCGTCTAAATGACATGGATAGCGCGAGAAATTTTTTCAGCATCCGCTCTCCGCAATTCGTGATTATACTCTCGGGATGAATCTGCACTCCGGATATCGGCAACGACCTATGTCTGACCGACATTATATCACCACACGAGTGTCGTTTACACACAGAAATAATTCTGCTTATCCTGACCTGTTTGCAGCCTCGATATTCGTAGACTGCCATTGGGACAGTGCGACATTCCCCTGACCTGTAAAACACAAATTCGTATTTATTACAGCGGGCAAAGCGAATACCTTGCGCCAATTTCAACTACTTTATACCGCTATCCTATCCCAATACCACATCAAGCACCATCATCAGCGCGAATCCCACGGCAAAACCGATCGTGCCGAGATTGGAATGCTCCCCCTGCGCCGTCTCGGGGATAAGTTCCTCTACCACAACGTAGATCATCGCTCCGGCTCCAAATGCAAGCAGATACAGGAAGACCGGCAGTACCAGTGACGCCACGCAGATCGTAATTACGGAAGCCACCGGTTCCACCAGTCCGCTCAGCACGCCGATTCCGAACGAACGGCTGCGGCTGTTGCCCAGTTCACGCATCGGCATCGACACAATCGCCCCCTCCGGAAAATTCTGAATGGCTATGCCGATGGCGAGCGCCAAGGCTCCCGACATCGACATTACCGCACTCTCATCGGCAGCTCCCGCGAGAGTTATCCCTACGGCTATCCCTTCCGGAATGTTATGTATCGTCACGGCAAGTGCCAGTTTGGAGGTTTTCGACAATCGGCTCTGCGGCCCTTCAGGCTCACTGCTGTCGACATGCTGGTGAGGCGTAAAATGGTCGAGACAGAGCAGAAACAGTATCCCGAGGAAAAATCCCACTGTGGCCGGCACTACCTTAGCCGCTCCCGATGACTCACAGAACTCCATCGAAGGGATAAGCAGCGACCATACCGAGGCCGCCACCATCACACCGGCCGCAAACCCCATCAGTGATTTCCTCACCTCCTGCGGCATTTCCCTTTTCTGAAAGAATACACACGCGGCTCCTATGACAGTACCTGCCAGCGGTATCGCCAGTATTGCACATATCTGATAGTAATCCATATACATATATACGTTGACGGTTTATGAAGTCCTGACGTCCTGCCGTCCAGGCAAGGCCTTCCATATCAGATATAACAATCCGGCGGCCACATCGGCCCATCCCACTGCCGGGCGGCGGCCACCGGCAGCCATGCCGGTGGGGAGCGCAGAGTGTCGCGCTACGGCTCACAGTGTCAGATTGACCCTGAACAGTCCTACGGCGCCATTGGCCGTCGTATTGCGTATGTAATGCAATGCCGGCTGGAGGCTCAGCCACGACAGCACATCGTATCTGAACGTCAGTTCGCCGGCCCATTCATGTTCATCGGTAAATCCTGCATAGCAGGAATACAGGCCTATACTGTAGCGGTCATGGTCATACGCCAACCCCGCGCCACCGAAATCACGACACCCCTCCCCTATCCCGGGGCATTGCGAATACTGGGCCATCACCGACAGTCCGCGCCAGATCTTCTGCTCTGCATACGCCCACCAGAAGACCGACGTCTGTTTCTGCCACGCCGCCGCCGACACCGATTCAGATGCTGCATCCTCATTACTGCCGTGACGGCCGTGATGTAGCCCAATACCCAGATTATAATTGTTGTCATTCTTCCGATAATTTACAGCGTTGATATTGAAAATGCCATCTGAACCCGGACAGAACCGGAATACCCCCTCCCTGCCCGTAAACCGATGCGAACCGCATCCGTTATATACCGCACAGTTGGCCGTAAATCCCGCGCTTTCATACCTCCCTTCCACTCCCAGCGAGGCATCCGGATAGTTGGCTATCCTGAAATTGGCAGAGATTGTGGGGAAGATGCCGCAACTGCTGTTGGTAAAGAGGGCGGCAAGCGGAGTGGCGAAAAACTCTCCGTTGACGTTGCCCACTCCTGCAAAGATGCGGAATTTATCGCCCCCGTAACTTATGCCAAGACGCGTCAGCGCCAGCGGTATGTTTTCTTCCTCTATATTGGAATATGTCAGCAGATTGGGCAGCAACGCATCCTGCGATGTCTTGCAGGTGCTTATCACGCCTGCCTCCGCCCCTATCCCACGGTAAAGCGGCACCGAGACATCAGCCTGCAACAGATTCACCCATTGATATTTACCATCAAATGTCGCCTGCCATTCCGAAACATACGACAGACTCATATCCTGCGGCTTCGCGGTAGCCCCGCAGCTCAGCAGAGCCGCGAGCGCCACCATGAAGTGCCGGCATACGCATATCTTTTCTGTTTTCATGATCATTTTAGGAATGAGGAATTAGGAGTAGTTATGGATCCTGTGGGGTCGCGACCTGTCGCGACCCCCACAGGGAGAGTCCGGATTTGGGAATCTGACTTTAGGGAAGTCGCAATGATGAGGATTCCCGGTCAGGCCGCCTGCCCTGATTCCGGAAGGATGGATATCACATCCACTTGCCGAATTTCCTGATATACCACACCTTCACAAGCTGCGTCAGTCCGCAATAGCACAACAGGATACCTACGAGCCAGAGGAAGTAAGAGCCCGGCAGGGATACGAATCCCAGATACTCGCCGAATTTCGTGAACGGTATCACGATGCCGAGCAGCATGATCACGGCTGTGGCCACGAGTACCGGCCAGGTGGCACGGCTCTGGATAAAGGGGATCTTGCGTGTGCGGATCATATGCACGATCAGAGTCTGGGTAAGGAGCCCCACGATAAACCATCCTGACTGGAACATGGCCTGATGGTCGGGCGACACGCAGCCGAACACAAACCACATCACAAGGAAGCACACTATGTCGAATATCGAACTTATCGGACCGATAAACACCATGAAGCGCTTCAGGTCGGAGGCATCCCACTTGCGGGGCTTACGCAGATATTCGCGGTCCATCGTATCGAAGGGGATGGTGGTCTGCGACACGTCGTACATCAGGTTCTGCACCAGAAGATGCAGCGGGAGCATCGGCAGGAAGGGGAGAAACGCGCTGGCCGCAAGCACACTGAACATGTTGCCGAAATTCGAGCTGGCCGTCATTTTGGTGTATTTTATGATGTTGCCGAATGTCTTGCGCCCTTCGATCACACCGTCTTCAAGCACCATCAGGTCTTTTTCAAGCAGGATTATATCGGCGCTCTCTTTGGCGATATCCACCCCGGAATCTACCGAGATACCCACATCCGACTGCCGCAGTGCCGAGGCATCGTTGATGCCGTCGCCCAGGAAGCCCACCGTATGACCCTGCTTCTGCAGAGAGGCTATGATCTGCGATTTCTGCAGCGGGGTAAGTTTGGAGAATACGTTGGTACGGGCTACTGCCGCATCAAAGAAACGGTCGTCCATCTCGGCGAGTTCCGGTCCGGAGAGCGCTCCGCTCACGTCAATCCCTACCTGACGGGCTATGGTCTGCACCACGGCGTCATTATCGCCCGAAAGGATCTTTACCTCTACACCGTTGTCGTGCAACTGGCGGATCGCACCGGCAGCCGACTCTTTCGGAGGATCAAGGAAAGCGAGGAATCCGATCAGCACCATCCCGGCTTCATCCTCCACGCTGAAGTCGCGCTCTTTGTCGATAAAGCTCTTCTGGGCCACGGCAAGCACCCGCATACCCTGACGGTTCATCCCGGTGGCTATCTCCAGTGCCTTGGCGCGGGTTTCTTCGGTAAGCTCCACCACCTTACCCTGCATCTCTGCATAGGCGCATATCCCGAGCATCTCCTCCACCGCACCTTTGGTGATGATCTGCCGCTTGCCGGAGTTATCCTCCACCACCACCGACATACGGCGGCGCACGAAATCAAACGGTATCTCATCCACCTTACGGTAAGTGTCCTTCACATGCTCCAGCGCCACCTCACGCACATGGGCCAGGATCGCCTTATCCATCAGGTTCTTCAGGCCGGTCTGGAAGAAGCTGTTGAAATAGGCATGCCGCAGTATCCGCCGCTCATTGTCTACGCTCCCGTCGGCATTGATATACTTCTCGAGTACGATCTTGTCGCAGGTAAGGGTGCCGGTCTTGTCGGTGCACAGTATGTTCATGGCGCCGAAATTCTGGATTGCGTTCAGATCCTTTACGATTGTCTTCTTCCGGGCCATTGTCACAGCCCCTTTCGAGAGATTGGCGGTCACAATCATCGGCAGCATCTCCGGGGTAAGCCCCACGGCCACTGATACGGAGAAGAGAAACGCCTCCAGCCAGTCGCCTTTCATAAGGCCATTGATTACGAATACGAAAGGTATCATCACCAGCATGAACCGTATCAGCAGAAACGACACCTTGCTGATCCCTCGGTCGAAGGCCGTGGCCGCACGATGCCCTGCGATGCTTTTGGCTATCGTGCCGAAATAGGTGCTGTCGCCTGTGGCATGGCAGATCCCCACGGCTCGGCCGCTCACCACGGTAGAGCCCATGAAGCATATGTTGCTCAGATCCATCACGCTGCCGCGCACATTGCGGCCGGCCTTGATCTCGGGTGTCTTCTCTATCGGGTCTGACTCGCCGGTGAGCGACGACTGGCTTACGAAGAAGTCTTTTGTCTCTATCAGCCGCATGTCGGCCGGCACCATGTCGCCTGCCGAAAGGGTGATTATATCACCGGGCACCACTCCGGCAAACGGAATCTCCATCTCTCCATCTTCGGCGCGACGCACCTGGCAGGTGTTGGTGACCATCTTCTGCAACGCATCGCTCGACTTAGCGGCTTTCCATTCCTGCCAAAAACGCAGTATGGCGCTCACCACCACCATCGTGGAGATTATTATGATGGCCGCCCAGTCTTTCTCTCCTTCGGGTGCAAGCAGCACATCGAGCACAAACGATACCACCACCAGCACTGTCAGCACCCCGACAAAGGGATTGATGAATGCCTTGACAAACATTGTAAACGGATTGCATCCCTTCTCGCGCCGCACCTCGTTGGGGCCGCACGCGGCCTGACGCCGCTCTACCTCTTCGGCGGTCAGGCCGCTGTGGGAGGTCTGGAAAAAGCTGTACACAGCCGTCAGCGGCTGCGATGATGCCAGGAACACCTTCTCGGTGTTGAAGCCATACTGGCCTGTTGTTCTTCTTTTCTTCATACAGCTGGATTTTTAAGTATTCTGCACTCGTGTTTTGATTATCACGCTGCAAAATTACTCCATCACTTCCAGCCGGGCCGTTAGAGATATATTAGAATGAAATTAGAAAACCATTAGAAAATCCATAATCACTTATGTGCCAATACCATACTCCTCCCTACACAAGCTCCAGCCACATCATCGCCCGGTATGCCTCAGATGAGCCAGCGACACGACGAATGTCGTGCCCTCGCCCGGATACGAAAGCACTTCAAGCATCCCTCCGTGCAGGCGTATTATCTTGAGTGCCAGCGTCATCCCGATACCATACCCCTGAACTGCGCTGCAGTCGCCACCCCGGTAGAAGAGTGTGAATATCTTTTCACGCTCGCTTTCCGACATACCTTTGCCGGTATCTGAAAAGCGCACCACCACCTGCTCCGCGTTATTGGAGATCTGCACGATGGAGGTATGATTGGCCGAATACTTGCAATTGTTGTCAATAAGGTTCGACAGGGCGATTGAAAGCAGATACCGGTTGCCCCATGCGGTCACCATCCCGTCGTCGTCCTCATTATCGAGGGCATACACTATCTCTACATGATAGTCGGGATGCCCGCGCCGCATGGTTTCGGTTGTGTCAAGAAGCAGTTCGTCGAGACGTATCTCTTCCTGTTTTACGGTCTCGGGGCTGTAGTCGGCGCGCGCTATGTCGAGCAGGCCGTCGGTGAGGCGTGTCAGTCCGCGGGCATCGTTGAGCGCATTGGCTATGGCGGCTCTGTAATGCTGCGGAGTGCGCTCTTTCTGCAGGGCAAGGTCGAGCTCGGCTATGATGGCGGCAAGGGGGGTCTTCACCTCATGCGACACATTGCTCACGAAACTCTTCTGCGCCGCAAACGAATCCTCCAGGCGCCCCAGCAGTTCGTTGAAGGCCATGCTGAGTTCGTCAAGTTCGTCGTTCTCGGCCCTTACAGGGAGACGCCTGTCAAGATGCGCTTCGGTGATGTCGCCGGCTGTGTCGGCTATCGTCTTCACCGGCTTGAGCGCCGAGCGGGCCAGCATGTATCCCACGGCCACCAGCAGCGACAGCCCTATGACGAAGAGCAGCGTCAGTGTCAGCAGCAACCCGTGCATATGCTTATGGCCGTAACCGTCGTAGGCTGCCGCCGTCACCACATAGTCGCGCCCTCCGTAGCTGTAAAGCAACCCGATCCCCTGGTATTTGCCCGAATGTATGTCTACCTCCTTTTCGGCCAGAATGCGGTTGATCATCGCGCGGTCTTCCTTGATGATGTCGTTGTCGATGGCATCATGATAGAGCATCTCGAAATCGGGGGTATATACGGCCACTTCCACTTCATCTATAAAGGAGCGGTTGTTGAGATATATCGACTGCATGGTGGCGGCATCCACCTGCCCGTTGAGAAACAGGTGCGCCTTTGTGATGGCCTCTCCCTTGAGGTCGCGGGAGAATATCTGCGAGCGGTTATGGCGGCTGATCACGTATATGAGTGAGAGGCAAAAGAGGAATACGGCTGCCGTGGCCACGGCATTGCGCAATGTGAGTGAGGTGCGTATCTTCATGGATTTACTGCGAGTATGAACCCTACGCCGGGCTTCGTGTGAATCAGGCGCACGTCGAAATCACGGTCGATTTTCTTGCGCAGATAGTTGATGTAGACGTCGATGAAGTTGGTGCCTGTGTCGAAATGGGTGTTCCATACCTTTTCGGCGATATCCATGCGGCTTATCACCTTCTCCGCATTCTCCACCATATATGCGAGGAGGTTGAATTCCTTTGGGGTCAGGCGGATGTCGATGTCGGCGCGGCTGACGTGGCGTCTGTCGAGGTCAATCTCGATATCGGCATACGCCAGACGCGGACTCCGTGTCTCTTTTGCAGGGGCGCCCCGTCGCAGGAGCACCTTTATGCGGGCGTGGAGTTCGCGGAAATCGAAGGGCTTCACCATATAATCGTCGGCTCCGGAGTCAAACCCGTCGAGTTTGTCATCGGTAGAGCCAAGGGCGGTAAGCATCAGGATCGGCACCCCGGGATTAAGCGCCCTGATTTCGCGGCATAATTCAAAGCCGTCGAGTTTGGGTAGCACGATATCCGAAATCACCAGGTCGACTCCGCCGGAGCGGAAGAGCCTCAGCCCCATCGCGCCGTCATAGGCCGTAAGAGTGGAGTAACCGGCTTCTTCGAGTCCGGCTTTGAGCAGGTCGGCTACCCGCTTCTCATCTTCTATAATCAGTATGCGCTCCATTACAGTGTGTGGGTTAGAGACGGCAAATTTACGAAAAATCCCCGGGACTCGCAATTGGGGGGAGGTTTTAGGCTTTAGGCTTTAGGTTTTAGGCTTTAGGTTTTAGGCTTTAGGCTTTAGGTTTTAGGCTTTAGGCGGGAGGTTTCACCACCCTTCGTTCTGCGTAAGGCTCAGGTTGCGTTCCATCTCTACAAGAGGAATGGGCCAGAGTTCGTGACGCGGCTGATAGGAGCGGGTGTACATCAGGTCGCCGAATATGTCGGTGGCATCCTTTACCGACTCTTCGAGAAGTCCCCAGCGGCGCAGATCCCAGTAACGGTGCCCTTCGCCGGCAAGCTCGAAGGCGCGTTCGCGCCTGATGCGCAAGGCCATCTCTTCACGGCTCCCTACGGCAAGCCATGACGGCCCGCTCCCAAGTGCGGGCATCCCTGCCCGCTCCCTTACTTTATTCACCTCGGCCATGGCTTTGGCCAAGGCCCCGCTCTCGTTATATGCCTCGGCCAGCATGAGCAGCACATCGCCCAGACGTATCAGCGGGAATTCATACGGGGTGCGGGTGTATTCGCCCCAATAGCCGTCGAGGTTGCCGGTGGGTATCCATTTGCGCCAGAAGTAGGAGTTCCATCCTTCGGAGTTGCGCATGAAGGCCATGGCTTCCATCGGTGCACCTCCCTGCGTGGGATCGGCAAGCACAAACTGCTTGTCCATCGGATTGGATCCGGCATCGGTGCCGAGGTAATGCGAATACGGGGTAATCACGTTCAGGCAGAGGCGCGGGTCACGCAGGCGGTAGGCGTCCATCACTTTTGTGGTGTCGCATTCAAGAAGGTCGGTCACACGGGTGCTCCCCTGGTCGATGGCCACACTCATATAGCCGCGCCGGAGTGCAGGTCCCCCCGCATTGAATCCGGGGAATACCTCATCCCAGTCGAAAGTGGATCCGTCGGCGTTCTCATACATGTCGACAAGTGTGACCGATGGCACTATGCAATTGGAGGCGATCAGACGCATGGTGGATTTATTGCCGTAATACCCCACTATGTTGAGCGCGTAGCCTGCCGTATTGCCGTCGATCGACTGGATGGAGAATATCATCTCCGGGCTGTGACTGCCGTTGTAGAGGCGGAAAAGCCCATCGTAATCGGGATGAAGCGAGTAGCCGTAGTCGGCGGTGCGGTTATAGACTATCTCTTCGAAGTCGGCTATGGCCTCTTCCCACTGCCGGTTGTAGAGATACACCTTGCCACGCAGCGCATATGCCGCCCCTTTTGTGGCGCGTCCGAGGTCGGCGCCGTCCCAGCTCACGGGGAGCAGGGCGACGGCATCGTCAAGGTCGTCGAGGATATGGCGGCGTATCTCTTCGGCGCTGCTGCGCGGAGCCGAGAGTGTGGCAAACTGCTCGTTGATATCGCAGCTTTCATCGTAATACGGCACTCCCCCCCAGCAGTTGAGCATCCGGAAATATGCCATTGCCCGCAGGAATTTCGCTTCTCCGGTCACATGGGAGATGGTGGTCTCTGCCACCGGCATATCCTTCACATTGCGTATCACTGTATTGCAGCGGTGCACAAGCTCGTAAAGATACTGCCAGTGATTCTGCACTCCCCCGCTGGCGGATGAGAATGAAACGCCTCGGGAGATGTCGGCCCACGGGGTGGTGCCGTCGGCTATGTCGCTGCACATGTCGAACGTGAATTCAAGGCCGAAACACCAGTCGGCCTTCATGGCCGCATAGAGTCCCACGGCGGCCTGACGTGCATGTTCTTCGGTCTGCCAGAAGGTGGTGCCCGACATCTGGTCGCCCGGCACATAGTCAAGGCGCTCGCAGGCTCCGCACAGGAGGGCGGCCGAGAGCAGGAGGGATATGGGTGAATATATGGTTTTCTTCATTCGTGATCTGTGGCTAAGCGCCTTTCCGGTGAAGTCCGGGCTTGCATCCGCATGACGGGCTGTGGCGGAAAGGGGGTGATAAGTGAGGGGTATGATGCGGCAGGGACTCAGAACGATACATTCAGTCCGACAGAATACTGACGTATGGACGGATACCCCACATTGGCCCCTATTTCGGGGTCAAATCCCGGAAAGCGCGTGATGGTGAAGAGATTATCTATGCTGGCATAGATCTTGAGGTTCTCCACGAATATCTTTCTGGTGACAGCGGCGGGGAACGTATAGCCGATCTGCAGGTTCTTGCATCTCAGATAGGCCGCATTGTGCACGAAGGCGTCGCTGGCGATATTGTTGCGACCGTCGGCGCTGTTGCGCAGTATCGGATAGGTGGAATCGTAGGGATTCGCGGGAGTCCACGCGTTGTCGGTGATATCCTTTATCAGCGACTGCCCCATTACGGTGACGAAGCGGAAGGCCTGGTTGTTGTAGTATACCGGATGATTGCCCACCCCCTGCAGCAGCATGCTGAAGTCGATACCGTTCCACACAAGGCCGAAGTTGGCGCCATAGCTGAATGTCGGCACGGTGCCGTGGCCTATCTCCACACGGTCGTCGGTATCGAGGCGCCCGTCGCCGTTTGCGTCGCGGTAGAGGAAGTCGCCGAGCTCGGGGCGCCGGTAAGTGGCGAAGTAGTCGGGATTCCGGTCTACGAGACTCTGCACGTAGTCGAGGTCGGCCTGGTCGCGCACGATCCGGTCAACGGTTATGACATACAGCTGGTTGATGGGTTTCCCTTCCTGGGTCTTGTAGACGCCGCTTATTGACGACACGTCGCCCTGGAACCGCGTGACCTTATTGCCGACAAAGGAGAGGTTGATGCCCGCATGATAGGATACTCCCCCTACGCGGTCGCTCCACCGCAGGTCGAGTTCGAGCCCTTTGTTATTGACGGCTCCGGCATTCTGGTCGGGCACTGTGGATGTGCC
Source organism: uncultured Porphyromonadaceae bacterium (assembly GCA_947176605.1). Classification (GTDB taxonomy): domain Bacteria; phylum Bacteroidota; class Bacteroidia; order Bacteroidales; family Muribaculaceae; genus Lepagella. The sequence goes on from CAMWRH010000011.1 coordinate 12,962, forward strand.
GTGTTCGAGGGGGGCGGGAAGTGATATCAGTATGCCGCGCGTGTCCTTGTTGTATAGGTCGATGGTGCCGCTCAGGCGGTTGGCGAGTATGGCGAAGTCTACTCCTATGTCGGTCATGTAGGTCTTCTCCCATGTGAGCTGCGGATTGGCCAGTACTGTCTGCGCCAGACCTCCGGCTATATTGCCGTTGAGTATGTAGTTGGCCGTGGCGAAAAGCGACTGATACATGTAGTAACTCGTAGTGGCATTATTACCCAATGAGCCATAGGAGGCTCTGAGTTTGAGCTGGGATAGCCATTCCGAAGTGGCACTCATGAATTTCTCTTCCGAAATCCTCCATCCGGCCGATACTGAAGGGAAGTATCCCCAGCGGTGTCCCGGGGCGAACCGTGAGGAGCCGTCGGCACGCATGTTGGCCTCAAGGAGGTAACGGTCGCCCCAGTTGAAGTTGACGCGTCCGAAATACGACCGCATGGCCCATTCGTTGTAGTTGCCGGTGATGCTGCCGTTGGTCATGCCGGCATCTATGGCTCCGAGCGACGGGTCGACCAGGTCATATTTTATGTAGTAATCCTGGTCGTATTTGTTGTATTCCTGGCTCATTCCGGCAAAGAAGGATGCCTGGAGGCGGTTTAGGCTGAGGTCATACCGCGCCGTGAGTTCCGACGAGCGGTAAAGATTCCTGTAGTTGTAGCGGCGTATGTAGGTGCGCACCACCCCCTCGCGTATCAGCACCGGTCCGTCGGCGGTAAAGCGGTACAGGTCGCGGTCGGTGAGATGATGCTCTGTGCGGCGGTCCCAGTAGTTGTAGGCGAAATCTCCCTGTATGGTCAGCCCCTTGAGGGGAGTCAGCCGGGCATAGAGTTTCACCACGCTGCGACGTGTCACTGTAGGATAGTCAGTGTCGTAGAACCATTGGCGCCTGTAGGGATTGAAATTGCTTACGTTCTCCTCCTCCGGATTCTGGATTCCGCCGTAAAGGCCTGTCGCGGGATCGTAGAGTGTCATGCCGGGGACGGTGTTGAATGCGCCCGAGCCGAAAATCACGTCACCTCCGGCCGCGGCATTCTCCGAAGAGGGGTTGTTCTCGTCTATGTATCCGAAGAGGTTGGTGCCCAGGCTAAGCCAGGGTTTTACGGTAATGTCGATATTCGAACGCAGCTGGTACCGCTTATAGTCTGTGTAGTATATCATGCCGGGATTGTCGACATATCCCAGTGATATATTGTATTTTACGGTTTTGCTGCCGCCGGTGACCGAGAGGTTGTGGGTCTGCACCACCGATGGGTTGCGGTATATGTGGTCCTGCCAGTCGGTATTGGGATATATGGTGGGATTGCGCCCCGCGTCGGCACGCCATTCGTCGATCTTTCCCTGTGAGAAGCGGGGTGCCTGGCCGTTGGCTATCAGGGCCGCATTCTGGATCTCCATGAAGTCGGCATAGTCGGTCACCAGGTTCAGGCGCTTGGCCACGGTTTCAAACGATACGTTGCCGCTGTAGGTCACCCTTGGCGCACGCTCGGAGCCCTGGCGTGTCGTGACGAGTATCACTCCGTTGGCCGCACGCGAGCCGTAGATGGCCGATGAGGCGGCATCCTTCAGTACGGATATGCTTTGTATGTCCTGTGGATTTATATCGCTCAATGCTATGCCGGTCATCCCGTCGACCACTACCAGCGGGGCGGCATCGTTGAGTGTCCCCTGCCCGCGTATCAGGATGCTCTGGCTCTCGAAGCCGGGGGTGTTGCCTCCGGAATTCGTTACGGTCAGGCCGGGGGCCACTCCGGCCAGGGCGTTGGTGACATTGGTGACCGGGCGGTCCTCCTGTAATGTGGCATCTACGGAGGATACAGCTCCGGTAAGGTCTACTTTCTTCTGCGTGGCATACCCCACGACCACTACCTCATCGAGCACCGAGCGGTTGACACGCATCACAAACGCATAGTCCTGACGCGACGGTGTGATTGACATCTCGGATGGCTGAAAACCTACGTAGCTCACCTGCAGCGTCCCTTTTTCGGGAGCGTCGGGCATGGTGAATGCTCCGTCGATATCAGTCACTGTAATGTGGGAGGAATCTCCCTTTATCCGCACTGTGGCTCCTATTATCGGTTCTCCTTTCCGGTCGGTCACGGTGCCGGTGATGGTGCGTCGGGCTGCCGCCGCTGTGTTTTCCACCTCCGGGGGTGTGGATGCGGCTGCCGGAACATCGGCGTTCTGTGCCCCGGCCCTGAGGCCAAGGCACAGCGCCGGAATGAAGAGGATACACAGCCTGCCGGCCATGAATCTCCGTATTTGTGATGCGCCCGGATTACGCATTCCTGAACAGTCGGGGTGCGAATATCACCAGGTAGTCGCGCCAGTTTGACCATATGTGTCCCCCATCGCTCTCATGATATTCGTAGGGTATCGACAGGGTGTCGAGTATCGAGCGGTAACCCTGGTTGAGGTCGTAGAGAAAGTCGTCTTTGCCGATACCGATCCAGTAGAGCTGCGGAGCATCGGCAAACTGGCGGCGCAATGCCGCCACAAACTCCTGATTGTCGGCCGATGGAGCACCGCCGTTCCAGCGTGCGGCGCCTGAGAAGATACCTACGTAATCGAATGTATCGGGCATCATGAGCGATGTGCGCAGCGCATGGCCGCCACCCATGGAGAGTCCGGCTATCGCACGGTGCTCTTTGTCGGCTATCGTGCGGTAATGCGAATCCACATATCCGATGATATCCTTGAATGAGCTTTCGAATTTACCCTCTTCGGCGCGGGAGTGCTCCCCTTTGGGTTCGTACATGCCGGCGGATGTCTCGCCGGGTGCAGCGGCAAGATTGGCGTTGCCGTTGGGCATCACGAGTATCATGGGTTCTGCCTGGCCGGAGGCTATAAGGTTGTCGAGTATCTGCACCGCACGTCCCAACTGGCTCCATGCCTCTTCATCTCCGCCGGAGCCGTGAAGCAGGTAGAACACGGGGTAGCGCTTCTCCCCCGACTCTTCATATCCGGCGGGAGTATAGACGGTCATGCGGCGTTTCATGCCGAGTGTCGGGGAGTCGTACCATACTTTGGAGACGGTGCCGTGGGGCACGTCCTGCACCGCATAGAGGTCGGCATTGCCGCCGGGCACTATCACTTCGCTGAAAAGGGCGTTGATGTCGCGGGCGATATAGGCGTTGGCCGGATCGATGGTGCGCACGCTGTCGATGTTGAAGCTGTAGGTGTAGAGGTCGGGGCGCAGGGTGGGAGTGGTGACGGTCCAGTCGCCGCTGGCGGCGTCTTTCCGCATCGCAAGCGGTGTGGCGCCGAAGCCCGATACCTCGACTGTCTTTGCATTAGGCGCATGTACCGACAGGGTGACGGTGGAATCGGAATTTACCTGCGGGCCGGAGCCGGCAGCCTGAAATCTGAGCGCTTCCTGGGCCGGCAGGAGGTGCGGCATGGCGAGAAGCATGGTGGCAAGAAGCCAGGGGCTGTAAGAATTTTTCATGATGTGGTTATTTGGGGTTTTAGGCCTTAGGTTTTAGGCTTTAGGTTTTAGGTTTTAGGCCTTAGGTTTTAGGCTTTGGGGTTTAGGTTTTGGGGTTTAGGTTTTAGGCTTTAAATGCTCTTCCCTTCGCTGAAGCTCGGGCGCAGGACTACGAGGCTCGGCTTTGCATTGGGCTTTAGGCTTTAGGCCTTAGGGAGGCTCTTCCCGCTGGAGCATATTGCGATGAAGCGGCTCATTATGTGGCAGCCGCAGGTGGTGATGATGCTCTCGGGATGAAACTGCACTCCGTAGACCGGGAGCCTCGCGTGCCTGAGCGACATTACCGCGCCATCGTCGGAGGCCACGGAGGTGAGCCGGAGAAGGGTTCCGGCCATTGAGGCGGCTTCTACCTGCCAGCTGTGGTAGCGCCCTACGGTGCTGCCGGGGGGTAAGGCTCCCAGCAACGGGTCGGTGGTATCGGTAATGCGCAGATGCGACCCATGGCCGTGGCTCGGGTACGGGCGCTGCTCGAGTCGCGCCCCGAAATGCTGCGCTATGGCCTGATGCCCGAGGCAGATGCCCAGCATCGGGACGCGCACGGCATACTCCTCTACGATCCGCATAAGTCCGGGCAATTCCGAGGGCAGTCCGGGGCCGGGTGAAAGGATCACTCCCGCGTATGGGTGCGACGGTAGCGATACGGCTTCTTCCGGACGCGCCACATCGACGCAATCCCTCGCCACACGGCAGGATTCGAGCAGACCGAGTATGTTGCAGACAAACGAGTCATGATTGTCGATCAGAAGAAGTTTCATACTGCAAATATACATATTATTTCCGATGGCACATGGCTGTAAGGGTCAAAAGTATTAATTTTGCAGTCAACTCCGGTTACCGCCCCGATACGGCGCGGCTCCGGCACATAAGATTTATATCATGTTTTGCGACCTGAATACATTGCGGCGGCGGATGAATGAATGCGGAGCCTTGAAGACTCCGTTCCTGTTTGCGGTCGATTATCATATGCGGCGTGCGTTCTTTACGGATGCGCCTTACGGTGACTCTTCTGTGAAATGGCGGATCGGCAACGCCGGGAATGCCGGGGGGGAGGCTCCGGCGGCTGCGCCGTATCTTAATGTCGTTAATCCTGTCGGACGCAGGGAGTATGCGCGGGCGTTCGCTACGGTAAACTACGGATTGCACCGGGGCGACAGTTTTCTGGTCAATCTTACTGCGGGCACTGAGGTGGAGTGCTCCCCTCTGGAAGATATCTTTCTCGCTGCGGATGCCCCTTACCGTCTGCTTATCCCGGGGGAGTTCGTTTGTTTTTCGCCGGAGTCGTTTGTCAGGATATCGCCCGACGGGGTTATCTCGGCATTCCCGATGAAGGGGACCATCCGCGCCGATATCCCGGATGCGCGGCGGCTGCTTGAGGAGAATCCTAAGGAACTGGCCGAGCATTATACGATAGTCGACCTGCTGCGCAATGATCTGGGGATGGTGGCCCGCAATGTCCGCGTGAGCCGGTTTCGCTATTTCGACCTTATCGCCACCTCCCGTGGACCCATTTACCAGACGAGTTCCCGCATCGATGGCGACCTTCCCGCCGGGTGGCCGTCGCGTCTGGGCGACATAATCCTGCCGATGCTTCCGGCAGGCTCGATATGCGGCGCTCCGAAGGAGGCCACCCTGGAGATAATCCGCCGGGCCGAGACGCTGGAGCGGGGATGGTATACGGGGGTGTTCGGGCTGTTTGACGGCCGGAGCCTGGACAGCGCGGTGATGATACGCTGCATCCAGCGGCACGCCGACGGGCGGCTGATGTTTCATAGCGGCGGGGGAATCACTTCCTCGAGCCGGATGGAGGATGAATACCGTGAACTGACCGATAAGATATATCTCAGCACAGGCGGATGACTGGCGCCTGGCCGTACAATCGCTCCCGGGGCTACATTAATCCGTCATTACACCACAATACGTCATTACACTAATAAGGATAAGCAATATGCCTGTATTTCTGGAATCCATACGCATTTCCGATGGCGAGATGATGCTGCCGGAGCTTCATGCGCGCCGTATGCACGATACCTGCATCGAGGCTTTCGGCCACTGCCCCCTCCCCTCCCCCGATTCTATCCGGGTGCCGGAGGAGTTCGGTCGCGGAGAGGTAAAGCTCCGTATACTTTATGATGATGCGGGGTGGCGGCATGAATTCGCGCATTATTCACCTCGCAGGGTATGTTCGTTAAGATGCGTGGAGGTTCCGGCGGGATTTGACTATCATCTCAAGTATGCCGACCGCAGCGGTCTCGATGCATTGCGCCTCCGGCGCGGAGAGGCTGATGAAATCCTTATATTGCGCGATGGTGTCCCCTGCGACACCTCCTATTCCAACATACTGCTGGCCGATGATGCGGGGCGCCTGGTGATACCCTCTTCGTGTCTGCTTCCGGGCGTGATGCGCCGCCATCTGACAGAATCGGGGCAGGCTGAGGTGCTCCCTGTCAGCCGTGCCGACCTGCTTCCCGGCAATCAGTTCGGGTTTACGCGCCTGCTGATGATCAACGCCATGCTCCCTCCGCACCTGTCGCCCTGCATACCGCTTGAGTGCATCACCGACTGATTACAGTGGTTATTAGCCAAACAGCTCGGAATGCGAATCGGCAGAGGAATTCCTCTCCTTTTAAAGCAAACCCCCGGATATGCTTGCCATGGGCATATCCGGGGGATAGTTTACATTTCGGGGCTGAGCGGGTCTCAATCCTGCACCAGGCGCACGCCATAGATGCGCGCATGGTTGGTCTTGATGTTCATGTTCTCGTTTTCGGGACGGAAGTCGAGACGGAGCGTGTGGTCGCCTTTGGCGAGATGCACCTTGACGGAGTTTGACCAGCCTCGCTCGTCCCAGTTGTTTTTGCCACGCTGCGGGAGCACGATGAGTCCGGCACGCTCGCCGTCGGCCGAGAGGGTGCGCAGACCGCATTTGTTCTCGGTGTTGACCGGACCGTTGCCGTTGGCGTAAAGGAGGCTTACGTAGTAGTCGCCGTCGGCAGGTACGCTTACGGGCACTTCAAGCACGGTATCCTTGTCGTTGTCGGCGCCGTCGAGCTGCACCATCACCATGGGGCGCGTGCTGCGCGGCTCGGATGCGAATCCTTCCATACCGTTGCCGGCCACGCCGATCACCTGGTATTCACCCGGCTCTGAGGCATCGAAGGTGGTGGCCCGGGTCTCGGCTATGCGCTTGCCGTCTTTCACTATCACGTAATGACCGATATATTCGATCGGATTCCATACGAGCTGCGTCCCTTCGAGCCATGCGATCGGGGTGAGCGGTGCCTTGGCGTTGTGCTGATGGTTGACCTGAAGGGGGGCGATGGGCTGATTGTCCATCACAATCTCGATGTTCATCTCTCCTTTTGCCTTTTTGGCGGGGATGAAGGGGGCCTGTTCCTTGCCGTTGACCTTAAAGGATGCTATCTTGTCGCCATAACCGCTGACGGAGATATTGAGCACCGCATCGCGGTAGCGGAATCCCTCCAGGCGGCGGGGCTGACCCATGGCCTCGGGCACGAAGGGATGGAATGCGAGACCGTCTTTCTGATAGTCGATGCCGAAGAGGATCTTATGCGTCAGGGCGATGTTGCCGCTCAGGCACCAGAGCATGTTGCTGGAGTTGAGTTCGGTGGCTATGTCGCCGTTGTCGAGGTTGAAGTTCTCTTTGTTGGTGGCGAAGAGTGCGGCGGGGCGCACGATGCTGCCGATGGCCTCCATGACACCCTGCTCGTTGCCGGCCTTGGCGTTGGCGAGGGCCCACCACGCCCCTACCCAGGGCCAGAGGGAGTTGTTGTGATAGGCCGGCATGTCGGCTATCTGCGGATAGAATATGGCCACGCCGTAGGGTGTGGTGGGGTTATGCTCGGTGAGTGTGCGCGCACGCTCGGGTGAAGCCACATCCCACATGATGGCCAGGGCCTCGCCGAGGGTTTCGGCGCGGGGATTGGCAATCAGGTTGTCGCGGCCGTAAAGATACATGGCGTAGTAGCCGGCATCATCGAGCCAGAGGTACTGATTGACGGCTGCGGCGATGGCATCCGACATTTCCTGTGCCTCGCGGGCCACATCCTTATGCCCCAGCACCTCGGCGGCTTCGGCGAGCACATGCCATGCCTGGGCGTGGACTATGGAGGTGGAGAGTGTCTCGGTATTGTAGATGTCGGCGCACTGCATCCATTTCGGATGGCTCTGTTCGCGCCAGTCGATAAAGGAGGTCTCACCTTTCACGAGTCCTGTCTCGGTGCCGTAGAAGGCTTTGGCATCGGTCTCAAGCGAGCGCTTCATCACGGGATATATGAATTCGAGCCATTCGCGCGAGCCAGTGACTTTATATACCTCCCATGCTGCCACACACCAGATTTCGCGGTCGGTCGATACGGGCCATGCGCCGCCGCTGCCGGTGTCCTGTATCACGCGACCCAGCGGATCGACTTTCTTCATCAGTGATATCATCGAGGCTTCGGGCTGCATGTAGGCCATGGAGAGGAGTATGGAGTAGCTCACGTCGCGGGTCCATACGCCGGCCCATTCCTTGCCGGTGCGCAGTGTGGTGTCGGGTTCCACGGCGTTGACCATCTCGTCGAGTCCCATGTTGTAGACGGCTTCGTGAAGGCGGTTGGGGGTGACGAGTTTGGGATAGGAGCTGATATCGTTCTTGAGTTTCCACACTTTGTCGATCCCCATGTAGAAGCCGGGCTGTGCGGAATAGTCGGATATGATCTCATATCCGCTGGGGGCATATGCCTTGAAGGGGCCCTGCGTCACGGTATCGCCATGCCACGAGTAGGCCGGGGTGCTGACCACGGTGTCGGATGCGGCATGCGCCGCGCCGGCTGACAGGCCAAGCAGGCCGATTGCCATAATGATAGTTTTCATCTATAGGATTTTAAAGTATTATGTAAAGTTTTAAGGAAGTCGGGGGTAAAAAGCGGGAACCTCTATGCGATGGATGCCACTCCCGCAATCAGCTGCCGGAGCATCATGCCGTAAAAAGGGCTCCCGGAATACAAAATTACATATTCTCGGGAACCCTTCCAATATCTGTGGTAAAAAAATAGATTCTTTAACAGTCTAATCCCCTACCTTTCAGCCGCATGACACATTGCGCGGTGGTGAAAAAAGTAGTGGCTGCGGTGCCTGTGGGGGGCGGAGCGCCGGACTGTCAGCCGGAGCACCGGACTGCGTGTCGGCATACTCCGGCCGCCGCGGACGGGGGATCAGCGCGTCACGGCCACCTTCGAGTAGCGCACGCTGCCGTCGCTGAGCACGCTGCGCTTCACGTAGATACCGCCGGTGGCGGCGTTGCTGCGCATGCCGTTGAGGTCGAAGAGGGTCTCTTCTGTCACTTCCGCCGCATCGACCGCATGGACGCCGCTGTCGTCGACCACGTAGGTCACTACATCGCTGGCGTATTCCTCGCCGTCGCAGGTATTGACGAGCTGCACGCCGAGGGATTCATAGCCGCTTACGCGGAAACCTACCTCATGTGCGGTATTCATACGGTTGCATACGATGAGGTAGCGGTCGAAGTCGTAGGGCACATCCCACATGTCGACGCCACTGTCGAAGTCCTCTGCAAGCACTTCGATCTGCTCGTCGTCCATATAGAGGCGGTAGGAAAGCTGTTCGCGCGGGAGCAGCACGCCGTCGACGGTGAGCATCGGGAGATTGAAGTCGAGGATGTCGAAGTTCTCGCCTCGTCCACGCTCGTAGTATGTGAGCCCCCAGGGCGACATGGGCACACCTTTCGTGTCGGGCTGGTAGACCAGTTCGGGATCTTCCACCATCTGGAGGAATTTGATGCTGCCGTCGGTGGCGGTGTTGAAGATGATGATCACCGAGGGGTCTTCGGCCTTGTAGGTATCGCTTTCTTCATCGTAGACCCATACGAACTCGGTGTCGTCGGGAAGGAGGGAGTAGCCGCCCAGGGCGTTCTCATCCTCTTTGCAGTACTGCAATGTGACGTTCATCACACTCATCTGCCCCATCGACTGGCCGGAGGGCATCACGATGCGGTTGCCGTCGCGCTGACCCTTCACCCAGACGGAGGGGAGGTCGAGAGACAGTCCGCCGATATACGCGTCGTCGCCGTCAAAGGCGAATTCCACACGGTAGCCGAAGTCCTTGGGGTCGGGAGCGGCGTTGCCCATGCCGTAGGTGATGTAGGAGTATTTCTTGCCTGTCACGCCGTCGGGAGGAGTCACCAGACTGCTGTCGGGGGCATCTTCATATTTGATGGAGGTCATCGACATGCCCATCCACATGTCGGCAGGCTGCACGTTGATGCCGATGCTGTACCCTTCGGGGAGCGGGCGGAGCTGCAGCGAGCCGTCGTCGCCCCATTCGAATACGAGCAGGTTCTTGTCGGGGTCGGTCACGGGCCAGGGCATACCGTCTTCATCCATCTCGAATACCTGAAGGTCGTACCAGGCATCGTCCTCGTCGTCGTATTCGGCTTCCTGCACGTAGAGGGTCTGCGGGAGCTGCAGCTCTACGGTGTTGTCGTAGGTCATCTGCCCTGTCACCCATGTGCCGAAGTCCATGAGGGGGAATATGTTGCTGAAGTAGAATTTTCCTTCGGTGTCCATCACGAGGGTGACGGTGGCCTGCATATCGTTGAAATATTCAAGCTCCATGCTTGCGTAGAAGCCGGAATAGGTCATCAGGTATTCGTCAGACAGACCTTCGGGCTGTTCGAAAATCACATCGGTGGTCTGGGCGGAGGCCATAAGCAGAGCTACACCGGAGAGCATTGTAGTAACAAATCGTTTCATAAGCATTTATTTTTGTCATCCTTACGCATTGTCAATTATTATTCTGACAACCGCACTGCAAATTTAATGATTTTTTACATTAAAACCAACACTCCTCAGTTTTATTGTATTTTTTCAATCTAATAAGCATTATGAAGCATTATGCCGAATTAGGCTGTCATTATGCAGTTGGCCAGTCTTTGCAGCGCGTTGACAGCAATTGCCCCGGCCCTATCTGAACATGTGCCGGTCTGAGACCGCTTTTCACTGCTTACGGCACCCGGGCGCCTTCGGCAACCGACGCTTTTCAAAGGGCAACCTCCTCCAAGTGATGAATTTTATGAAGTTTTTTGCGCGCGGTTATTTGCATTTGCCATTATTTGTATTAATTTTGGGATGCTTTTCCATCCGCACATCCCCCGCAGCTGAAGATTGAGCTACGCGCGGTTACGTGATCGTAAGGTGCGGCAAGGGGGTGGCTATCATTCCGATGCTCCGCCTCCGACGCACTTCCGGGATGCTGCAGGGTCGACGACTATATACGGATATTATATTCTACTATATTTTCAACACTTATGAAACACTTCTTCACAGGTCTGTGCCTGCTCTCGGCAGCCCCTGCCGCTTTGGGCGCAGTCATCAGCCCCTCTCCGGCCATGATGAGTCCGGAATTACTGAAATCCGGAGTGCGCTATGAATCAGTGGTGGCCGACAAGGCTCCCTCTCATGCCGCGATACGCAGGGAGGCTGCGGCGGATGCCGTAGAGTCCCAAGATTTCTCTCTCGGATTTTCTCCTTATTCGGCGCTTAATTTCGGGTCGGATCTGGTCGGAGCCACTATCTATCAGGGATTCATCTTCTCTAAGGAATACGCATCGGCTTATGCAGGCGCGCAGGTGACTTCGGTCAACATCACCAGCGGTGTCAACGACACATCGAACCTGAACGGAATCACGGATGTGACGGTGTATCTGATGGACTCCCCTACCGGCACTGCTTTCCGCACACAGAAGGGCACTCTTTCTACCGATCCTTTCGGATTCAACCGCATCGTGCTCGATGAGCCCTATACAATAGAGGATGGCAAGGAATTCTTCGTGTGCTACAGCTGCGTGCCCACGAATGCCAAGGATTATTACATCACTATCGACGGCTATATCCGCAGCGGTGAATCCGACGGATGCTATGTGGGATACTTCGATGGCAGAAACATACAGTGGCAGAATGCCGCCGACCAGGTGGGCAACCTCTGCATGGGTATGACGGTGGAAAGCGCTGACCTCCCCAAAAACGGGATTGAGATTTTCCAGTGCTTCGTCCCGGATTTCTCACTCCCCGGCGAGCCCTTCTCTTCGACGCTTTTCTTCTATTCGCTCTCGGCCGGCACGACGGAGAATCTTGAAGTGGAGTACCGTATAGGCGACCAGGAGCCGCAGACGGTGGAACTTTCTTTTGAGGAGCCCCTCCCTTCCAATACTCTGGCCAACGGTGAAATCAAGGATATGGTATGCAATCAGATCGGTGCCTCGGTGCCGGTGGAAATCCGCGTGACCAAGGTGAACGGGCAGCCGAATACAGGAATCGCCACTTCAATCGCTTCCTCTCTGTCGTGCATCAAGGCCGAGGACGGTTTCCGACGCATCATCCTGACTGAGGAGGGCACCGGGACATGGTGCGGATGGTGCCCGGCAGGTATCGTGTTCATGGAGTATCTGAAGGAGAATTATCCCGATGACTTCGTGCGCATCGCCATCCATGGCAATGACGAGATGCAGGCTGCCACTGCGTCGGGGCTGATCAACATGTTCTCAGGATTCCCGATGGTGCTGCTCAACCGCAGCACGGAGATCATGCCTACCGCCACCGATGCCATCGAGACTCTCGAGGCGTACTGGGAAGAGGAATCGGCCAAGCCGGCCATCGCAGAGGTTTCGGATATCAGTGTGAATTTCGACTCGGCACGTAAGATTACCGTCACTGCCAAGACCCGCTTTGCTCTTGACATCGACAATGATCTGCGCTATGGCGTGTCGTTTATGGTGAGCGAGGATAAGGTTGGTCCTTATGCACAGACCAATTATTATGCCGGATCAAGCACTCATATGGGTGGCTGGGAAAACAAGCGAAGCACCGTGTCGACCATCTACGACGACGTGCTGCGCGTAGCAGCCGGAGGTGTCTCCGGATATACCGATTCTTTCCCGCTTGAGATCAAGGCTAATGAGGAATATGTATGCGAGGATGATTTCTCGATCGCCAATGTCACTGACTCTGATTTCTATGTCACTGTGGTAATCACCGACAATTCCACTGGTTCGGTAATCAATTGCCGTCAGGTGAAGGTTAGCAATTCGGGCGTGAATGAGATTGCGGGTGATGAGGGCGCCGTAAGCGTGCGTGCCGAAGCAGGGCGCATTGCGATCGTAGGCGAGTATGCCCACGCTGCGGTATATGATTTCGGCGGCATGAAGGTGGCCGAGGCCTCGGGTGAGGCTGAAATCAGCGTGAATCCCGGCATGTACATCGTCAATGTGGACGGTGCTTCATATAAGGTGATGGTGAAGTAATCACCTGACATCACATTGCCGCCGCTCTATAGCGGCTGAAGATACGGAAAGTCCGTAGCGCGACCCCGAGGGGTGCCGACGCTACGGACTTCTTTTTGTATTGTATCCAGGCTGTCTGAGAACTTTCTCTTTCTTTCGTATAAGGACCACCGGGCTGCGCCATCTGTCTGAGGCGCCGGCAATTCAGGCCGTTTCCCTACGGAGTTGCCGGCAGGAGTCGCACACGGGGCCATCCCTGCGCCACTGCGGGGATGACTATGTGAGCAGGCCGAATCCTGTACGCAACCAGAAGCGCAGCAGCGCCCGGGCATGACGACGCCCCAGACTTCCGAACGGCGACCGACGTGTGGCACGCTGCCAGTCGTGGATGAGGTGAAGGTGCGGCAGGTAATCTACCGTATATCCCGCACGGCGCACCCGCATGCAGAAGTCGGCGTCTTCCGGGCCGAAGAATATCCTTTCATCAAGCATCCCGGCTTTTTCAAGCACCTCCCGCCTGAACATCTGGCAGGCCCCTATGACGTAGAACGGATGCTGTGAGGTGAGTTCGCGCCGCTCGCACGCAAGTTCGCGGCCGGGTCTGAGCACATGACACACCTTGAGCCACGGCCCGGGATAGGGCTTGGCCGAGGACTGAAGCTCTCCCTGCGGCGAATAGAGGGCCGGTGCGGCTATGCCGCACTCCGGGTGACGCGACAGGTGGTCGAGCAGCATGTCAAACACATGACCGTCGGCCAATGTGTCGTTGTCGAGCAACATCAGCACGCTTCCATGCGCATGACTTAACCCGAGATTGCGCCCTCGGGCCACCCCGAGGTTCTCTCCGGCACGTATGACGCGGAGATTCGCCACTGCATTGGCTGCCGTCCAGGCGTCCACTTTCCGGAGTGTGCCGTCGGTCGAGCCGTTGTCGACAAGCACCAGCTCCACGCCGTCGGCACGCTGCCGCAGGTAAGGAAGCAGCGAGTCAAGCAGGCGCATCGTGAATCCGCACTGGCTGCAGGTGAGCACCACTATTGACAATTGAGGCTTTTTCATCCCGGCATTCGGTAAGAGCGAGTATGCAAATGGAGAATCACAATCATGCTCAATGGAAGAGCTTTATCTTAAGCGCTTTGGCCGAGGCGATGAACTCCGACGGACGGCGGAACCGGCGCAGCTGCTTCCATATGAAGCGCGGGGAGAGGAAGAAGCTGAGGTTGTTGCGGTACAGGAGCCGCTCCATCTCTTCGGCGCTGATCTGCGGAAGATTGAGTATCGACTCGCGCTGCACGTCGGTGGGCTTGTATTCGCCCCCCTTTATCCAGCCGTTCTTTTTGCAGATTTCGTAGTATTCGGTGCCGGGGAAGGGGGATACGATGTTGAACATCACCTGGTCTACGTCGAGCTTCTTGGCCTCGCGCAGTGTCTGGAGCACCGTCTCGCGGGTCTCGAGCGGCGAACTTCCGATCAGCACGTTGAGCTTCACGGGCACTCCGTATTTCTTGAGCAGTGTGACGGAGCGGTATATGTCGTCGCGGGTAATCCCTTTCTTTACATACTCCAGGATGGCGGGATCGAAGGATTCGATACCTATGTCGACATAACGGCATCCCGACTCGCCGAGCATTTTGGCTATCGGTTCGGTGATGGCGTCGGCACGCGCCTGGCATCCCCATACGATCCCGTGCTTGCGCATGATGCGGCATATGCCGGCGGTGCGCTCTTCGTTCCAGATGAAGTTGTCGTCCATGAATCCGATGGCCCTGTAACCTTCGGCGGCAAGCATGTCGACCTCCTTCTCCACGCTTTCGAGCGAGCGGAACCCGATCTTGGGCTTGACGCCGGGATGATCCTTGTGATATTCTATCTCGCGGGCAAACGTGAGCGACGACGGCACACAGAAGATGCAGTGGTACGGACAGTTGCGTGAGGTGAACATGGTCGTGTATGGTCCGGTCTTGAGTTTCGGGTTGTGGTATTGGCGCCCTTTCAGCAAGTCGCGGGCCGGAAAGGGCAAGGAGTCAAGATCCATGTTGAGGGGGCGGGGAGGATTGCTCACCCGCTTGTTGCCCGGACCTACGAACGTGACCCCTTTCACATTCACCGGGCGCTCGCGGCGCGACAGGCAGTCGGTCAGCTCAAGCAGCGTAAGCTCGGGCTCTCCTCTCACTAGATAGGTATTGCTGTCGTAAAGGGCGCGGTGCATGTAGTATGTCGGAGCAGGCCCCATGAGTATCACCGGAGTATTGCGATGAAACATTCTGATATGTTCCACTGCCTTAAGGTCGCTGTCGAGCGAGAGGTTGACGCTCCATATCAGGTAGGCGTCGGATAGGTCGCGGCTCAGAAAGCGGTCGAAAGCCTCAGGCTCCTGACCTTCGGCCACGAAGTCGCGGTATTCCACCTCATGTCCGGCCTCGCGAAGGGTTGCGGCGGCGGTGAGTTCGTATATGTTTATCATCGGATACACGATGCGGGTGCATCCGGCCGAGCGTTCGGCAGGCTGCTTGTTGTCGTAACAGGGAGGTATCAGGAATGTGAGTTTCATATTTTTTTAACGTTCATTTTATCTCCAATATTGCAATTGACTCGCGCAAGTTTGGGGATGACAGCACGTCACTGTTACCTCCCTCGACTCGCAAAATCAAATTTATGCGTATATTTTATTGTCTGCAACCCGCTTTATTATTAAATTTGCAGAATAATGAAAGATTCAAACGTCAAGTTATTCATCTGGCCGCATCCTTTTGAGCTGGAATGCGGTGCGACACTGCCCGAACTGCGTATCGCATACCATACCTACGGCGCTCTGAATGCCGATGCATCGAATGCCGTGTGGGTGATGCATGCGCTGACGGCCAATTCCGATGTGGCCGACTGGTGGCCTCATACGGTGGAGGCCGGGAAGTTTCTGGATCCGGCCCGCTGGTATACGGTATGCGCCAATGTCATAGGCTCATGCTATGGCTCTACGGGGCCCACGACGCCTCTCCCTCCCGACGGGACTCCGCTTTATGCAGCATTCCCGGATGTGACGGTGAGGGATATGGTGAGGGCGCATCAGTTGCTCGCCCGGCATCTCGGCATAAGCCGCATCGACACGATAATCGGCAGTTCGCTCGGGGGATTCCAGGCTTTGGAATGGCTTGTGAGTGAGCCGGAAATAGCACGGCGTGCCGTGCTATGCGCCACCGACTTTCAGTGCCGCCCCTGGCTGGCGGCTATCAATAAGGCCATGTATATGGCCATCGAGGCCGACTCTTCATACGGACGCCCCGATCCGCAGGCGGCACGAAAAGGGCTGGAGGCGGCACGGGCCATGGCTCTCCTCTCCTATCGCAGCCACTCGGGTTATGACGCCACTCAGGCTGACCCGCCGCAGCGCACGGATCCTTTCACCCGACGCGCCCACAGCTATCAGGCATATCAGGGAAAGAAGCTGGCCGACCGGTTTGACGTCTACAGCTATCTGCGGATGTGCCGCTCGTCGGACAGTCACGATGTAAGCCACCGCCGGGGCAGTTTTGCCGAGGCTCTGGGACGCATCAGAGCCAAGTGTCTGGTGGTGAGTGTGAGCAGCGACATACTGTTTCCCCCTTCCTATCATGAGGAAATGGCAGCCATGATCCCCGGTGCGGAGCTGGCTTCTGTGGTGTCGGATTTCGCCCACGACGGATTTCTCATCGAACATGAGCAGCTCGACCGGCTCATCTCCGGGTTCCGCCGCCGCAACCCCTGATCCTCTCCCCTCCTCCTTTTCAATATCAATTTCACCAACCTCCAATAACGTGAATAATAAGAACATCATAAAAATAGGGCTGTTCGGATACGGCACTGTAGGCCGCGGCCTGTATGAGCTGCTGCAGCGTGTGCCGGAATCCGGAATGGTGATCTCAAGGGTGTGCGTGCGCAATGTGGCACGCCATCAGGCCGAGACTCCCAGTCTGATTTTCACTTCCGACCGCCGCGAAGTGCTCGATGATCCTGAAGTCAATCTGATCGTAGAGCTTATCGATGATGCCGAGGCGGCTTATGAAATCGTGACCGAAGCGTTGCGACGCAGGCTCCCGGTCGTGACAGGCAACAAGAAAATGCTGGCACATCATCTCCCCGAGCTTATAGAGCTGCAGAAGGAGATGCAGACGGCTCTGCTTTACGATGCCTCGGCATGCGGCTCGATTCCGGTAATCCGCAATCTGGAGGAGTATTATGACAATGACCTGCAGATTTCGGTAAAGGGTATCCTCAACGGGAGCTCTAATTTCATCCTGTCAAAGATCTTTAATGAGGGGATGGACCATGCGGCCGCCCTGCGGCTGGCCCGCGAACTGGGATTCCTTGAGTCTGACCCCACGCTCGACCTTGACGGATGGGACTCGCTGTTTAAGCTCGTGATCCTTACGCTCCATGCCTTCGGTGTATATGTGGAGCCGCAGCAGGTGTTCTGCTACGGCATCACGAATATGAATGACCATGACATACGCTTCGCCCGCGAAAAGGACCGCCGCTTCAAGCTTCTCGGCCTGGCCGAGAAGCTGCCCGACAACCGATTGACCCTCAGTGTCATACCGCATCTGATATCGCGCAATAAGTTTATCTATTCGTGTGAGGATGAGTTTAACGGTGTGGTGATCAAGGGGCTTTTCTACGGGAAGCAGTTCCTGGTGGGACGCGGTGCCGGTGGCCACCCCACATCGTCGGCGGTGCTGAGCGACATCTCGGCCATACGCTATGATTATTTCTACCGCTACAAGCGCATGGACTGCGCGGGTGAACTCCCGGTGTTCAGCAATGATCTGTCGTTCCGCGCATACGTGCGCTATAATACGGAGGATGATCTTGACCTGATGCAGTTTGAGGAAATCTATGAGCGCTTCACGTCGGACGACTATCATTATGCCGTAGGCCGCGTCAATCTGCGCCGCCTCCACGACATACGCCCGCTTATGGCGGAACGAGGCATCTTCATAGCGGCTTATCCACCGGACTGATCATCCTTTCCCGGCCCTGTCGCCGATCCTTACCTACTTACCCCTCCCCCCTCCGAACGAAAAAACCATACAAGCGTCATCATGAATACCCCTAAGATTGATCTTCAGGAAATCACCTCCCGCCTCATAGGCGGAGGACGCATCTCACGCCAGGAAGCCGATGCCCTGGCCATGTGGCCTGACCTTGATGCCCTGTGCGATGCTGCCGACCGAGTATGCCGCGCCACGCAGCCCGACACGATTGACTCGTGCTCGATTGTAAATGCCCGCTCCGGACGCTGCAGCGAGAACTGCCGGT
Source organism: uncultured Porphyromonadaceae bacterium (assembly GCA_947176605.1). Lineage (GTDB taxonomy): Bacteria > Bacteroidota > Bacteroidia > Bacteroidales > Muribaculaceae > Lepagella. The sequence goes on from CAMWRH010000011.1 coordinate 31,069, forward strand.
GGTGCGCCCAGTCGGCTCATTTCAAAACCGGATGCACCGAGTATCCGAATCTCCCCTATGAGAAGGTTCTGGAGGCCGCCAGGCATAATGAACGGGAGGGAATCCGGCGGTTCTCGCTCGTCACGAGCGGACGCTCCGTCAGCGAACGCGACCTTGAATATTTCTGCAATCAGTACCGGCAGCTCTCGGCCGACACTTCGCTATATCTCTGCGCCTCGATGGGACTCCTCGGCAAGGAGGAGATGCAACGGCTGGCCGATGCCGGTGTGCGGCGGTATCACTGCAATATGGAGTCGTCGGATAAGGTATTCCGTACCCTCTGCACCACTCATACCCCCGACGACAAGCGGCGCACCATCGGCTATGCCCGGGAATGCGGCATGGAAATCTGCTCAGGAGGTATAATCGGTATGGGGGAGACAATGGCCGACCGTCTGGATTTCGCTTTCGAACTGGCGGAACTTGACCCGGATTCGGTGCCCATCAACATACTCTGCCCTATCCCGGGGACGCCGCTGGAGCACACTCCGCTCATCGGCGAGGAGGAGATAATACGCACCGCCGCTCTGTTCCGCATGATTCTGCCGCGCCAGAGCATACGCTTCGCAGGCGGACGCATGCGTCTCTCGGCGGAATCGATGGCCCGGATGCTGCGAGGAGGTGTCAACGGCGTGCTTATGGGGGATATGCTCACCACGGTGAGCCATCAGATCGCCGACGACCGCCGGCTCTTCGAAGCCACCGACTGGAATTTCTAATCACCATGTCTCTCCACGATTGATACGCAAATGAATATCTCAATTGTCATACCCCTCTTCAATGAGGAGGAGTCGCTCCCCGAACTGACGCGCTGGATACAGCGTGTGATGAAGGATAATGGCTTCAGTTATGAAATAATCTTTGTAAATGACGGCTCGACCGACCGCTCGCAGGATGTGGTGCACACGTTGGCCGCCGCCGACCCTAACATCCACTCCATCTCTTTCGCCCGGAATTACGGTAAGTCGCCGGCCCTTAACGAGGGGTTCCGCAAGGCGCAGGGGGATGTGGTAATCACTATGGATGCCGACCTTCAGGATTCGCCCGATGAAATACCCGAACTCTACCGGATGATCACGAAGGAGGGGTATGACCTGGTGTCGGGCTGGAAGAAGAAACGCTATGACCCGCTGTCGAAGACCATCCCTACGAAGCTCTTCAATGCCACGGCACGCCGAGTGTCGGGGATAAAGAACCTGCACGATTTCAATTGCGGTCTGAAGGCTTACCGGCGGGATGTGGTGAAGCATATCGAAGTGTACGGCGACATGCACCGCTATATCCCCTATCTGGCCAAGAATGCCGGATATAAGAAGATCGGTGAGAAGGTGGTGCAGCATCAGGCACGTAAGTACGGGCACACGAAGTTCGGCCTTGACCGCTTTGTCAACGGGTATCTTGACCTGGCCACGCTGTGGTTCCAGTCAAGCTTCGGGGTGAAGCCGATGCATCTGTTCGGCCTGTTGGGGACGCTGATGTTTGTAGTGGGCTTTCTGGCGGTGCTGGCTGTGCTGATTCTTAAGGTGGTGAGTCTATGTAATGATTCGTACGCTTTTTTCGTCACCAATTCGGTATATTTCTATCTTGCGCTCGCATGCATGATCATGGGGCTGCAGTTTTTCCTCACCGGGTTTGTAGGCGAACTTATCACCCGTAATTCGCCGGAACGTAATAACTATCTAATTGCCGAAGAGTTTTGAGTAGCTCCATGATCTGGAAGAGTTTCGCTTCTATCGCCTGTATGGCCATGCTGCCTCTGATGGCGGCTACTGCCGGACGTGGCGCGGCCATCGGAAATGCGCAGCAGTCCGCACCGCAGGGTACCCCCTCTGATACGGTGACGGCTGCAGATACGGAAGCGCTGCGGATTGCCGCCGATCCGACCGCTGCAGATTCAATCCCTCCGGTCACAGGCGATTCGGCTCAACTCCTGATTCCGGATTCGCGGACGGTGAGTCTGCCGGTACCGAAGACTAATCCTGTCGACATCGACCGCGAGGCTCCGGCCGCTCCCCCGATGCATTATTACGACCGGCATGGCGAACCGCTCCAGACTCCGGTGCGATTCCTTGCCGAGCTCGACACGGTGACCAAGGCTAAGGCGGCTCCGACTTACAGGGCTTTCAACGGGGTGAGCATCGGAGCCAATTTCTTTGATGCCGTGATGATGGTCATAGGACAGCGCAGGGCCTCGTTTGACGTATGGGCCGACTGCTCGGTACATAACTGGTTTTTCCCGGTCGTAGAGGTCGGTGTGGCTTTCTCGAATGCGTGGCCCGACGACGGGCGATGTAATTTTAAGGTGGCTCCGTCGCTGTATGCCCGTATCGGCATGAACTATAATTTCCTGTATAAGAGTAATCCTGACTATCAGTTTTTCCTCGGTCTGAGGGCGGGCTGGAGCAGTTTCAGCTATGATATCTATGGCATTCAGGCCGGCTCGGAGTATTATGTGGCCGATGGCCCGACGCAGATGACGGGACTCTCTTCTACGGCTTTCTACGGTCAGGCACTGGCCGGACTTAAGGTGAAGCTGTGGCGCGGTCTGTTCATGGGATGGTCGGTGAGGTATAATTTCAATTTCCATCAGTCGTACGGTAATCCCGACTATCCTGCCTGGTTCACTCCGGGACGTGGCACGTCTACCCCGATTGCAGCCACGTTCTCAATAGGCTATACTTTCGGGCAGCGCCCGAAGAGGGAGCTGCCCGGCATTACCGGTGCGATTGCCGATAAGGTGACTTCGGATTGATCCGGGCGTCCTCCCCCCTATCCTCTCCGTATCCCTGAGGGGAATGATACTTAACAGGAATGCCTTTGGCTGCCGATATGCGGCGCCAAAGGCATTCCTGTTTATCGTGATGGCTGTCTTTCTTTGACGGGATGCATGGCTATCGCGTCAATCATATTTCATGCGTGACAGCGTGGGGAGTCCGCATGCTCAGTACATCGGTGTGAATCCGGCGTGTTTCTTCATGCGTGACAGCGGGGAGAGTCCGCATAGTCAGTACATCGGTGTGAATCCGGCGTGTTTCTCAAGATAGCGGTTGGCATTGCCTACGATCTGTGTCTCTTTGGTGGTATCCATGCGGCGTACGGGTGCTCCTTTGCTGAGATCGCACTGTGAGAGGTCGATGTAGTACATGCCGGGGTTGGTGACGATATCGAAGTAGTAGCGCAGGTCGCGTGGATCGGAGAAGCTGCGCCATTGGGTGCTGCTGAGGTTGGGTTCGGTCTCTACTTCGTAGGTGTAGGGTACGCAGCAGTTGACGAGGATGCTTCTTGCTATCGATACGCCCAGGTCGGTGTCTCCGGTCTTCTGCACATGGTGGGCAAAGTAGTTGCCGCGCACGCAGCGGTCGGGGGAGGAGACGGTGCCGGGGAGGGTGTTCTGGCCTCCTTTTTTCTGCCAGTAGTCGATGATGGCTGTCATCGACTGCCATTGCGGATCGTTGGTCATGGCGAGGTAGTCGGCCATGTCGAATATGTTGATCTTGCCGTTGTCGAACTCGAAGATTATAGAGCGCCCTGTGGCATCGGTCACTCCCCAGTGAAGCGTGGAGGCTGTGCCGCCGTCGAATGTGGCGCCTGAGAGGTAGAAATCATGACTGCGGAGCACGTCCTCCACTTCTTCGACCGTGGCGTTGCAGTCGAGCAGCCATCCGATAAACATCGACATTGAGATCGGCGGACGTGTTGAGGTATCTTCGCTTTCGTATACAGTGCCTTTGCAGAAGAGTCCGTTGATCACGAGTCCTTTCTCGTTCATCCCCTCTGTAATGCCGCCGTCATACCCTACGGCATAGACTGCACCGTATTTCGAATCCCATTCTACGGCACCGGGTTTGTCGGAACCTTTTTTGTGCATTCCGCGCGGGTACACGTAAAGGTTGGTAGGTATCGGTGTCTTCCAGTCGAGCGAACGGCCTACTACGAAGAGTGAGTCGTTGCCTTGATAAAGTATGCGCGAACATGCTGATGCCTCTGATGGGGCTGACAAAAGCGAACCTGTGACGATTGCGGCCATCATGAGGGCCGAAGATGCGATATGCTTCATATAACGGAATCTTTTAGAATGTTTTAGAGTCATAACGCCCGGAAGCCCCGATTGGTTTGCATCGCCCCTTTTCACGTAAATACGATTCCCCTACCCCGGCGATATCTATACCTACCGTTTTCCCCGGCGATATCTATACCTACCGTTTTCCCCGGCGATATCTATACACAAAGATTCCCCCCGGCGATATCACAACGCCGAGGGGAATACTATTTGCATAAATTGATTCTTTCAGATTTGGGGGCTTTCAGTTACTGAGTATTTCAGCTTCTGAAATCCTGTCGGGGGGATTTAGAGCACTACCTTAGTAGCCTTCTCGCCTACGCGAACCACGTAAACGCCCTTAGCAGCCTCAACAGCCACGTTCTCGGCCTCAACAGCCTTCACGAGCTTACCGTCGAGAGTGAAGATGGCGATGGGAGCCTTCTCACCTGCGTTAACGCTGATCATGCCGTCACGGGCCACAACCTGAGCCTGCACACCCTCAGCCACCACATTCTCTACACCAGAGGCATCAAGAGTGCCTACAGATGAGAATGTGCGGGTGAGCTGTACGTTGGTGGGATCGTAGTGGTAGATGATGTTGCCTGTGCTTGTGGTTGTCACGTAGCGAGACCACTGCGAACGAAGTGAGGCGGAGAAGCCGTCCTTTGTGCCCCAGCCGAACTCCTGAGGACCATCAAGTACGAGCACACTTGCCTGGTTGTCAACCTCCATACCGAATTCTTCCGACCAGCTGGCTGCAAGACCACCGGTCACGAATGTATTGACCTGGGGGTAAATCTTAGTATACCACTGATCAAGTTCTTCAGCATATGCCATCTCACCTTCGTTGAGCTTGAACATGATCTCTTTGGGATCAAGAGATGTATCGTTAGCATATGAAGGATCACCGAATGCATAACCGATCATAAGGTTAGCCTGTGTATCAGTGGGAGTCACACCTTCCTGTGAGAGATAGAGACCTACCACGTTGGTGTTGAAACTTGTAGCCGAAGGATTTACCACCCATTCATATACCGGATCACATGCTGCGATGTAGAATGCAGTCACACTGTCGAACTCCTCAGAAGTGAAGGGATTGTTGTCACCCAGCACCTTACTGTTGAGCAGACCTGTATTGAATACGTGGATATCGCCGAATGTATTGGTGACATAACGGGGTTCGAAACCCTCCACGCCGGCTGTGCCTGCAAAGTTATTGGCAATAGTCTGAGTCGCACCGCTGGCAGTCTTCAGGAAGATGCGGTTGCGCACGGACATTGAGTTATCCTCAAGGTCGTATGAGCTGAATACCAATGTCGAAGCTGTGCCGCCGTCGGCAACGGTAGTAGCTTCCGCACCATTATAGAGGGCTGTAATGCCAAGCCATTCGTTGTTGATCATACCGAAGGTTGACCAGGCTGTATAGCCGTCGTTCAGGACACCTCCGACATAGTAAGCCGGACGCTCTGTGAATGTGCGGCAGCCACGGGTATTGTTGAGAAGTTCCGAAGGGGGTACTACTGCGTAGTTACGCTTGTCGGCAGGGATCTCGCCATTAGCATCGACTTCGCCATCGTATGTGAAGATCTGATCGTAGATGAAATACGTAGGCCATATCAGATAGAATATCACACCATCCACTACTGATGTCTGGTCGGCGCTGAGGCGACGGAGCATATAGCGAGCAGGATAGTAGGGCAGATCATCAAACGTCATTGGCTCATCGGTATCGGCTGATACCAGACCGAAGAATTCACCTACTGACTCATCATACATATTGAGCTGAAGGTCCCATACTCTCCCCTGGGCATCAGTCCATGTGCGGGTATAGTCTCCCTTTGTCGCTACATCGTAGAAAGCCGTTGTGTCTTCTACACGGAGATCCTGAAGCATCTCGGCGGATGCTGTAGATTTCACCTTTACAGGCTCCGGCATCTTGGGAGCTGCTGCATAACCGATGGCACATACTGCCACACCGGCCATAAGCGTAAAGATTTTCTTCATTTTAAGTTAAGTTAAATATGTGTTACGAATATTTTCGATATATGGAAGTTTAAACACTTTTTACGTCTAATCCACTGTATCTCTTTTTCGAAACGGGATTACACACACTCTTCAATCGCAAAATTGACAATTATTTCTGACATATGCAAGTAATCGGAGGAAAATTTGATTATATATAATGTAGTTCACCCCATAGATTCCCATTCACCATCGGTTTCCGCACTGTCATAACTTTGATTTCATCTGTTTCCTGCCACGCGCTTTCTGAAGTTCAATAACCACAAAGAGCCCGGCATCATATGATACCGGGCTCTCCTGTCGTAATTCCACGTTGACCCGAAATGAGTCAGAGGGATTATTTTGCTTGAGATGAGTTGCGGATGCTCATCAATAGTCTACCAACGTACGGTCTACCAGCTTGTTGTAGCGAGACTCGTTGAGAGGCACTGCAAATTTCCATGTGCGTGCATTGGGCTCTATGCGGAGCTGATATGCCACCGGAATATTGTTGGAGTTTACGTTGTTGCGCTCCCACGGATTGCGGACCATCGGCATATTCCAGCGCTTGAGGTCGAAGACGCTGAATCCTTCGCCCCATAGCTCAAAACGACGCTGCAGTCTCACCTCATCAAGAAGGGCGTCGCCGCTCAGGCTGCAGGTGTAGTTGGGATTTCGCTGTGCGTTAAGCTCAAGAAGAGCCGCTACTGCAGTGGCGTCATCTCCGTTATGGCAGGCAGCCTCCGCCTCTGTGAGAAGCATCTCGGAGGCTCGCATCATGCAGTAGTCACCTACACCATAGTCATTCTTGGCCCAGAACTTATACTGTGCGCCGAATACTACCTTTGTATCATTACTGTTGCCGGTCTGGAAGTTGTTGTAGGGAAGCGGCCAGTCGATTGATGTATCAGTCGGCATGTGGGAGTTCTGGTATGCACGTATCTGTGCCTTCATCAGGTCATGAAGACTGTTGAGGTTCATTGATACCGGATCACAGTATGTCGAGCTCCAGAATGCCGAGGCTTTAACTGTTGTACCAAGAAGCTTATCGGGAGTAAAGAACTGCTCACTGCGAATATCACCTGCGGGGAACTGACGGTAGAGTTCATAGTTGATCGCACCTGCGCCATCACCCCATACGCCCGGATATGCACCGTTGCAGGCATACATCGTGCCGAAGCAGGCATAGCCGAAGTCGCCTCCGTATGCATACCACATCCACTCGCGGGTGGGGCTGCAGAATCCGGCATTAAACTCTTCGGGAGTCATGATTGAATAGCCTGCACGTGCCTTGTTGGCATTCTCCTGTGCTGTAGGCCAGTCTTCACGAAGCAATGCGGCTCTTGCCTTGATACCATACGCCACTTCTATGCCGGGCTCCCAGCTTTTGGCACGCTTTGCCGTGGATTCGCTATACAGGGCAATGGCATCATCACAGTCCTTATAGACCTGGGCAAGCACATCATTCATTGTCGACAGAGGCACATCCTCCACTCCTGCCTTCAGACGGAGCACCACGCAATAGCGCGACCCGTTCTCCGAATCCTGCCAGCGGGGAGCGTAGAACTGCACGAGGCGGTCGTAAGCATGAGCACGGATGGTGAGAGCCTGCGCCTTGATGAGCTTCAGCTGATTCTCATCACCATCGATATCATCGATTCCGTCGAGAATCACATTGGCCTGATTGACCAGATTGTAGAAGTATGACCAGGGGAGCAGGGGGATCCAGCCGCCGGGAAGCATGTTGGATGCCCATGAGAAGTTGGTGCCTGAACGGGAGGCCCACATATATGAGAAGTAATCCTGTCCCAGCACTTCTCCGTACACTGTCGAGATGTAGGGCTCTCCATTGGGGAAAAGATAGCTGTCAAAGTAGTCATCCATCGGGAAGTACATTGACTCGCACAGACCGTACAGAGCCTGCTGCGCACCCTCTTGCGTGGTGTGGATCTGGGAGGTGGAAATTACGGTCTCCGGCTGCACGTCAAGATAGTCGGAGGAACATCCTGCCAACATCCCGGCACACGCGATGGCCGCAATGCCTTTATGAAATATCTTTTTCATGTTGCTTTGGTTCGTTGTTAATTTGCAGATTGTTGTAAGCTTTAGCCTCTTTAGAAACGTGCTGTCAGCTGGAAGCTGTATACTCGCGCTGTCACGAACGTCGTACCCTGGCTACCTGACCAGCTCTGCTGCGGGTTCATACCTTTACGCTTTGTAAGGGTAAAGAGGTTGTCGATCGAAAGACCTACGTTAAGACCCTTGAGCTGAAGCGGGGCTGTCCATTTGCGGGGAAGGTCGTAGCTTACGTTGAGGTTCTTGAACACCAGATAGTCGCTGCTTGTAAGGAAGCGGGTCGACCATGAGCTTGAACTGTACATACCAAGGAACGAATTGGCCTGCGGAACGCCGTTGGGATCAATACGATCGGGACTGTCGGCAGTCATCCCTTCGGGTGCCTGCTGCCATGCATTAAGCATATCCACATGCAGCGCAGTGGGGGTATCGCTCAGCATCATGTAGCTTGCATAGTTGGAGTCAAGTGTCTTGCCTCCGAGGCTGTATGTGAAGAGGGCGCCGATGGAGAGACCCTTCCAGGAGAAGTTGGTACCGAATGAACCGTATACTGTCGGGAGTGATGTACCGCTGCTCAGACGGCCGGAATAGTTGGGGTTCGAGGTGTAGAGCTTGCCATCGTATTCCACAAGGGCTCCCTCCTGGCGGGCAGCCTCAACCTGCTGGTTGTACATATCCTCATCAAATACGAGCTGGAAATTGTCGTTGTACGAATAGTAGTCGTAGGATGACTTGTCAATCAGGTAGAGGCTCTGACCTGTCAGCTGGTCGACACCGGCCCACGGATAGCAGAAGAATTCATAGATTGACAATCCCTCGGCACGAATGGATGTTCCGGCGAAGGTCGTACGGTGGTCAGGCAGTTTGGTAATCTTGTTCTTGAGGAATGTAGCGTCTGCCTGAAGGCTCCATTTAAAGTCTCCCAGACGAATCACATCGCCATAGATCGAGATTTCCCAACCGGTATTGCGCATAGTGCCGACATTGGTCAGCACGGTCGGCACACTGCCGCCATTGGCGATAGTACCGGCAGAAAGGGCCTGCGGCTCATTGAAAAGAAGATCGGAGTTGACCTTGTCGAAGAAGCCTACGCTGAAGCCGAGACGCTCGTTGAAGAGCGAACCCTCCAATGCGATATCAAATGTCTTCGTAGCCTCCCATTTCACATTGTTGGCAGCAAGCTGGGCGGGAATGATAGCGTAGTTACCGTCAATAGGCAGACCGGTCGATACGTAGAGCGACATATAGGCGTAAGCCGATGCCGACATACAGTTACCTACCGAACCGTAAGCCGAACGGAGTTTCAGATAGTCCATCCATACGAGATTCTGCATGAATTTCTCCTTGGAGATGATCCAGCTTGCACCGACGCTCCAGAATGTACCCCAGCGATTGTCTTTTGCAAAGCGGGATGTTCCGTCGCGACGTACTGAGAATTCACCGAAATACTTCTGATTGTAGTTATAACGTGCTCGGCCAAGATATGACTCATCATGAGTCTCGGCGATTGAACCGGCAATTGATACTGGGAAATCTTCGGAAGGTACGTAGTTGGAGAGGTTGTAGTTGCCTTCATACATCTGAGTATACGCTGTCACGCCATTGACATCCTCGCGATACGTAGTATTTTCATGGTGCAGCAATGCATCTATATGGTGCAGACCGTATTCATGGCTCCAGTTGAGTTCCTGAAGGAAGGTATGGTTGCTGTATTGACCCCAGCTGCGTTGGATTGAGCCGCCGGCAGGCGCACCCGAACCCATATTCTTATTCTGGGATTTGAAGTAGTTGGTCTTGTCGCGGTGCATTGTGCCACGCACTGTCAGCTCAAAGCCATAAGGGATTACGGCAGTACCGTATACCGAGCCGTCGATTACGGTAGCTGAGTTGTGAGATGCATCCGCACGGGCTGTGTAGCCGATGTTGGTGCCGCCAAGATAGCTTGCTTCGTTCCAAAGGGGCTGACCGAGATCGTCATAAAGGATATTGCCATCCGCATCGTGCTGATAATACGGGAAGATCGGAGCCATACCCTGCGTATTGAAGATATTTTCCTGACCGGATCCCGAAGTTGATGCAAGAAGCTCATTCTCCTGCTGTGTGGCAGCAAGGTTGATACCGAACTTCAAGTATGATGTGGGATTATAGTTGGCATTTACACGGGCATTGAAACGCTCAAAGTCTGTATTAAGCGTATAGCCATGCTCTTTCAGATAACCTACCGATGCGAAGATATTGAACTTGTCGGTAGCGGCAGCGGCATTTACGTTGTATTCCTGACGATATCCGGAGCTGACGCTTACGGCATCCCACCAGTCAAGGTCGGTATAACCGGGAAGCACTGCGCCACCTACAAAGCGGCCTGTAGCATCAAAGAGTTCCGACTCGGGAACACCAAACACGTTCGACTTCGCATACGCGCTGATAAAATTGCTTCTATAAGTGCTGATGGCTTCTGCCAGATTGGCTGCTGAACCGTTGGAGACGTTACCTGCCGTATAGCCGTTGAATGCAACCTGCATCCAGTCGGCTGCACCAAGTCGGTCGTAGTTGGGGATACCTTTGGTATACATACCCTGACGTACCTGCAGTGTCACGTCAACCTGACCTACGTTCTTTGCTTTCTTCGTGGTGATGAGGATCACACCGTTGGCACCCTTGTTACCGTAAAGAGCTGCGGATGCGGCGTCCTTAAGCACCGACATCGATTCGATATCGGCAGGGTTAAGGTCGGCGATCGAGCCACTGTAGGGAATACCGTCCACTACATAGAGAGGCGAGTTTGTACCATTGATCGAGTTGAAGCCTCGGATTCGGATATCCGGTTCCGATCCAGGTGTGCCCACAGAGTTGTTGACCTGTACACCGGGGGCATTACCCTCAAGAGCTGAGGTTACGCTGGTCACCGGACGGTCTTCAATCTCCTTTGAACCTACTACGGCCACGGAGCCTGTGAGTGACTCTTTGGTGGCGGTACCGTAGGCCACGACTACCACGTCATCAAGTGATGTGGAAGAGGCGTCGAGATAGACGGTCATGTTCGGGGTAAGGTCGACCTGCTTTGTCGTGAAACCCACGTATGACACTTGCGCCTTCTTGACGTTGGCGGGGACGGTAATGGTGAAATGACCGTCGATATCGGCTGCGGCTCCCTGGCCTCCGCCGATAGGCATGATTGTCGCACCGATCAGCGGCTCCTGGTTGGAGGCGTCGAGCACGGTGCCGTGGATGGTGCGCGTCTGGGCCTGTAGGCCTACCGCACACAGCATCACGCTAATCATGAGTAAAAACAGTTTTCTCATACTTGAAGTGTTTATGACTTGGTTATTGTTGTTCGAAAACGTTGGTTTGTTCGGTTGTTTCGTTACGTATGGTAGATGTGGTTCTGCCGTTGCCATTCCTTCCGGATCCCCTCCGGGACTCCTTCCGATATGGTGCCTCCTGACCGTTTTTTCACCTTCACGGCGACCCGGAGGAGGGGGGCTTTACACTTCATATCGCAAATTTAATGTTTTTTTAGACATGGCAATCGTTGCTCACACTAAAATTTTGTTTTTTCCGACATTTATTAACATCGTCAATTTTTCACCCCTCCAATACACCCCTTTTCACTTTTCTTTACTTGAGAACGAATAATATACCCGCAATGGACAAAATTCTATCTCGAACCGCCAATTACAAGCATAATCCGGGACTCCTTCCGATATGGTGCCTCCTGACCGTTTTTTCACCTTCACGGCGACCCGGAGGAGGGGGGCTTTACACTTCATATCGCAAATTTAATGTTTTTTTAGACATGGCAATCGTTGCTCACACTAAAATTTTGTTTTTTCCGACATTTATTAACATCGTCAATTTTTCACCCCTCCAATACACCCCTTTTCACTTTTCTTTACTTGAGAACGAATAATATACCCGCAATGGACAAAATTCTATCTCGAACCGCCAATTACAAGCATAATCCCCGGCTGGCCGACATATTGCCAATCCTTATGCCCGTCTTCAAAGCGTGTAAGCATTTCTACCGCCTCTTCCGGCAAGTTGCTGTCGCCGATAAGTACAAGGCTGCGCCCTCCCCCTTCCACTGCCCGGCTTTTGCTCCAACCTTCGTTCCTGAGGTCGGCTGCCATTGCCCGTGCATTGGTGCCCATTCCGAAGGTGGCCACGCTTACGGCATAAATCCGTACCGTGTCGGCTTTTGCAAAGTTCATATGCCGAGTCCATACTTTCCTGCCTGCCACCTCCTCCAGCATGGCGCCGTCGTCGCCCTGCTGCATTACGCCGGCCCCCTGAAGGCCAAGCTCGTTCTGCAGTTCTTGCTGACGCTGAAGATCTCGCTCGCGCTTTTCGCGCGCCACATCGTAGGCCGAACGGTAGTTCTTCTCAGTCGGCTTGCACCCTGGAGAAAGAAGCAACACCAGTGCTCCAATCAACAGTGTGGCCACTTTTGGCACTTTGCGGAGGCAGTGATTATGTATATATGGTAGATGCTGATATGTCATGTACGTTTCAATTTGTGCCAAAATTAGTAAAAATATCCTAACAATCAAATACCTCCCTCTCTTTATTCTCACTTTTAACTTTTATCCGCCTCTGCATGCGGCGCAACATACTAAAAAGCGCCTGTGGGGCAATGCTCCACAGGCGCCATATCCTGTCTCGGCTCCGCTTGCGGCGGGTGCCGGAACTTAGTCTGTCTGTAATAGTATCAGTCTACCTCGATCACCAGATAGGGCGACATGCTCCAGAATTTGGTGGGGTTGGTGATCTTCACTGTCTTGTTTTCATCCTTGCCTCCTACGATCTCGTAGCTTCCTTCAGGCATATTGGTACGGATTTTCACTTTCTTGCTGCCTGTCGGTATTGAAGTGAGGGTACGCTTGTCGGCTACGGTGAAGTAGTTTTGATTGAAATCGCCCTGAAGCACTTTGGTCGTACCGAGGAATTTCTTTTCAAGAAGACCGTTGTTTTTCAGCTCTTTGTTGGTACCGATGGCATAGTACACCTTGTTGGCTTCATTTTCGGCTGCTACGGTCTGGGCCTGTGCCTCTGCTGTAGCTGCATTTGCCTCTTCCACCTGCTTCTGACCTTCGGCCACCTGAGTGTTCAGATCAGCTATCTGCGTATTGGCTTTCTCAAGATCGGCTGTGAGCTGGGCTATCTTGGTGTCCTGCTCTGCCAGACGGGCCTTGAGCTGGTCGATGGTCTTGTTGAGCACTGTATTGTCCTTACCCGATGCGGCTGCCTTCGACTGAAGTTCTTCGAGAAGGGCCTTGTTGGCGGCCAGGCGCTGACGTATTGCGGCAAGGTTACGGCTGATTTCTTCGCGACGGTTGACACCCTCGCCTCCTCCTGTCTTGTAGAGAAGGCCCTCCTGCTGATTGATGGAGTCAAGGCCTGTATAGATGTCGCCCATCAGGAGGAGCAGCGAGTCGTTGAAACTGGATGCTTCATTGTACTGCATCTGCAGGCCGGCGATGCGTGCCGAATCCTCCGAGAGTTTCTTCTCATTGCCGGAGCAGGCGCCAAGCAGAAGGGCTGCAAGTCCGACCAAAAGCATACTTTTCTTCATACTGAATCTTGTTTGCGGGATTTATCATTAATTTCCTTTCTGATTATCAACGTCTCACGGACGCCAATCATATCGGGCATTACATTAATAATCTCTAATCCCAGGAGTAAAAGTTTAAAAGTTTATAGATTCTCTGTGCGGATGCCGGGGACCCCCTTCACCCGCTCAGTCCTCTGCAGCCCGCGGCAACACCCCTGGGGGCAAACCTGCAAACGGGTCATTGTCAGACGACTTACGTGCCGGACGTTCCCTTCTCTTTCCGTCAACTATAATAACAAATTCACCCTTGGGTTGGTTCATTTCAAATGTGGATTGCAATTCACCGAGGGTTGAGAGATAGTGGGTCTCAAACTTTTTTGAGATTTCCCTCACTACCGCCGCTTCCCGGTCGGCACCGAAGGCGGCCGCCATATCCGTCAATGTGCGGACTATTCTGTGAGGCGACTCATAGAACACCATTGTCTCCTCTTTCAGAGCAAGTTGGCCCAGACGGGTCTGACGTCCTTTCTTTACCGGCAGGAATCCCTCGAAATGGAATCTGTCGCATGGAAGGCCGCTGTCGACAAGGGCCGGCACGAAGGCTGTGGCGCCCGGCAGACATTCCACTTCTATTCCTTCCCGGCGGCACTCCCGGCTCAGAAGGAAGCCGGGATCGGAGATACCCGGGGTGCCCGCATCTGAAATCAAGGCTATCGTGCGCCCCTCACGCAGCATCTCCACTACCTTTGCCACTGCCGTATGCTCATTATATTTATGATGACTTTGCATAGGGGTGCGGATGTCGAAATGCTTGAGCAGTACGGCGCTGGTGCGCGTGTCCTCAGCCAGTATCAGGTCGGCGTCTCCGAGCACTCGGATGGCGCGAAGTGTCATATCCTCAAAATTGCCTACCGGTGTAGGCACTATGTAGAGTTTTCCCATAGCTGTTTGCTGTTTACGGCTGTAGCCCGGATATCAGGAAAAGTAGTTGGCTATCACTTCAAGGAAGCCGTGAACTATAGGAGATTCCGGATCGAGATTCCACTCTGTATAGAAATATTCCTCTGCCTCTTCGTAACTTTCCATTCCGGCCACATCCTTCAATGCTGATTCAAAGTCGGCTACCTTGCCTCCAAACAGTTCTCTTGAATAGAGGAACCTGTCGTTGATGCTGAATACCGGCGCCTTATGACGGGGCTGTGACGCTACCGACGGACGAAGCTCTTCCGCACTGTCAGCCGGCTCTTCGGTTTCATCAGCGACTCCGTCATATACATAATCGCCCGTCAAAACCGGTCCGTCGGCATATTCCGTATCCTCCACGTCTTCCGCATCTTCCACGTCTTCCGCATCATCGGATTCATCCTCATTTTCGGCATCATACAGGGTGTCGCTGTCGTCATCGCCATCAGCATCGGATTCATCCTGCATTCCCGACATTTCCTGTCGGTCGGGGTTGTAAGCGGGCTCCTCGCTGTCGGGGATCTCTGCCGGCATCGCTGTCGCCGGAGCGTCGGTAGCATCATCCATCACGACTGTCGCTGCTGTCGGCTCCATAGGCTGCCGATCTTCTGCGACATCTGTCGGCAGGTCGGGTTGCAATGCATCCGCCTCAGCCGACTCATGCCCGGTCAAGGAGGTATCTTCCATATCGTCGGCAGCCCGACGCTCTTCTTCCTGCTCATCATCATCATCGGGGATGGCGTATGAGAAGCCGGCCGCATCATCATCGGGCGACGATACGGGGGCATCCTCCCCACTGACTTCCGCATTCTTATCCATAAGCACCGAGATTGCCGCGATCTTCGACTTCATCAGCGGCATCAGTCGGGATGGTGTGGATTCTTCCCTATTGACCGACAGATGCAGCAGCCCCTCGAGTTCGTAAGTGAGGTCGAGCATCTGCTGGATATCTTCCTTCGACAGGGGGAATGTTTCAATTTGCATAATCCTTTATGTTTTTCTGGGGATTGGTAAACTTCTTATTAGTGATATTCTCATCCGAGAACACTTCGAGCAGCATCTTTTCTATCTGTGCACGCAGATACGCACGGTCGCACTTGAAATCATTGACCATCACTACCACCACGTGGGTCGGAGCGAAGTCGTCGTCAAGTTTATAGCCGGCATAGCATTGTATGCCGTTCATGCTTCCTGTCTTCATGGCCAGATAACTGTCAAGCGGCGTATCGACAAGAAATTTCTTCAATGTCCCCTCCTGGCCGGCCAAGGGGAAGAAGCTCACATACTCCACGTCGCCGCTTTTATCGCGCAGCACATTCTCCATGAATCTTGCAGTCATCCGATTGCTCCTCGAGAGTCCTGAACCATCTACGATCCTCACTCCGTCGAGATTCAGGTGGCGGTCCTGCCAGTATTCTCGCTCACGCCGGGCCGCATCCTCGGTGCTGCCGTCGCCCCCTTTGGCTTTGCCGAAGAGGCGCAGTGAGGTTTCGGCATAGAGGTTGTCGCTGCGCATCATGCATGAACGCATTATCTCTTTCAGTTCGGGAGAGGCATGGAGCAGAAGTTCCTGATTCTCGCCACGATGCAGCGGAGCGTCGCCCACGCTTATGCCGGCAGCCGATAATTTGCGGCGCAGGTCGCTGCGGAAGGCGGCTGCGGGGTCCTTTACCGCACTTTTACCTACCGAATTGTTGGCATAATTGAAAGCGTGCGAGCCTGTGCCGTAGGAATGCGGCAGGTCGGCGGAAGCCCAGGTCGGGGGCACCGCCTGCCCCTCGAAATAACTTTCATCCACTATAATCCCCCCCTTTACCGCCTTGACGCCGGCATTGCGCAGCGCCTCGGTGATTTCATCTGTAAGCTCGGTGCTTACCGGCCATATTTTGGAATTGACCGAAGGGTCGCCCTGCCCTACTACGATGATATTCCCTTCAAGCACTCCGTCGGAATCTATCTCGCCATCTACGAACACCGGAGTCAATATCGGCTGATCCACATCCATCGCCTCACTCAACGAAGCCAGCGAGATGCATTTCATGATCGATGCCGGAGTCAGCGGCTGATCGGCATTGTAGGATGCCAGTACGTTGCCCGTGGGGAGTTCGGTCACAAGCACAGCCATGCGCCCCTGCGGCAATCTGGGGGTAGCGGCAAATCGGCTTACGGCCTCCTGCGGGGTGAGGGGATACGCCATGGCAGCCCACATCACTACGGCAAGCGACATGATCATTTTCCGCCATCCGGTGCGACGGAATCTTCCTTTATCTGATACGGCTGTTTTTTTCATCTTACAAAATTAACAATTCCACACTGCTTTGTGATTATTTAAATCTTAAATTATGCAAACGCCATATTGCATATCCTGTCATTTTCAATTACATTTGCATTCTGTAAGCGCCAATCGCCACACGGCGATCCTTCCGACGCCTTATCCCCCTCTCCGGCCAACTTCCGTAAAAGTTCATCCAACATACACACATACACACACTTATGGACTACCGTACACCATATACCTTCGACCGTGTGGTCAGAATCGTGTTCACCGTCATCGGCATTCTCGGCGCACTTTACCTTCTGGATGTGCTGAAAGCAGTGCTGCTGCCTTTCATGGCGGCCTGCCTGATGGCTTATATCCTTGAGCCGGTGGTGAAATTCAACATGCGCGTCTTCAGGCTTAAAAGCAGGTTCCTCCCCGTAGTGCTCACATTGATCGAAGCTTTGGGGGTGCTGACTGTCTTCTGCATGATTTTCATCCCCTATCTTATTCAGGAATGCCGCGAGATGGCCGCCACAATCACCAAATACGCCACCACGCAGATCCAGATACCCTATGTATCCGAAAAAATACATGAGTTTATCCGCGACAATATCAATCTCGACCAGATCTCCCGCTGGATGAGCCGCGAGGAATGGATACGGCTTGCAAAGCAGACCCTCTCCTCTTCCTGGAATTTCGTCAGCTCTTCGGTGGCCTTCATATTCGGTGTGGCAAGCTGGGTTATAGTATTCCTGTATCTGATTTTCATCATGCTTGACTATGAAAGACTTATGCTTTCGTTCCGCCAGCTCGTACCCTATCAGCACCGCCACCGGGTGTTTCATATTTTCGATGATGTGAAGAATGCCATGAACCGCTATTTCCGCGGCCAGTTCGTGATTGCCATGAGTGTAGGGGTGCTTTTCGCCATCGGATTCCTCATCATCGGGCTACCGATGGGGGTAGTGCTCGGCCTTTTCATCGGTATGCTCAATATGGTGCCTTACCTGCAGCTGATATCGCTCCCGATCACGGCGGTGCTATGCGTGGTGGCCTACGTGGCCGACGGCGTGGATTTCTGGGTGATTTTCTGGGAGTCGATGGCGGTGTATGTAGTGGTGCAGTGCATTCAGGACCTTGTGCTTACGCCTAAGATCATGGGTAAGGCCATGGGGCTGAATCCCGCCATAATACTTCTGTCGCTTTCCGTCTGGGGAAGCCTGCTGGGATTCCTCGGGCTGATTATCGCCCTGCCGCTTACCACGCTGCTGCTCAGCTACTACGACCTCTACGTCGTGCAGCGCATACGCCGCAAGAAGCTGCTTGCCGACCTGCGGGAGAAGAAGGAATAGCACATACTCTGCGGCCGGAATCTTGCCGATGTCCATAACAGTGCGGCCCGGAAATCACCTGCAGGTGATTTCCGGGCCGCACGCGTATTTACTTCTCATTCCGGAACGTCTGCGCTCCTGCCGGGTCATTTCATTGCGGGGATAAGATCGGTGTCGCCTACCACCCAGACCAGATCGCCAGGCAGCAGCACCGTATCCGGACGCGGCTCGAAATATTCTCCATTGCGATGCACCTTGACGAGCATGCTGTGGAACTGCTCGCGTATCTGCGTATCGCGCAGCGGCACATTCACTATCGGCGACGTGGCTGTGAGCAGGATGCTCTTAAGCTCGACATGCTTGTATCCGCATACGTGCTCGCTGAAGTGCTGTTCGTCGCGCTCTATGTCATCGTTAAGGGCCTTGATCTGCTCATCGTTGCCTATCACGCCGAGTATGTCGCCGGGGAAAATACGGGTTTCTCCTCCGGGAAGAGGTATCATCATCTGGCCACGCTGGATGCTCGATATGCTTACTCCGTAATCCGAGCGCAGCCCGGAGTCTTTCAGGCGGTCGCCCACAAAAATACTGTTGGGGCCGACCTGGATATAGGCCTGGTGCAGGTCGTCGACCAGATTGTTGTTGCGACCCGACCGGGTATTCTCGCGGATGTTGAGGTTGTCCATGAAGCGCTCTTCCATACGGTTGTAGCGCTGCATGATGCGTCCGGAGGCAAAGAGGATGATCAACACAAAGAAGCATACTCCCACTATCCACCCTATCATTGAGCCATAGGAGAGGGTGACGAAGTATACGGTGAAGAGCATCGCCACAAGATAGCGTATGATCCGCATCGCCACAAGGGGCACATCGTAGAATGAGGCCGTCTGATGCAGACGCATCCGCTCATCGGGCTTGGTGCTGCTGAAAGACAAGGCCACAAGGAAGGGCGACATGGCAACCAGTGTCAGCACCGTCGCCATAAGATGCCCCCAACGGCTGAACATCCCTTCAAGCAACGGGAATACATACTGTCGCGACACAAGTATGATGGCTAACAGTACCACCGAATACAGTACAATCCTCCACACGTAACGGCTGAGTATGTCGCGCCACAGGCGGCGCGTGTCGCTGGCATCCGATGCCTGCTTTGAATATCTCTCTATCAGGAAGTGAAGTCCCTGCGGAAGATGCGGAAGCAGGCGGTCGTAGGCCGGACGGGCCATCTTGATGAAGTAGGGGGTGGTGAATATCGTAATCACCGATACTGCCACTATAATAGGATACAGACTCGGCTGAAGCACTCCCAGACTCATGCCGAGCGAGGCGATGATGAAGGAGAACTCTCCGATCTGCGTGAGCGTGAAGCCGCTCTCTATTGCCACTTTCAGGCTCTGCCCGGTCACAAGCATACCCAGCGATCCGAATATTATCATGCCTGCTATCACCACCACGGCAAGCAGCAGTATCTCGCCCCAGTAAGTGACGAGCACTCCGGGATCGACCATCATTCCCACCGAGATGAAGAATACGGAGCCGAAAAGGTCCTTGACCGGGAGCACGACATGCTCTATCCGCTCGGCTGCCATGGTGCCGGCCAGGATAGACCCCATCACGAAGGCTCCGAGTTCAAGCGAGAATCCGCACGATACGGAGAATACGGCCATGGCGAAACACAGCGCCATCGATACCACGAGCAGTGTCTCGTTGTTGAGATATCCGCGCAGACGCACAAGCAGCGACGGGATGATGTACACACCCACCAGAATCCAGATGATAAGGAAAAACAGCAGCTTGCCGACACTGTACAGCAGTTCCATCCCCTGCACATCGCCTACGGCCATCGACGACAGCAGCACGAGCATCAGCACGGCGAAAAGATCCTCGATTATCAGCACCGACAGCACCATGGTGGCAAATTTGTTCTGCCGCAATCCCAGGTCGGTCAGCGATTTGAGTATTATGGTGGTCGACGACATGGATATCATGCCGCCTAAGAAGATGCAGTTGATCGTGTTGAGATGCAGCAGGCACCCTACCCCGAATCCGGCCATCGTCATCCCGGTGATGATTATCAGCGCCGTGACTATGGCCGAGCTGCCGGAGTTCAGGAGCTTTTTGAAACTGAATTCCAGCCCGAGACAGAACATCAGCACCACTATGCCGAGTTCGGCCCAGAATTCTATATTGTCGAGATTGGATATCGACGGAAGCCAGGTAAACTTCGGACTCGCCAGAAATCCGGCGAGAATATAGCCCAATACCACGGGCTGACGCAATTTCTTGAACAGCAGGGTCACTACCGATCCGAGCAGCAATATCCAGGCCAGATCGGCAATCAGTGCGTTGGTATTCATATTTCTGTCTGTGATGATAGGGTTATCGATATGGTAGGCTCCACCAGGCGAAGGGCTGCCAGCAGTGGGAGATAGTCGGCATGGGAGTGACCGAGCACGAGGAAACTTAGCTCGGTGCTGTCGGCCGCATAATCATATTCCACGAAGAAGGTGCTCAGATGTATCTGATTGGCTGCAAACACGTGCCGGTAAGGGGCTATGTCGCTCACTATCCCCTTTACCCTTACATTGATGGCCTTGCTCTCCTGCCCTACGCTCTGCCAGTGCTCATACCAGTCGAACATGACGAGCACCACCAGGATCAGCGCCGTGGCGCAGATTGCGGCCACATACATACCCACTCCGACGGCCATGCCTATTATGGCCGAAATCCATATGCCGGCTGCCGTGGTGAGCCCCTTTACCGACCCTTTGGCCCTTATCATGGCGCCACCGCCGAGAAAGCCGATGCCGGTGATCACCTGGGCCGCTATTCGGCCCGGGTCGCCGTTCTTCAGTCCGAGATACACCTGCGGCACATAGATTGACAGCAGCATGGCAAGACAGGCCCCCATCGTGATGAGGGCGAATGTGCGGATTCCGGCTATCTGCCCTTTCCGCTTGCGTTCGGCTCCCACCACCACACCGAGTGCCATGCTCAACAGCATACGGAACAGTGTGTTGGCCAGATTCACGTCAAGAGCCGTTATGTCTTCATAAAGTTGATGTAACATGATGCAGTGTAGTGTTTTTGTCCCCCCCCCCTTGTCATTATACCCTCTCCACACTACCAGGGCAGTCCGGTGCCGATATACCCGATACGCGCCTCGGATGTGAAGGCATCGGCCGCCGGGGGAGCCACATCACTGTACAGCTCGCGGCTCAGGGCCTCGGGCAGTCGCGACTGGTCGGGCTGGAACCATATCCCGCGCCAATGCCAGCACCACATCCCTTCGTCGTCTGAATCCTCCCACTCCGCCTCTACTCCCGGAAGGGCAAGCACCCGTGAGAACTCATCGCCTATGCGCAGCACTCCTCCCTCGGGTGTGCGCACCACGATATGCGGTGATTCGGCGCTCACCACATCTATCGTGCCCTCGGTAAATTCGTAGGCACAGAACAGCGGGGCGCCTCCATAGAGAAAGATATATGAATTCGACTCATTACCCTCCTCTTTGGTCATCGTGTCGTACACTCCCTCATCGGATGGCGCGATATGCGCGGTCTGCATCCCTACCCGGATGCGCTCCACTCCCTGCGCTGTAAGTTCATGATCTGCCGGAGCCGCCAATGTATCGGCAGCCGGGGCACTCTCTTTGACCGATTCCCGCAAAGTATCGGCATGGCGCTCCTTATCACTGCCCGAACATGCCGTAAGGGTGATTCCTGCCACTATTACAACTCCGGCAAGGAGCGGGTGGATATGGTAGTCCTGATGATTTGTGTGCATTTCAATGGTCGTTTTGAGTCGTTGATACATATGAATGTCGTTGCTTATGATTCTCCCGGCAGGGCTTTACTTCAGCCGGTATGCATCGGGGATGCCTCATGCTGACAGTCTTTCCTATAATGATAACACCTGAAGCACGCGATAAGTCACACTTCTCAGACAGAAAGGAGGGATTTCTCCGTGGCCGGGGGCACTCCTTTGCCGAATTGGCCCGGTATGATGAGGGTAAGGTTGTGATTGCGGAAGTTGCGCCCCAGAAATGAGGGCATGTTGTCGTAATCACCCGTATATGAGACGGAGCCCTTACGGGCACCCACTACGATAAGCAGGTCGTCGACTCCTACCTGCGACGACAGGATAATGAAGTCGTCCCAGCTCTCCATGTCGGCGTAATCGCGGCGCACCGCATATCCCCCCTCTGCGATATGCGACTCTATGTACTCTCCCGTGGCCGGCATACACATGAAGCGCACATGGCATCCCAGCTGCGCTCCAAGATTGGCCACCCGGGCTATCCATTCGCAGAATCCGGTCTCGTACTGCGCGTTGCGTGGCACGTAGACAAACACACGTTTCACCGTGTCGACCGGGATGAAGCATCTCGACATGATGACCATACGGTCAGTCTGACGCAGCAGCTGCTCGATCATGTTGCCGAAGAACGTATCCACTATATTCGAACGCCGGTGCAATCCGATCACCACCTCCGTGGCATGATGCTCCCGCATCACATTGGTCACTCCGGCCATCACGTTGAGATCGAAGCGCTCTACTTCCCGGCACCCCACATCCATCGACTCGGCGGCAGTACGGGCCAGCTGAAGCGACTGACGCCCGTCGCGCAGCAGCGCGGGGTCATCGTTGCGGCGCACGAACAGGGCCGTCACCGGAAGGTCGTTGAGCGGGTTGCGCATGAACACTGCCATACGCATGATCCCTTCCGCCGTAAGCGGATTGCTTACGGCCACTATCTGCCTGGCAAACCCCACCTTGAGCGGGGTCTCCGTGTCGAGTTCGGCTGCCGACAGGGCGATGCGCAACGTGCGCGCGGCCCGCTCCGTGGCTACCGAGGCCACTATGCAGCATACCAGTATCATCACTACGGCGCCATTCATCATGTCTTCGCTCAGCAGACCATACTGATAACCTATCATTGTGGCGGCAATCGTGGCCGCTGCCTTCCCCGAGGAAAGGCCAAACATCAGTCGCCTGCCGCTCTGGTCCACTCCTGTCAGACGCTGACTCGCATAGGCGGCCACCCATTTGGTGGCCAACGCCGTGGCAGTCATCACTCCGGCGGCCTGCGCCACACCCCATCCGCGGAATATCACATGCACGTTGATCAGCATCCCCACTCCTATCAGAAAGTAGGGGATGAAGATGGCATTACCCACGAAGGAAATCCTGTGCATCAGGGCCGAACGGGTCGGTATGAAGCGGTTGAGTATCAGTCCGGCATAGAAGGCTCCCAGTATCGCCTCGATTCCTATAAGGCGCGCCAGTGTCGAGGCCACGAGCACCAGTGTGAGTATGAAGATGAACTGCATCACCGAGTCGCTCGTCTTCCGGAAGAACCAGCGCGTCATCCTCGGGAAGCTCCATCCTACGGCCAGTGCGTATACGGCCATCTGCAGCAACAGCCACACCAGGCTCATCACTTCAAAATGGCCCGATGCCCGCACCTCTACCACTTCGGCAAGGGCGAGCAGCGACAGAAGCACGGCCACTATGGTGCCGCAGACGGCTATCACGGCCCCACGGTTGTTGCTGAGTCCGAACCGGCTCACCACCGGATAGGAGATAAGCGTGTGCGAGGCGTACATGCTCGATATGAGCACCGCCGTGGTCCATCCCGTGTCAAGTGCCCAGTGGGTAAGCGGAATGCCTACCCCCATCGGAATCATAAAGGTGATCAGACCGAACAGGATGCCGCTACGGTAGTTGCGCCGCAGATGATACATGTCGATCTCTACAGCTGCCAGAAACATCAGGTACAGTATCCCCACCTGGCCGAAAATCTCGAAACTCGCGTCGCGGGCCAGAAGATTGAACCCATACGGCCCCACAGCCACACCGGCAAGTATAAGCCCTACTATATTGGGTATTTTAAGCCGACTGAAGAGCAACGGCGCACACAATATGATAATCAGCACCAGGGTGATGATTACTACCGGCTGCGCAAACGGCAGATGCAGGAAGTCGGCTGGGATGTTCATGTGGGGAGTCTGAAGATTTTGCGCGCCGTGGCATCGGTAGCCTGTTCAGCCTCCGGGGCTGTCACGCCGCATACCTCGGCCACTTTGTCGCGTATGTAGGGAAGATAACTGCTCTCGTTGGTGCGGCCTCGCTTAGGCACGGGCGCAAGATACGGCGAATCCGTCTCAAGCACTACGCGCCCGATTCCGGCCAGTGCCACAGCCTCGCGCACGTCGGGAGCATTCTTGAATGTCACCACTCCGTTGATCCCTATCACCGTGTCGGGCAATCGGAGCACCCGCTCCGCCTGCTCCGGGCCATAGGTAAAACTGTGGAATACCAGCGGGGGCAATCCGTCGCCCATCCCTCCTATCACCTCAAGCACCTCATCCAACGCCTCGCGGCAATGGATGATGACCGGCTTACGCATCGACATGGCCAGATCAAGCTGATAGCCGAAGGCATCCATCTGCTCGAAGCGGTAGGTGCGGTCGTGATAGAGGTCGATTCCGATCTCCCCGACTGCCACCGGATGCTCATCTTCGAAACGTGCGAACACATCGTCGGTCTTTGCCCTCCAGTCGCGGTCGATCTCTTCGGGATGCATCCCCACGGCCACTGAAGTCACGTCAGGCCTCTGATGATGCAGCTCGAGAAGCGGCTCCATCGTGACAAGGTCCACATTCGGCAGCACCATATGGCTCACTCCGGCCTCAAGGGCGCGGTCGACCGCCCCGACGGCTCCGCCGTCGGGGTAGTCTTCTGCAAAATATATATGCGTATGCGTATCTATCATGAGCAACGCTCTTTGCCGGGGAGTGGTGAGGAGCACTCGGCACTCAGCGCGTCCGGCTGAACACTCCACTCCATCCGGGAGACATTATTTCTTACGTCCGGAAAGACGGTCGAGCAGGTATTTGAATGATTCCAGACGCTCATCCGGCAGCCCGGTCGATTTCACCGCTTTCAGCGCCTTGGCGCTGTATGAGGCGGCAGCCTTGCGGCACCCCTCGTCGAGATGCATCTTCTCGTATATCCGGGTGACGGTCTTTACACGCATGTCGCCGGCCGGAAGCTCCATGGCTATGCGCAGGGCCTTGGCCTCTTCGGTGCCGGCAGCCATGCCGCTGATATAGAGGAAGGTCTTCTTGGCCTGGTTGATATCGCCACCTATCGGTTTGCCAAAGGTCGAGGCATCGCCAAAGGTATCGAGCCAGTCATCCTCGATCTGGAAGGCTATGCCGAGGTTCTCGCCATAGGCGCGGAGCGCGGCGCACACCTTGTCGTTGCAACCGCAGAGCACTCCGCCGATTTCGGCACACGCTCCGAGCAGGGCGCCTGTCTTGAGGCGTATCATCTCTACGTATTCCTCCGGTGTGACATCATCGCGATGCTCAAACTCCATGTCAAGGGCCTGACCCTCATATACGTCGATGGCCATACGGTTGACTACATCTGTCACGCGGCGCAGCCTGTCGTCGGCCACATCCGAAATCAGACGCTGGGCCTCGCCAAGCATCGTATCGCCCGAGAGTATCGCTGCCGGGGCACCGTACTTGCGGAACACCGTCGGACGGTTGCGGCGTGTGTCGGAGTCATCCATCACGTCATCATGCAGGAGCGTGAAGTTGTGGAACAGTTCCATACCCAGTGCCACCGACATCGCGGCAGCCGTATCGCCGCCGAAGGCCTCTACAGTCATCAGCACAAGTACCGGACGTATGCGTTTGCCTCCTGCCTCGAGGGCATAGGCGATGGGTGCGTAGAGAGATGAGGGTTTACGCTCTGAAAATCCCAGAGCGAGGAGTGACGCCTCCACTTCGGAGGCATATTCTGAAATTCTTTTCATTTTTATTGCTTGTACTTTTCAAAAATCTCTTTCGGTATCCCTTCGGCTCCATCCTTATCAAGAGCAATCTGGAATCCCTTTATGAAACGCCTGAATGTGAGGGAATCCTCCGGATTTGCCGCACACACCTGCTGCATGGCGGCGATCTCCGACTCCACTTCAGCAGCTGTCTTGCGCCCCTCGCGGATGTCGCTTACATATTCAAGGCCAAGATTATACCCCAGACGGTCAGGGTCATCCTGGGCCGCGAGTTTGCGGAGCTTCATCTTCTCATTGAGCGGAAGATTCTCGGAATAGGCATCATAAGCTGCCTGGAAACTCTGCAGCTCATCGTCCTTATAATGCTCATAGGCATAAAGGGAGGCCATGCTGAGGGTATCGATCCCCACATTGCCGAGATGACCCAGAGCGGCATTGCATATGAACCGCGCCACCGAGTCGGGAACCACGGTCTTCATCATATACTCCACTTTTGCCGCATCATCCATAGCGGCGAATCCCTCCGGGAACGCGCCGCCTTCTGCCGAACCGGAGCCACAGGCCACACTGATTACGGACAAAGCCGCCATACACCCCGCAATAGCGAAGCGACGTATCTTACCGCTCTCTGATGAAGCGGGGATGCGCTCTATTATCATGCACATCGGAAAGTAGTGATTTATGAGTGTAAATCCTGCCTGACTCCCCACACGGAGCAGCCATACAGGCAACTCAGATTAGAAAACAAGTACAAAATTAGTAAAAAAACAACAATTTCCCGCCACATCCCCTTGACAATTCAATAAAAATCGCTAACTTTGTGGCCGGAATCCGATAAGAGCGGCTCAACGTGCGGATTCCACCGACATAGAATGCAATATGGAGTGGTGCTCGAGTGGCTGAAGAGGCACGCCTGGAAAGCGTGTATACCCCAAAAGGGTATCCCGAGTTCGAATCTCGGTCACTCCGCAAAATTTTTAAAATGGGCCCCTGAAAATCCCGCAAGCAGAAATGCCTGCGGGATTTTTCGCCAGGGGCCGCAAGCGGCCCTTTGCACTGACGGACAGCCGGCGCCAGTCCCCTCCGGGCCATTGCCAGAGCAAAGCCCCTTGCAGCCGAGATGCCGGTCAGAGCAAAAGCCTCGCTTGCGGCTCAGATTGTCCGTCAGCGCAAAAGCCCCTTGCAGCCGAGATGCCGGTCAGAGCAAAAGCCTCGCTTGCGGCTCAG
>CAMWRH010000012.1 GCA_947176605.1 uncultured Porphyromonadaceae bacterium
TTGGCGGAGAGAGAGGGATTCGAACCCCCGGAGGTGTGACCCTCAACGGTTTTCAAGACCGCCGCAATCGACCACTCTGCCATCTCTCCTTCGGCATTGCGGGTGCAAAGTTAGGAATTATTTTTGATATTTCCAAATTTCAGCACCCTTAAGCTGTATTTTTTGATGAAAATCACTTTTCATCATTGTCGGGGTGAAAGGATTCGAACCTTCGACCCCCTGCTCCCAAAGCAGGTGCGCTAACCGGACTGCGCTACGCCCCGAATATTGCGCAAAGTTAATGCTTTTTTTTTGATTCTGCAACTTTCCCGCCCCTTTTCTTTTATATACAATGTGTGAAGCCACTTTTCATGCAAAATATAACCGCTTTCGGTTTTTTTACGTTATATTTGCAGAATATTCTCCGGAGAGCGCCCCCGCCGGACCGGCGCAGGTGGCTCGGACGCAGAGAATACAGATTTGCTCAACCCTCTAAGATTATCGTTCAGCATATGAAGAAACTTACATTATTCCTCATCGTGGCCATCGTGGCAATGATTGGCGCAGCCGGTGCGCAGGCTAAAAAGAAAAGCGGCAGCGCCGATGGCACCGCCAAGATAGAATTCGCCTCAAAGACCTTCGACTTCGGCGTCATCAAGGAGTCGGCAGGTCCGGTGACACATGAATTCGAGTTTGTCAACAACGGCGACGGCAACCTTCTCATCCTCAAAGCCTCCGCCGAATGCGGCTGCACACGCCCCTCATTCCCCGAAAAACCGGTAGCCCCCGGCAAAAGCGGGAAAATCAAAGTGACCTACAACCCCGCCGGACGTCCCGGAGGCTTCGATAAGGTAGTGACCGTCACCACCAACGGACAGCCCCGCAAAATCCGTCTAAAAATCCGAGGCACCGTAAAATAACCCTCTCCGCCGGCAGCAGGGCGGGGCAGGACTTATCCCCGCCACATGTACACAGACATTCCCCCGCTACGGAGCGGGCGGCCTCACAGCAGCAAGATGAAAAAACAGAGCAGAATAAGATACAGATATGCCGGCCTCTCGGTTATGGCGATGCTAATCGGGTGTGCCGTGGCAGGTGGCGAGACCGTACTCATAGACCCCGAATACGACTTCGGGGTAATACGCGAGCGCGACGGAAGCGTCACCGGTACGGCACACGTAGTGAATCTCGGTCCTGACACGACCTACGTGCGTGACGTGCGTCCCAGCTGCGGGTGCACCGGAGCGCGCTACGTCACCGACCCCATTGCCCCCGGCGACACCACCGAAATCAGCTTCACCTACAATCCCATAGGGCGCCCCGGCACAATCAGCAAGACCGTCAAGATATACATCGGCGACGGCGACGAGCGCCACATCGTGCGCCTCTCGGGACGCGTCGTGGGTAGCGCCCAGACACTGAGCCGCAACTACCCCGTAGAGTGTGGCCCCCTGCGCCTTTCCGACTCAGTGGCCGACATGGAGAAAGTAGCCGAAAACTCCGGCCGCCACGCCTTCCTGCGCCTCATCAACGCCTCGCTCGACACCCTGCGGCCGCAATACATCTGCGACTCCAAGGCACTCAGCATCGATGTCACCCCGGCAGTGCTCGTGCCCGGCGACATCGGCACCCTCGGCATATACCTCAACACCAAATTCACCGACACCATCGGTCATGTGGAATACCCCATACAGGTATCCGCCCATCCCGACTCCGCCCGCGTGACAGTAAAGGTCATAGCCGACATAATAAGCGAAACCGACTCCGTGGCGCTTGCCGCGATCAGATAGACACAACCCTGCAAAACCTTACATACCGATTATCATGATCCACCCCGAGAACGATAAAGAATACAAAGGACTGACGGTCAACTCCGGCGTCGGTTCGCAGCCCACCGTCAATCCCTACCGGCAGGTGCGCAAGCGTCGTCAGCTCAGCGTCAACGACTACGTCGAGGGTATCCTCAAAGGGGACGTAAGCATCCTTGGGCGTGCCGTGACACTCGTAGAGTCCACGGCCGAGGCCCACCAGCAGGTGGCCCAGGAAGTGATAGAGAAATGCCTCCCATACTCCGGCCGCAGCCGCCGCATCGGCATCACCGGAGTGCCGGGAGCCGGAAAATCCACATCGATCGATGTGTTCGGTCTGCACGTGCTCCGTCAGGGTCACAAACTCGCCGTCCTGGCCATCGACCCCAGTTCGGAGCGCACCCACGGCTCCATCCTCGGCGACAAGACCCGCATGGAGAAACTCTCCGTGCAGCCCGATGCATTCATCCGCCCCAGCCCCTCGGCCGGATCGCTCGGAGGCGTAGCCCGCAAGACCCGTGAGACAATCGTGCTCTGCGAGGCCGCCGGCTATGATCGGATCTTCGTAGAGACCGTAGGAGTAGGGCAGAGCGAGACCGCGGTGCACTCCATGGTCGACTTCTTCCTCCTCATACAGCTCGCCGGCACCGGCGACGAACTACAGGGGATCAAACGCGGCATCATGGAAATGGCCGACGGCATCGCGATTAACAAATGCGACGGCGACAACGTAGACCGTGCCCGGCTGGCCGCCGCCCAGTTCCGCAACGCCCTTCACCTCTTCCCCCCGACACCATCGAAATGGCGTCCCGAGGTAGTGACCTACAGCGGCTACTTCGAGCTCGACGTCGACAAAGTATGGGACATGATCGACCGCTACTTCGACTACGTCGATGCCAACGGCTACTTCGAGCGCAAACGCCAGGAACAGGAAAAATACTGGATGATCGAGACCATCAACGAGCAGCTCCGATCCCACTTCTACAACACCCCCGAAGTGGCCGCCCTGCTCGAACAGAAAGAGATACGCGTGCTCAACTCCGAGCAATCCTCCTTCATGGCCGCCAAAGACGTGCTCGACTTCTACTTCTCCCGCATGAGAGGGGAATAATCCGCCGCCCACCCACACACCCCGGTACGGCCCCGTGGTCGCCCGGGGTCAGTATCCGCGGCCCGGCGCCCGCAGCGGCGGCGCCCCGCCCGGCAGCCGATCTCCGAGACAGTCTCCCCTCCAACACATTAAAACCCAAAAGATCATGACAGCCAACAGACTCATCACCACAATAGAGCGCCGGGCCCAGGAGGCTCCCGAGCATGAAGCCTACCGCTTCTGCTGGCGCAAGGAGGGGGAATGGCTCTCCACCGGACGGCAGGACTTCGTCACCCAGACCCGCACCGCAGCCCACGCGCTGCAGCGCCTCGGCCTGCTCGAAAAAGACACCATAGCCATCTGCTCGCCCAACACGCCGCAGATACTCATCACCGAATTCGGAGCATTCCGCAACCGACTGGCTGTCATACCGCTCTACAGCAGCAGTTCGCAGCAGCAGTTTGACTTCATCCTCGCCGACGGAGGCGCAAAAGTAGTCTTCATCGGCGACAAGCACCAGTATCCGCTTGCCTACAGCTACTGGAAGCGCCACCCCGAGGCCCTGCGCCGCATCGTCATATTCAAGAACGACGGCATACGCCTTGAGCCCGATGACACAGTATCCATCTGCTGGGACGACTTCGTGCGCCTCGGCATGGATGCCACCGAGGCCGACCGCGCCGAGGTAGAGGCACGCACCGCGCGCGCCCTCCCCGACGACATGGCCACCCTCATCTACACCTCCGGCACCACCGGCGAACCCAAAGGAGTATGCATCACCCATGCCAACTACGATGCCGCCATGCGCATGCACGAAGAGCTGCTCACCGCCATACGCCCCTCCGACATCAGCATGGCTTTCCTCCCCATGAGCCATATCCTCGAAAAGGCATGGTGCTTCTTCTGCCTTTACCGGGGGATACCGATAGCCGTCAACTATGATCCCCGCGTCATACAGGACACCATCAAGGAAGTAGAGCCCAACCTCATGTGCTGCGTTCCACGCTTCTGGGAGAAAGTATACGCCGGAGTGCGCGAAAAGATAGCCTCCATGTCGAAGCTGCAGCGCATGATGGTAAAACGCGCCCTCAAGGTAGGGGAGCGCCGCAATCTGGGCTACGTGCGCCTCGGTGCCCGCCCCCCGCGCCTGCTCGAAGCCGAATACCGCTTCTGGGACGCCCGCATCTTCTCCCGCCTCAAGAAAGCCATCGGCATTCCCGATCCCAACTTCTTCCCCACAGCCGGAGCCCCCCTTTCGGACCGCATATGCGAATTCCTGCGCTCCGTAGGAATCGACGTAGTGATAGGATACGGCCTGTCGGAGACCACAGCCACCGTAAGCTGCTACCCCGACCGCGGCTATGAGATCGGCACCGTAGGGTGCCCGCTGCCCGGCATCGACGTGCGTATCAGCGACGAAGGGGAGATACTCGTAAAAGGACCTACCGTCACCCCCGGCTACTACAACAACCCCGAAGCCAACACAGCCGCCTTCACCGCCGACGGCTTCTTCCGCACCGGCGACGCCGGCTACCTCACCCCCTCGGGCGACATCGTGCTCACCGAGCGCGTCAAAGACCTCTTCAAGACCTCCAACGGCAAATACATCGCCCCGCAGATGCTCGAAAGCCGTATGGCCGAGAACAAATACATCGACGAAGTGGCCGTGATCGGCGACCGCCGCAAATACGTCACAGCCCTCGTCGTGCCCAACATCTCGCAGCTCCGCGCATGGTGCTCGCAGCATGGCGTCGACACCTCCGATACAGAGACCATGCTGCGCGACAGCCGCGTCTACGACCATATGATGGCCCAGGTAGGTGAAGTGCAGGCCGACCTTGCCGAATACGAAAAGATAAAGAAAATATATCTCCTGCCGCATCACTTTTCCATCATGCACGGCGAAGTGACCAACACCATGAAGGTGCGCCGTCCCATAGTGGCCAAGCGCTATGCCGCAGAGATAGAATCCATGTATGCCGAAAACTGAAGATATGCCACACCCCTCCGTATCACCGCATCAGTGCGCCCCTGCGGCCGACACGGCGCGTCATCTCATCCGCGCCGGGGCCACACTCCGCGAGGCCTTCCAGCGGCTCAACGCCCTCTCCGGGGGCACGATGACCCTCTTCGTCACCGACGCGGAGGGGCGCCTCGTCGGTTCGCTGACCGACGGCGACCTGCGGCGTGCCATCATCGCCTCGGCCACCCTGGCCGACAGCGTGGAGGGGATCTGCCGCCGCCCCTGCATGAGCGTCGCCCCCGGCGACGACCGCTACCGGCGCGTGCGCCAGGCACGCGACAAAGGGATACAGCTGCTCCCCGTCACCGACGGGCAGGGCGTGGTGGTATCGCTCCTTGACCTGCGCACCCTCCGCACATCGCTGCCGCTCGACGCCGTGCTCATGGCCGGAGGAAAAGGTGAGCGGCTCCGCCCGCTCACCCTCGACTGTCCCAAACCGCTGCTCCCCGTGGGGGGACGCCCCATCATCGACTACAACATCGAAGAGCTCCGCGCCAACGGGATACGGAATATATTCGTGACAGTCAACTATCTCAAAGAGCGCCTCATCGGGCACTTCGCCGGCACCGGAGTGCGCTGTGTCGAAGAGCCCCGCCGCCTCGGCACGATGGGGAGCCTCGCCTACGTCGACGGACTGGAGGAAGACAACCTCGTGGTCATGAACTCCGACCTTCTCACCAGTCTCGACTTCGAGCAGATGTACCTGCAGCATATCGAAAGCGGCGCCATGCTCACCATGGCCGCCATACCCTATACGGTATCCGTCCCCTTTGCCATAGTGCGCCACGAAGGGCGCCGGATTACCGGACTTACCGAAAAACCCACCTACAACTATTATGCCAACGCCGGCGTTTACATGATGCGGCGCGAAGTGACGCGGCTCATCACGAAAGGGGAGTACCTCGACGCCCCCGACCTTGTGGAGCAGCTCATAGCGCGCGGCGACAAAGTGGAATACTTCCCCATCGACGGCACCTGGGTCGACATAGGATCGCCCGACGACTACCGCTATGCCGACGAACTGATGGGAGGCACACTCGGCCGGAGGCGTAACCAATGATTGAAAAAAGAAATTGCTATGGCAGACTCGAATTTTATAGACTACGTAAAGATACTTTGCCGCTCGGGCAAAGGGGGTGCCGGAAGCCGGCATTTCCATCGTGCCAAATACGTGCCCAAAGGTGGCCCTGACGGCGGCGACGGCGGTCGCGGCGGCCACATCATACTGCGCGGCAACCGCAACATGTGGACCCTCCTCCATCTGCGCTACCAGCGCCATATCTTCGCCACCGACGGACAGTCCGGCGGCGCCGGACGCTCATTCGGCCGCGACGGCGAAGACCGTGTGATCGAAGTGCCCATCGGCACCACCGTATTCGATGCCGAGACCGGAGAATTCCTCTGCGAAGTGACCCGCGACGGCGAGGAAATCAAGCTCCTGCGCGGCGGGAAGGGCGGACTGGGCAACTGGCACTTCGCCACCTCCACCAACCGCGCCCCGCGCTACGCGCAGCCCGGACAGCCGGCCATCGAAAAGGCCGTGGTGCTCGAACTGAAACTGCTCGGCGACGTGGGACTCGTCGGTTTTCCGAATGCCGGGAAATCCACCCTCCTGTCGGCCCTCAGCGCAGCCAAACCCAAGATCGCCGACTACCCCTTCACCACCATGGAGCCGCAGCTCGGCATCGTGAGCTATCGCGGCGACAAGTCGTTTGTGATGGCCGATATCCCCGGTATCATCGAAGGGGCCAGCGAGGGGAAAGGGCTTGGCCTGCGTTTCCTGCGCCATATAGAGCGCAATGCGGTGCTGCTCTTCATGGTGCCCGCCGACAGCGACGATATCCGCCACGACTATGAGGTGCTGCTCAACGAGGTGCGCGAGTTCAACCCCGAACTGGCCGACAAGAGCCGCGTGCTCGCCATCTCCAAATCCGACATGCTCGACGACGAACTGCGCGAAGAGCTTTCCAAAGAGCTCCCCGAAGGGGTGCCCACCGTATTCATCTCCGCCGTCACCGGACAGGGACTCACCGAACTCAAGGACCTTCTCTGGCGTGAAATCAACAGCGAAGAGAATCTCGCCGCCTCCACCATCACCCACCGTCCGCTCGACCGCCGCCACCGCGTCGATGAGGAAGACGACTTCATCTTCGCCCAGGAAGACACCGACGACGATGAATGGATGCCCCAGACCGATGAGGAATGGAACGATGAGTTCTGGGACGAGGAAGACAGCGTCAACGGTTAAGTGCATTACCATTCACGGGGCCACCACGCCTCCGGCCTACAGCCGGCGGCAGAGTGGTCCGCACCACTGTACACGTGTATATGAAAAAACCGCTGATAAAGATAGATCTCGCAGCGATACTCAACAAAAGGCTTGGCACCCGCGCAAAGTGGGTGCCGGCTTTTTTGCTGCATGGCCTGGAGCGGCTTGTGCGCCAGGATGAGCTCAACCGCCTCCTTGAGCGGGCATATCCCGCCGAAGGGAGCGAGTTCGCACGCCGCATACTTCAGGAACTCTCCATCACCGTAGAGGTCGAGGGACTCGACCGCCTGCCCGACGGCGAGGCATTTGAATTCGTATCCAACCATCCGTTGGGGGGTCTTGACGGCATAGCCCTTGTCGGAGTGCTCGGCGAGCGCTACGGCGATGAGAACCTGCGTGTGCTTGTCAACGACATGCTTATGCACGTCACCCCCTTGGCCGACGTATTCCTCCCCGTCAACAAATACGGCTCGCAGGGGCGCGAGGCGGCCCGGCAGATAGGCGAAGCCTTCGCATCGGGTCGGCAGATCGTGATGTTTCCGGCCGGCCTCGTATCGCGCCGTCATCCCGACGGCAGCATCCGCGACCTTGAATGGCAGAAAAGCTGTGTCGTAAAAGCCCTTGAATCAGGGCGCCGGGTAGTGCCCGTCTACTTCGACGGACTCAATTCCCCGCGCTTCTACCGTGTGGCCCGGTGGCGCAAACTGCTTGGCCTCAAGGTCAACATCGAGCAGGCCCTTCTTCCCGGCGAGCTATGCGACGCACGTGGCCGACGCTACCGCATCATCTTCGGCACCCCCGTCGACGTGGCCGCCCTTCGTGCCGAGGGACACACCCCCGCCGTAATCGCCGCCACCCTCCGCCGCCTCGTCTACCGGCTCTGATCCGGCCCTCATCCCAATGGCTCATCATAATTTAGTCAAAATGCTTGCATGGCAGAGAAGATTTGGTTAACTTTGAGCGATATCCATAAAACAGAACTTCTCCCATGACAAAGAAAAATCAGTCAGACAGATTGACTTCTCAGCATCAAAAACGGCAGGGTGTTATAGGCATCTTCGGATTAGAAGCCAAAAAGCATGATATCACCACCGCCCGAATATCCCATATCGCGATGGATGCGCTAAAAGCATTATATCCCCAACTCACATTTCGATATCGGAAATCCATAGATAAAAAGGAAATCAATGAAAAGCTGCACAGAATTGATCCGTATCTTGGGCAAACTCTTTTTGTTGAAAATGCCGCCATTATTCCCGATGGAGGTATTATAGAAGTCGAAGATGATAAAGGAGAATGGCGTGTGGTTCTGGTATCTGAGGCTAAACATCAGGGAAAGGATATCGAGAATATCAGAAAGGGGGAATTGGTAGGACCGCATAAAGAGCATGACCTGATGGATGCGGGTAACGCCATAGAAAGAGCACATAAGAATATATCGGAGATTGCAAATCTTATGCTTGGAGAGTCATACTTTCCATACATACTGTTTTTGGAAGGTTCGAATTTCTTAACAGAGACCATTCGTGTGGAGAGACCCGATGGAAGAATTGTCACTTTGAAATACAATTCAGGCAAGATTAACCGTTTGGATCGTCTTACGGCAGCCAACTATGGAATGCCCATAAATACCAACTTATGTGAAAACCGCTTTATTCCCCATCATGATAAAATGATAATGCTTCAGGCAGCGTCGATATATACTCAAGGTGATGGCAGCAGTTGGGATGGGCAGGATATGCTTGAGATAATGATTCAGATAGCTGAAACATCGCTTAAAGTTATAGCAACAGACTTGTGGCGACAGATTAACAGAATGTAATTATGGCACGGCAATCGGGTAAGATCGTTCTTCAAAATGCGAAAAAATCAAAATGTGATGAGTTTTATACGCAATTATGTGATATAGAGCGAGAGTTGCAGCATTACACTGGCTGTTTTCGGGATAAGGTAGTATATTGTAACTGTGATGACCCTCACCACAGCAACTTCTATCGCTATTTTAAAGAGAATTTTAAAACATTAGGCTTGCGTAAACTTATAGCGTCATGTTATAATCCGCAGCTTGGGGACATGTTCCATATGTCGGATGCTACGGTAGCTTACTATTCGGAATACACAGGAGAGGATAATCCTGAAATAGCCACTCCATTCAATGGAAATGGCGACTTTAGAAGTAATGAGTGTCTGGCCTTGTTGCAGCAATCGGATATTGTTGTGACTAATCCGCCGTTCTCGTTGTTTAGGGAATTCGTATCTCAGATAGTACGTCACAAAAAGCAATTCCTCATTATAGGAAATGTAAACGCAATCACGTACAAGGAGATATTCTCATTGATTCAGAACAATCAGGCATGGTTGGGGGTAAATCTTGGTCGAGGCATCTCCGGATTTATCGTGCCATCGCATTACAATCTATACGGTTCGGAGGTACGAATTAATGAAGATGGACAAAGGATTGTCGCAACAAATGGATGTCTATGGCTTACAAATTTAGAATTTGACCAAAGGCATCAAGACTTGAACCTGACTAAACAATACGTAGGTAACGAAGCCGCCTATCCCAAATACGAGAATTGCAACGGAATCAACATAGACCGTACACAAGACATACCCAAAGATTATACCGGTCTTATGGGGGTGCCGATCACATTCCTGCATAAATACAATCCGGAACAGTTTGAGATTGTCCGTTTCAGAAAGGGTGATGACGGGAAAGACTTGCGGTTGCCAAATAAATCCCTGTATTTTAGGATATTAATAAGAAACAAGAGGGCAGGGCTATTTTGAATCAGAATTCCAGGAGGCTCACGATGGATATGGTGAGCAGTGGCTGCATGAATCTATGGCGGACTTCAATGGGTAGCATGGGATAGGACCTCGATTACCGGTAATATGGATAATGTGGTTTAAATTCAATGGCGAGAACTGCGGTAAAAAGTGTCTAAATGTTGCGGGATTGGGATTGGGTTTGTAAATTTGCAGTGCGAATCGGGCAGAGGCGTTCCACGCGATAGGTGTATCAAGCACCTTGGCATGTCAGCCGTGTTGTGGCAGTCCGGCTTTTGGGCGATGCGGATAGTGATGGAACTGCCCCTTCCATTTGCACCTGAAATAGAACGGAAGAGTCGATTCTATTCTTTACAAAAATGTTACTTGAACTACCCTAACTTAGCAAATTATCACAAAATCACTGACGGTTCAAGGAATAATGGCAAATAGCACCTATACCGTGTGGTTCAGACTCCCCATTGAGTGGCGCCTGATGACAATCAGTAAAGGTGTGAGGTCGCATATCCATTGGCCAAGGTACAGCGGGCAGTCTGCTAAGCCGGTATGAAAAGTATAATCCCACATTTTTTATATCCAGTAATTCACTGTTTCAATGGGATTATGAAACACTAACCTTTTATTGTAATGAAACACAAGAAATTGCACCTGCAGTCACTGTTAGCTGTAGCACTGTGTCTCATCTTCTCGCTGGCGTTTGTCGGCTGTGGAGATGATAACGATGAACCCGAAGATGGGAAATCAATCGTCGGGACATGGTTTGGAACGATGATTGACGAAGGGGAGGACCTCAGTTTCCAGTATGAGTTCAAATCCGATGGCTCTTTCCTGGTAAAGCAGTGGCTTACCGGCACTGCAGAGCCGTCAGCCTATCAGGGAATCGGCACATGGTCGGTATCAAACGACAAGCTTACGTTGGCTCTTCTGGACGAAGAACCGGATACCTTCCGTTTCAGCCTTGACGGCAATAAGCTGACCATATACGACACCGAAGAGGCAGGTACAGTCGTGCTCACAAGAAAATAAAGCAATCGACTGCCAATTTCTCCCTGAGTTACCGTATGCAATCCACGAAAGCGGATTGCAATCCGGTTTGAATTTTTGCAACATGATTGAGCGCTGATGCGCTGCTTTCATGTACCACAGACATGACCTCCCCCCGCTTCCCGTAAGATCAGCGCACCGGGGGAGGTCATCGGGTTTTAGATGGTCTGCATCGTCCCTCTTCGGAAGGTGCGAAAGGAGCTGTCATGTCAGAGAATCTCATAAGAGTCAATGGTATGGGATTGTTTGGAAAATCCAAGACCGATGCAGATGGTGGTGCGGGAATCGTTCGCAAACGGTGTGGCATATCCGTTGGCCTTGATCTGTGCGATTGCCTCTGATGCGTTCCCATTGATTTTAAGTTCTATTATGTAGATGAAATCAGCGGTTTTGACCACAAGGTCGATTGACCCCTGCGATGTATGGTATTCCGCCTTTACATCTGTGCCGATCAGATAGAAAATCGAATAGAAGATGGCATGATAATAATTCTCATACTTCGCCACACGCTTTCGCAAATCAAAGGGTATGTCAGCAAGATATGACCTCAGAAGCTGTATGAAATCCAGGCATTCACCTTTTCGAAGATATCGGCGCATGTGGCGTATGAATGAATCACTGTCGTCATTATCTGTGTATATCGTGAGCAGGGCCTGCATGAATCCCTGGCGGACTTCGTGGTTGGGGAAGCCGAGGGTAAAGGCGTCGTCTTCGGCATCGTAGCTTTTGAGGGTCAGGTAGCCCGACTGATAGAACAGGGCCAGAGGACGCATCGAGGGGGTGTAGATGTTGTTGAGCTCACGCACCGATGCCTCCGCGCCATCAAGCGACTCGATATCCATATCAAGCCCTTCAAGCACCCTGACCAGCATGGTCGGGGTGCCTGTCTCAAACCAGTAGTTGGATATCTCCTTGTCAGAAAGAGCGTTAAGCAGACTGTAGGGATTGTATATGTCGGTCATGTCACGGCTGAAATGATACCCGTCGTAGTTGCTCTTCAGCATATGGTATGCCTCATTGATTTCAATCCTCTTGGCAGCGGCAAACTCCTCCACACCCGCATGCAGCGTTGAATGCAGTTCGGCATCAGTAATGCCGCATATCGCGGCATACTCATTAAGAAACGAAATGTCGCGCAGATTATTCATACCGCTGAAAATCGACATCTTGCCATACTTCGTCACCCCCGTAAGCATACAGAACCTGATGTAAGGATCAAGGCTCTTAAGCGTAGCGTAGAAAGCATGGAGCACCCTCCTCATCTCCTCAAGCAAATCCGGATTCTTTATATTCTGAGTCAGCGGACTGTCATACTCATCAATCAGCACCACCACATTCTTCCCCTTGGTACGGTGCATTTTACGTACCAGAGAGTCGAGCCGGATGCTAAGAGTACAGTCATTTCCCATAAGGCCGTATTC
This sequence comes from uncultured Porphyromonadaceae bacterium, assembly GCA_947176605.1. Lineage (GTDB taxonomy): Bacteria > Bacteroidota > Bacteroidia > Bacteroidales > Muribaculaceae > Lepagella. Next base: position 12,425 of record CAMWRH010000012.1, read on the forward strand.
CTCTTCATACGGAGCAAGAAGAGATGAAATCGTATCTTGCAGGGCATCCGTATCCGGATAGTTACCCTTCGAGAGATCAAGATGGATTACCGGAAACTCCTCCCAGTCGCCGGCTTCAAGCCTGTCGATAGCCAGACCCTTGAAAAGTTCGCGTTTGCCACGGAAATAGGCCTCGAAAGTTGACAGCAGCAGACTCTTGCCAAACCGACGCGGTCGGCTCAGAAAGACATAATCGCTGTATTCCAGCAACTTATGTATATATTCGGTCTTATCCACATAGACACGTCCGGTGCTTCTGATTTTCTCAAAAGTCTGATTACTGATGGGATAAAGAAGTTTTTCAGCCATATTCCGAAAGTTTTTTATTTCTTAGGGCAAAAATAGCTAAAATCCCGAAAAAACGCAAGATGTGACGTGAATTTTGCCGATGATTGGATTATGCAAAAAAAACATAACGAATTGGATTTGTCAGTATTAGTGTGTATTGTATATTTGTCATTCCTTTTTGGATTAAGGATATTAAAATATGGCAATACGTAAGGTTTATATCAATTATTGGACGTGGTAAAAAGAAAAATGTTGTTTTTATAGGTGTTTGGAATCTATGGTAGGTGTCTTGTTGAAAATTTTTAGTTTATTTGATAACAAAAAGGGCTGATGAGTTGTTAATATATTAAAACAGAGGTTTTATTTGAATTTCTGTGTGAGTGTTTAATTAAAATTTTAATTCTATGACCAAGGATTTCCTAAATCTAATTCGTAGAGTCGAAGCTGAAGAGATGTCTTTTAATGTAGAGTCTGCATTAAAAGGAGGTTCGGGTTCAGGCTCTCCTGAAGATGGCGCGGAGCCTCAGATGTTGGACGCATGTTCCAATCTCGGAATTTGCTCCAATTCTTTTCTATGCGATCTGGATCCAGATTGGTTTAGATGTTTCGCAAATACCGATGCGTGTGGTCCAGTTGTTAACCCTAAGTTACAGCTTACCTGTAGGACTGAGTGAGTAAAGATGGAGGATGTCATGGTATTTGATTTTTTTTATAATATATGCTGAGAGTATTGCTTCAATATGAATAAAAGTATATTTATATAAAATATCGTGATATCCTCCAACAGAATGTAAGTCTTGATTATTCTATGGTGTGAATTTATGGAATATAAATATAGCATATTTAATAATCTGTTGAATGTGGGTGATAGAAGTCTTGTGCTATATAACTCATATACTCATCATTCAATCATTATTTCCAAAGCTGCATTTCCTCATGATGTGAACTCATTAAATGAGGCTGCGTTTGAGATATTTAAGCGTAATGGCTTCATAGTCCCGACTAATGAAGATGAAACTTTAAAAGTGAAATCAGTATTGTCAAAAACAATGGCAGCTGATGGTGCTTTCAATTTAATAGTTAATCCTACGTTGGAGTGTAATTGTCGTTGCTGGTATTGTTATGAAACACATGCGAAACAGATGATTATGTCTGACGCCACACTTTCTAGGCTTAAAAAGTTTATTATAGAGATTCTGGCGGAAAAGAATGAGCTGATTCTATCATTTTTCGGAGGCGAGCCGTTTTTGCAATTTGATAGAATTGTAAAGCCTCTAATGGAATGGACAAAAGAAATCGTGTCTAAATCTGGTAAAGCAGTGAAGTATGTATTTACTACAAATTCGTTGCTTATCGATGATCGTATAATGTCTTTCCTTGAACAGTATGATAATCAGTCATATCAGATAACACTAGATGGAGGAAAAGAATGTCATAATAGAACTAGAGTGTGTAAGAATAGAGATTCTTTTGAGGCTGTAATTAATGCTGTTTCTCAATTAGCAACTCATGGGTCTAAGATTCTTCTTCGTTTGAATCTGACAAATGACAATATAAAAACAGCTTTTGAGATTCCCGAATATTTTAAGGATTTAGCTGAAAATGTGAAATCCAATATTACAGTTGCATGCGAACAAGTGTGGCAAGATATAGAGAAAGGATCTATATTTGATGATTTTATAGAATTACGAAAGGAATTCTTAAAAGTCGGAATTCAGTCCGCATTAAAGGATCGGGATAGTATTCATAATACGTGCTATGCCGATAAGCTCAATTCGGTCGTAGTCAATTATGACGGTGTAATGTATAAATGTACAGCTATAGACTTTGTACGACATAATGGTATTGGAAGTATAATGGATGATTGTGCGTTAAAGGCAATACGTTCTAATTTCGAAACTTATTCAAGAAATAAGTTGAATAAGTCTATTTGTCAGACTTGTAGAGTATGGCCATTATGTGCAGGAGGCTGTTATAAGAACATTTCATCCGACAATGGGATGTTGTGTAGGTTTCCCTCCGAGGCTGCCAAGGATGAACTTGTAATGAATAATCTTGAAGAGTTCCTCTTTTTGAACCAATACGTAAAGGATAAGGACGTTTGTGTGAAAAAGAGTATCTGATCTTTTTAGGGTATCTCCTATTGATGTATAGAAAAGCGTCAGTGTCAGGTGGCAAAATATCAATCACAATAAATTTCATTATTATAGGAAGTTTGTATTATTAATACTTAATCGTATGGATATGAAAAAGATACTTATGATAGTGGCGATGTTGCTCGCAGTTAGCGGTATCGCACATGCCGGCCAACTTTCTGACGTATTCGCAAAGTTACAGGCTGAATCCGGGATGAATACACTTACCCCGGCCAATACGGATTCAATAATGATGCAGCTGCATTCCTCAATGCCGCTCACCGGGATGCAGGCAGTCGCTTCCGGATTTGAAAAGGGGAGTGCCGGGATACAAACTGTCTGGAACAAAGTGTCGGCAGCCCTCTCGGCCATACAGACAGCACCTGAATTCCGGTTGCAAAGCGATTACAACGTATTCATGATGTACGCCGAAGAATCGGCCGACGGCTCGGGTGCCGACATACTCGCCATCTGGCAGCTGAATTTCTATGGCCGTACGATAGTGGTCTACGGACATGCCTCAGCCGACGACTATCAGCGGATGCTTTACGGCGACCTGGAGATGAACCGCTTCGGCATCTCATTCAACCCCATGTCCCCCTCCCGCTACGAGAAATACATGGAGCTCGGCAACCTTCAGAAAGAGATGGAAGCCGGAGGTACAATCGACAAAAGCCGTATGCAATCCATCGTAGAGGAATACCGTCAGCTCCTGCGCGAAGTCAACCCCGTCATCGGCGGCAGGTAACAGATGAGAAACGCTCATATTCAAACACCTAAGCAAGTGCTTGAATATGAGCATCTGCTTGACTTAAAGCGTAAATACATTTTACCTAACCGCAGCCTACACGCTGCCACCAACACCATCCACACATATGATGAAACGATTTCTACTTCTTCTTGCCATTCTGGCCGGGGTACAGTCGCTCCCGGCGCGCACCATCGGAGGCCGCGTAGTGGCCGAGGCCGACACCGTCCCCGTCGACGGCGCGCAATGCACCCTTACAGCCGGCGACCGGCAGCTCGCCGCCATGGAATCAGTGTCCGGCGGACAGTTCCGCCTATCCACCCCCGAAAGCGGCAGCATGGTGCTCACGGTGATAAAAGACGGTTTCGACCCCACCGACATAATCATCGACTCCGCCCAGGAGACGATTGACCTCGGCATCGTGTGGCTCACCTCCGGCACCACACTCCTCGACGAAGTCACCGTCGAAGGAAGCATGGAATTCGATGCCAAAGGGCGCACCATCATATTCCCCGGCAGCGCCGACGTAAAGGCATCGGAATCCACACTGAGCCTGTTCCAGAAACTCCCTCTCGCCGGACTCTCGGCCGACCCCATCAACCGCAGCATCAGCGTGATGGGATCCTCACCCGTAGTGATAATCAACGGCGTCCCCTCCACCCTCAACGAACTACTGCTCCTCCAGCCCAAAAACATCGAAAAGATAGAATACTCCATCATACCCCCCGCCCGCTACGCCGCAAAAGGGCAGACCGGCTACATCAGCGTCACCCTCAAAAAGCGCGACGACGGCGGCCAGGTGGCCGTATGGGGGCGCACGGCCTTCACCACCACCTTCGTCGACGGCAGTATAGACGCCTCCTACCACCAGGGTCCATCCAAATTCCAGATAAGCGCCACCACATCATGGCGCAACTACCAGGATGTGCTCGACCATGCCGAAGAATCCTACATCGGCACCGACGGCTACCGCCTCGACCTCAATACGCAGTCGCGTTCACCTTTCAACTACTTCAACCTCCCCGTAGCGCTTAAATACACCTACGCCCCGAAGCCCACGACCGTATTCTCGGCCGCCTTCAACTTCAACCACTACTCCGACCACCGCCGCTCATACGGCCACACCGACGACTTCCTCGACGACGACTACGACTTCAACAACGAAAACCGCTCCAAAGACCTCGGCAACTCACTCGACCTCTACTACCGGCAGGACTTCAACTCCCGGCACACCCTCGAGGCCGAAATGGTGGGCACACTGAGCAACAACCGATACGACCGCACCAACACCTACGACTACCTCTCCGGCCGCACCGAAGACTTCACCACCGACATACACAGCGACCGCCGCTCCCTGATCACCGATGTGAGCTACACCTACAACGTCTCGCAACAGTCAGAACTCGCCGCCGGACTCACCAACACCCTCTCCCACAGCAGCAACCGCTACATGCTCACCGACTACAATCCGACACTGACCGAGAACAACAACAACCTCTACGTGCAGTACTCCCGGATGTTCAGCCGCCTCTACGTCGGACTGCGCACCGGAGCGCAGTTCAACTGGCTGCGCAACGACGACGCCCGCCGCCACTACATACGCAACCTCTCCTCCCTCCAGCTCCAATGGACACCGGCCCGGACCTTCACCCTCTCGGCCTCGGCCAACTACAGTTCAGGCATCCCCGGCCTCTCCGCCATCACCGACTACGAGCAGCAGATCACCCCCTACCTCATATCCAACGGCAACCCCGATCTCAAGACCTCACACAACGTCTACGCCGCCCTGCAGCCCGCCGTGCGCTACCGCAAGCTCACCGTCAGCGGCCTCGTCAGCTTCAGCAAAGTCATCAACGGCGTATTCAGCGACGTCAGCTACCTGGGCGACGGAATGTTTCTCTCCCGCTCCGTCAACTCCAAAAAGAACGACACCTGGCGCGGCCGCCTGCAGGTGCAGATGAGCGACCTGGCCGGATTCGGCTTCAACGCCACGGTGCAGTACTCCCATTACGCCACCGCCGTAGAGACATGGGACATGAGCCTCGCCTCCTGGAGCGCGCTGCTCAACCTATGGTACAACTACCGCAACTTCACCTTCTCCTACTACCACAAATTCCCCGGCAAATACCTCTACGCCCAGACCGTAGGGCGCGACGAGAACGGCAATGCCCTTCAGGTAAGCTACCGCCCCGACCGGCACTGGACATTCTCACTGTCGTGGATGTACATGTTTGACGGCCACGGCACCAAATACCCCTCATGGACATACTCCTCCGTCAACCCCTCCTGGCGCGACCGCAACATCCGCGAGAACGCCAACATGGTGTGCCTCAGCATCAACTACACAGCCGACTTCGGCACAATCTTCCGCACCGCCCGCCGCACCCTCAACAACTCCGACAGTGGCTCCGCCATACTCAAGCTCTGATTCCGGCGGATACGGCATCCCCCGGACACCCTCCCATGCAGCCCCTCCCCGCCTGAAAACGGGAAGGGGCTTCGCTTTCGCCTGCCGCTCCGTCAGTTGCAGCAAGCCGGTCAGTTGCAGCTTAGATGCAGCTTACGTGCGATTTTTCAGCAAGAATAGGGTGTGTATGGATTTTTTTGAGTAATTTTGCAGGATAAGTAAGTGTTCAAATTTAAACGATAGTAGATGAAAACGAAATCTTTTATACAATCTGCGGCTTATTTTTTGTCGCTTTCGGCTTGTCGCTCAGTCGCATAGCCCGCTATGCTCCTTCACTCCGCACCGAAATCGACTAAAAAATAACCTCGCAGATTGTATAAATTAAATTTGAACACTTACTTATGGAGCAGAGCCGGAGTCTCTGCCGCGGCACGGAGCCTTGATCGCGGGACGGTCCGCATACAGGGCGCCCACAGCCGCCGGAACCCCGGGACTGCTGCATCACATCGCAAGAAACATCAACACAACATTCAGAAAAAGACGTGGATACGAAGTATATTTTCGTTACCGGAGGAGTAGTCTCATCGCTCGGTAAAGGTATCATCTCATCCTCGCTGGCGCGCCTGCTGCTGTCGCGGGGTTACAGTGTTACAATCCAGAAATTCGACCCGTACATCAACATCGACCCCGGCACACTCAACCCTTACGAGCACGGGGAATGCTATGTCACCGTCGACGGCCATGAAGCCGACCTCGACCTTGGCCACTACGAGCGCTTCACCAATATCCACACCACCCGCGCCAACAACGTCACCACCGGACGCATCTACCAGAGCGTCATCGACAAAGAGCGCCGTGGCGACTATCTGGGCAAGACCGTACAGATCATCCCCCACATCACCGACGAAATCAAACGCAACGTCAAAGCGCTCGGCAAGACCGGCAAATACGACTTCGTGATCACCGAAATCGGCGGCACCGTGGGCGACATCGAGTCAGCCCCCTTCCTCGAGGCAGTGCGCCAGCTGCGCTGGGAGCTCGGACGCGATGCCCTGCTGATCCACCTCACCTACGTACCCTACATCCGCGCGGCAAAAGAACTCAAGACCAAACCCACGCAGCATAGCGTAAAGCAGCTGCAGCAGGTAGGTCTGCAGCCCGATGTGCTCGTGCTCCGCACCGAAAAGGATATCCCCGCCGCGATGCTGCGCAAAGTGGCCCAGTTCTGCAACATCACCCCCGAGGCCGTCACACAGAGCGTCGACGCCCCCACAATCTATCAGGTGCCCCTGCTGATGCACGACCAGAAACTCGATGAGATCGTGCTCAACAAAATGGGACTCTCCGCAGAAGGGGAACCCGACCTCTCGGGATGGCGCAAATTCCTGCACCATATCGAAAATGCCGACAAGACAGTGCGCATAGCCCTTGTGGGAAAATACGTAGAGCTTCAGGATGCCTACAAATCAATCAACGAAGCCCTCTTCCAGTGCGCCACATACCTCGATCATAAACTGAAGCTCGAGTACGTGCACTCCGAGAAACTCACAGATGACAACGTAGCCGAAAAGCTTCAGGATATGGACGGCGTAATCATCGCCCCCGGATTCGGACAGCGCGGCATAGAGGGTAAATTCGTGGCCCTGCGCTACTGCCGCGAGCACGATATGCCCACCTTCGGCATATGCCTCGGAATGCAGTGTATGGTGATAGAATTCGCCCGCAACGTGCTCGGTCTCGCAGAGGCCAACAGCTCCGAGATGAATCCCACCTCACCCCACCGCGTGATCGACCTGATGGAAGAGCAGAAAAGCGTGCACGACATGGGAGGCACCATGCGTCTTGGCGCCTACGACTGCCGCCTTGAGGAAGGTTCGCACGCCGCCCGTGCCTACGGCTCCACCGATATCCGCGAACGCCACCGCCACCGCTTCGAATTCAACTCCGACTACCGCGAGGCCTTCGAGAAGGCAGGCATGAAATGCGTAGGCGAAAACCCCGACACCCACCTCGTGGAAGTGGTGGAACTCCCGGACCACCGCTGGTATATCGGCACACAGTATCACCCCGAATACCAAAGCACCGTCCTGGCGCCGCATCCGCTCTTCATGTCGTTTGTAAAAGCCGCCATAGCATATGGCGAAGAGCGCGGCGGAGCCGAAGCGTGACATGGCGTCCGCGACCACGGCACCCCATTTCATAAGTAACTCAAACCGAAACAAATACCCCTTATCAGGACTCCAGACCTAATGGACAAGAACACCATCTACGGCCTCATACTGATGGCCCTGATTTTCCTCGGGTTCATGTGGCTCAGCCCCAAGCCGGAGCAGACCACCGACACCTCCGGACCCGAAACCGAGCAGACCGCCGACGCAGCCGCCTCAACGCGCCCCGACGCACTGAGCGCCAACGAACTCGAGTGGCTCCGCAACAACATCGCCGCCAACGGCGATGCCTCTGTAGCTGAAGACGGCAAACGCGTCTACACACACCGCGACGCCGCAATGGACCTCACCCTTGCCGGCGACAGCCTCTACGGCACAGTCAACGTCAACGGCCATGCCTACTCACTGGCCGACATCCTCGCCGCCGATGCCTCGATACCCGTGGCCGACCAGCGCAAGGCCATCGAGACAGTGCGCTCCACCTCCACATCGATGGGACGCTACGGCAAATTCTCACGCTTCCTCACCGGCAGCGACGCCTCGCTCACACTTGAGAACGACGTCATAGCCCTGCGCCTCGACAGCAAGTCGGGCTCAGTGACACGCGCCGAACTCAAGAAATACGACACCGAATACTCCGCCGACGAGAGCAAGAAGGTGAAAAACAAGGTAGTCATCTTCGACGGCCCCTCCAACAGCTTCAACTTTACCCTCCCCCTGGCACAGGCCGTAGAGACACGCGACCTCTACTTCCGCCCCGTGCAGGTCAACGACTCCACCGTGCGCATGCTCCTCGACATGGGGCAGGACGCATACTGGGGACTCGAGTACACACTCCCCCGAGGAGAGAGCTATCTGCTCGGCGTAAAGGTAGTGCAGCGCAACATGGACCGCATCGTAGAGACCAACAACCGCATACTCGGATTCGACTGGCAGCAGCAGATCAAGCGCCAGGAGAAAGGACGCATGTTTGAAGAGCGCAACTCCGGCATCTACTACAAATTCGCCGGAGGCTCCGTAGAGACCCTCTCCGAGAGCAAGAACGACTCCGAAGAGCGCCAGGCCAAAGTGAAATGGATCGGATTCAAGAACCAGTTCTTCTCATCCGTCATGATAGCCGACCGCAACTTCAACAGCGTCGACTTCGACTCACGCATAATCAAAAATTCCGACTATCTCAAAGACGTAAGCGCCCGCGCCACCGTCAACGACTACAGCTGGACTGCCGAAAACCCCGCCTCATTCGAGCTCTACATCGGCCCCAACCTCTATCCGCTGCTGCGCCATCTTGACAAGACCGTGCAGCCCGACGACAAGCTCAGCCTCACCCGCCTCGTGCCTCTGGGCTGGACCCTCTTCCGCTGGATCAACACATGGGTGGTGATACCCGTATTCACCTTCCTCGGCAAATACATCTCCAACTACGGCATAATCATCCTGCTGCTCACCATCTTCATCAAGATAGTGCTCTTCCCGCTTACCTACAAGAGCCTCGTCAGCAGCGCCAAGATGCGTATCCTCGCCCCCGAGATACAGAAGATCAACGAGAAATATCCCGGCACCCAGAATGCCATGACCCGCCAGCAGAAGACCATGGCCCTCTACAGCAAGGCCGGCGCCAACCCGATGTCGGGGTGTGTGCCGATGCTGCTCCAGATGCCGATACTCTTCGCGATGTTCAGCTTCTTCCCCTCGGCCATCGAGCTGCGCGGACAGAGCTTCCTCTGGGCCCACGACCTCTCGGCTCCCGACGCCATCATCTCATGGAGCGGCAACATACCTCTGGTGACACAATACTTCGGCAACCACATATCACTCTTCTGCCTGCTGATGACAGTCACCAACATCATCTACACCCACCTCACCATGCAGAACCAGGCCAACTCCGGTATGCCCGGCATGAAGTGGATGATGTACCTGATGCCGGTATTCTTCCTCGTATTCTTCAACAACTATGCCGCCGGCCTGAGCTACTACTACTTCCTTTCGCTGCTCATCACCATAGTGCAGACCTACCTCTTCCGTCACTTCATCACCGAAGAGAGCGTGCGCAAGACGATGGCCAAGAATGCAGCCAAGCCGAAGAAGAAAAGCGGCTTCATGGCCCGTCTCGAAGAGATGCAGCGTCAGCAGCAGCAGATGCTCAGGGAGCAGGAAAAGCAGCGTGGCAAAGGTCGCCGCTGATCAGCTCCGTCACCCCGCACAGGCACGCTCCGCAGAGCGCGTCAGGCAAAACGACCGAAACACATATGAGAGACCTCAGGACGATCCGCATATTCCTCTCCCTGCTGTTCATGGCAGCCGCCGTGGCAGCCCTCTTTGTGGGGAACGGCGTGAATCCTCTGGCCTCCGGGGCCGAAAAGGTGCAGATCATCCCATCGGCCCTGGCAATGACTATGGGCGCCACAGGCTTCTGGCTTGTGGCGACCTTTATGTTCGGACGCATCTACTGCTCCACCGTGTGCCCCGTAGGGACGCTGCAGGACAGCGCCACATGGCTGCGCCGCCGCATATTGCGCCGTAGCGCCGCCACCCCCCCGGCTCCGGGGCGGAGCCGCCTCATCCGCCCCTTCCGCTACCGCCGCGAAGGGAAGCTCCGCTTCCCGGTGCTGCTCGCCTACGTCGTGTGCCTGCTGCTCGGCATGACCGGAGTGGCCGCCACCATAGAGCCATGGAACATGGTCCGTGCCGCCGCCAGGGCCACCAATCCCGAAGCCGCCTCCCCGGCATTGCTCTTCTCCGCTCATGTGGCGATAGGGGTGGCCTTCGCCGCCGCCGTGCTCCTCGCCGTATGGCTCGCCGCCCTGTGGGGAGGGCGCCGCTTCTGCAGCGAAGTGTGCCCGATAGGCACAGTGCTCGGATGCGTGTCGCGTTTCTCGCTATATCACATAGAGATAGATCCCGAGCGATGCACCAACTGCATGCGCTGCGAAGAGGCATGCAAGACACAGAGTATCAAGGTGGCCGGCCGATACGTCGACAACGAGCGCTGCGTGCGCTGCTTCGACTGCCTCAAGGTATGCGCCGACGATGCCATCAACCTGCAGCGCACCCGCAACCGCCGCATCAACCCCCTGATGAAAAAGCGCCTCGACGGCACCGAACCGTGACACCCCCGGCCTCCGGTAGGCCCCGCCATCATAAAGCAACCCAAACACCCCGGCAATGAAACAATACCAAGACCTGCTTCGCCACATACTCCGCACCGGCCACCGCAAGGACGACCGCACCGGCACCGGCACCATATCCACATTCGGATATCAGATGCGGTTTGACCTCAGCGAAGGGTTCCCACTGCTCACCACGAAGAAACTCCATCTCAAAAGCATAATCCACGAACTGCTGTGGTTTCTGGCCGGCGACACCAACGTGCGTTACCTTCAGGACCACGGCGTGCGCATCTGGAACGAATGGGCCGGTCCCGACGGTGACCTCGGCCACATCTACGGTTACCAGTGGCGCTCATGGCCCGATTACGACGGCGGATTCATCGACCAGATCAGCCAGGCCGTAGAGGCGATACGCCACAACCCCGACTCCCGCCGCATCATCGTAAGCGCCTGGAACGTAGCCGACCTCGACAGGATGAACCTCCCGCCGTGCCACGCCATGTTTCAGTTCTACGTGGCCGACGGCCGCCTCTCCCTGCAGCTCTATCAGCGCAGCGCCGACAGCTTCCTCGGCGTCCCATTCAACATCGCCTCCTACGCGCTGCTATGCATGATGATGGCCCAGGTATGCGGACTGCAGCCCGGCGAATTCATCCACACCTTCGGCGACGTGCACATCTACCTCAACCACCTCGAGCAGGTCAACGAACTCCTTTCGCGCACCCCGCGCCAGCTCCCCCGGATGCGCCTCAACCCCGACGTAAATGATATCTTCAGTTTCCGTTACGAAGATTTCACCCTCGAAGGTTACGACCCCTATCCACCCATCAAAGCCCAGGTATCCGTATGATTACACTAATAGCCGCCGTGGCAGCCGACGGAGGAATCGGATGCCGTGGCAATCTGCTCTGGCATATCCCGGCCGACCTGCGCCACTTCAAGACCCTCACCATGGGCGCACCCGTAGTGATGGGGCGCAACACATGGGAGTCGCTCCCGCGGCGCCCTCTCCCCGGGCGCCGCAACATCGTGGTAAGCCGCAACGCCGCCTACCGCCCCGACGGGGCCGACATCTTCACCTCGCTCGAAGCCGCCCTGCAGTCGGCCTCAGCCACCGCCGAAGCCGCCGGAAAGGATGTATTCATAATCGGTGGGGGAGCGCTATATGCCGATGCCATGCCGCTGGCCGATGTGCTCGAACTCACCCGCATCGATGCCGTGGCAGAGGAATGCGACACATGGTTTCCCCCTGTCGACCCCGCACAATGGCGGCTCGCCGACAGCGAACCCCACGAAGACTCCGGACTCCGGTACTCATTCGACCGCCTTGAGCGGATACCTGCCGACAGCCACATCCCCGGCGAAGCGAAATGAAGATAATAATCGTAAATAAATCAGATTCCACGGGGGGAGCCGCCGTAGTATCCTTCCGCCTTATGATGGCTTTGCGCTCCATAGGGGTGGATGCCCGGATGCTCGTGGCCGAAAAGCTCACCGACTCCCCATACGTAGAGCTTCTTGCCCCCGCATGGCGCCTTAAAGGGGCATTCCTTGCCGACAGGTTGCGGATAGCGCTGGCCAACGGTTTCGACCGCTCCACACTCTTCCGCCTTGATGCCGCCGAAGCCGGAATCGACATTAGCCGTCATCCCCTCGTAAAGGATGCCGATGCAGTGCTGCTCAACTGGATCAACCAGGGAGTGCTCTCCCTGCGCGGCATACGCCGCCTTGCCGATTGGGGCGCAAAACTCATCTGGACCATGCACGACATGTGGAACCTCACCGGACTCTGCCACCATGCCGGAGCATGCCGGGGCTACGTGCTGCCGCAGCATTGCGGCTCGTGTCCGCTGCTTGGCCGTCGCGGCTCGCCACGCGACCTCTCGCATGCCGTAAGCCTCCGCAAAGAGCGCCTCTACGCCGGCGTGCCGGGAGGGATACGGTTTGTGGCCGTCAGTTCGTGGCTCGCCGCCAAGGGAGCCGAATCCACCCTCCTTGCCGGGCAGGACGTAAGCGTGATCCCCAATCCCTTCCACCTCCCGGCCCGCCAAGAGATACACCGGGTAGAGGGTGCCCCCGGAGAGATACGTCTCATATTCGGAGCTGCCAGGCTTGACGACGAGGTAAAAGACTTCCCCACATTCATAGAGACACTGCGGGTGCTCAAAAAAGAATGGCCCGCTGCTGCGGAAGGTAAAGTAAAAGTGGTGCTCTATGGGGGCATACGCGATGCCTCACTGATTGACCGCATCCCCTTCCCGGTAGAATATGCCGGGATGCTCCGCAATCCGGCCGACATCGTATCGCTCTACTGCCGCAGCGACATAGTGGTATCCACATCCAGATTCGAGACCCTGCCCGGGACACTGGTCGAAGGACAGGCCTACGGGTGTCTGCCCGTCACATTCGGCAGCGGAGGTCAGCGCGATATCGTGACCGATGGAGAGACCGGACTGATAGTAGAGCGCACCGACGATGCCGCAGCCAATGCCCGGCGGATGGCAGGGGCCATCATGCGCGGAGCCGCCATGATTGCGGCCGATGCCGAAGGGTTGCGCCGCCGGATGTATGAATCCGTCAGCAGTCGGTTTGCAGCCGAATCGGTAGCCCGCGCCTACCTCCGCCTGATAGAAAGATAAAGCCAGATCAACCGAAGAATAGGGCAGAAGGCCACACTCTGCATAATACCGCTTCCAACAAAAATGTGAACTCAAGGGCGGCGTATTCGGTGCCGACGGCGTGGCTTGCCGGGGGCGTGACGGAGTGTATGACGGACTCTCGAAAGGAGTCTATCTGGTGCAGGTGGCCGAGAGCACGATGACCGTTATGGTGCGCTGAAAAGTGCATCGGCGGTGGGCCGGTAAAGAGAAAACTGATAAAAAAAGCATCCCCTTCTTCAATTCGCAAAAGCGGAGCGAAGAGGGGGATTGGCATGTCGGCATCACAGGTAACGCGGGATTGGCGGTGACACTAAGACCTTCTAATAAATAAAAAAGTTTCCAAAAAGTAAGCCCCGTCAGCGATGGTTTAAGGAGGAATATAGATGATAATTCAAAAAAAAATACTACCTTTGCAGACGCTGACACGTAGGCTTCAGCCGCACGTGGTGGCCGAGCGCGCCATTATCTGCGGTCATGACAGCCGCAAGGCGCTACTAACTTTATGGAACACTGGCTAATAAATAATCTGCTGACATTTGGTCTGGCATTCGTGCTGACCGGTATGCTGATACCCCAGATTCTGGTAATCGCTTTCCGCAAACGGCTTTTCGACGGGCATGATGCCCGTAAGGTCCACACCGGGGAGGTGCCGCGTCTGGGGGGAATCGCCTTTGTTCCGGCCATCATCTTCTCGGTGTTGGCCACAGTGGGGCTTGTGCTGATAGTCAACAGCACCGAGATGCTCTCTGCACTCGAAACCACGCTCGTGCCCCTGCTCTTCCTGATATGCTCGCTGATGCTGCTCTTCCTTGTCGGCATAGCCGACGACCTTATCGGAGTGCGCTACGGAGCCAAATTCCTGTTTCAGATACTTGCCTCGGCCCTGCTCATAGGGTCGGGAGTATGGGTGTCGGATTTCTACGGACTGTTCGGACTGGGCACACTCCCCATCTATGTGGGGTGGCCTGTGACGATAGTAGCGGTAGTGATGGTGGTCAACGCCATCAACCTCATAGACGGTATCGACGGACTGGCAGCAGGGCTGTCGGCCCTGGCGCTGCTTTTCTACGGGATGGTGTTCTATCTTGGTGGCAAATACATATATTCGATGGTGGCATTTGGAGCGGTAGGCTCATTGCTGCCATTTATTTATTACAACGTATTCGGCAAAGCCGTGCGCCGCAAAAAGATATTCATGGGCGACACCGGCTCGCTCACCATAGGTATGGTGCTCGTATTCCTGGCCGTCAACGTGACCGAATACCCCTTTGCCAAAGAGGAATTTACCGATGTCAACCCGATGATAGTGGCGATATCGCCGCTGCTTGTGCCGCTGTTTGATGTGGCACGCGTATTCTGCCGACGCCTTCGCTGCCACCGCAACCCCTTCATGCCCGACCGCAGCCACATCCACCACAAACTGCTTGCCCTCGGCCTCTCGCCGGCGGCTGCGCTGACGGTGATACTCAGTTTCGCCATGCTGCTGCTTGCCATCAACCTTGCGCTCTCAATGATGGTGGACATCAACCTGCTCGTGCTGCTTGATATCGTGATATGGATTGCGGTCAACATGATACTTACGCGCACCATACGCATCCGAGAGAAGCGGCTCGGATGCAGACTGTATGAGTAGCGATGCGCACCCCGATGCGGGGCGCAGGATAGAAAGGATGTCGAAAAGGTAATAAACGCCCGCTACGGACGTTAACACTAAAGATTAACAACCGCACCCGCAGGTGCGTCAGGCCGGCCGCTCCGGCCCGACACTCCGCCTCACCGGGTCAAAACGCTGAATAAAACTGCATCATGAATACAAGGAAACTCTCCTTACATATCGGGCTGCTGGCAGCTCTTGTGATACTTCTGGCGAGCTGCGGCACACCGAAGGAAATAGCGTATTTTGATGATTTCCAGACCGTCACGCAGGTCGAAAACCGTGCGCGACAGCAGATAAAGGTGCGCCCCGACGACAAGCTGCAGATCACCGTCAGCTCGAAAGACCCCCAGCTGGCCGCACTCTTCAATCTCCCCTCCATCACAAGCCGTCTGGGTCAAGGCGGCGCCGTATACAACGGCACCAACTCCAACTATAACAACGGCATCGCCAACGAAGGGATCAACTGCTATACCGTGGATCCGCAGGGCAACATAGATTTCCCCGTGCTCGGAGAGCTGCATGTCGAAGGAATGACCCGCAGTGAGCTCGCCGGATTCGTAAAGGGAGAGCTTATGGGACGCAATCTGATAAAGGATCCCACCGTAGTGGTGGAATTCATCAACACCGGCGTAAGTGTGCTCGGTGAGGTGAAGATGCCCGGACGCTATCTGATGAACCGCGACGAAGTGACTCTTCTTGACGCCCTCTCGATGGCCGGCGACCTCACGATACAGGGACAGCGCACCAACGTGCGTGTGCTCCGCAACGAAGGCGACACCACGAAGGTATACGTCGTCGACCTCACCAAAGGCAACGAACTCCTGCAGAATCCCGCCTTCTACCTGCAGCAGGACGATGTGGTATACGTAGAACCCAACGACTACCGCAAGCGCGAGACCACCGTCAACGGTAACACCGCCCTCTCGGCCGGATTCTGGATGTCGGTCGTATCGGTGCTCACTTCAGTGGCCGTACTTATAGTGAACGTGGCTCGTTGACAGGATAGCAGCTTCGCTCTTGCTACAGCCGCGGCGGCCGCCCCAACATTACAGATTACAGCTCCCGAAAGGTCCGATCGCCCCGGGAGCATGATTAACGGATTTAAGAGAAAAGATATCGAGATATAGATGGAAAAGAATGCCCAGACAGTCGTCGTCCCCGACGACGCGAACGCTTTCTCACTGAAAGAATTCCTGATCACATGCCTTGCGCAATGGAAATGGTTTGTGCTATCGGTGATTTTCTTCGTGGCGCTCGGTGTGCTTTACGTAGTGCGTCAGCAGCCTGTGTACAGCCGCACGATGTCGGTGCTGATACAGGATGAGAACAACAGTGGCGGACTTGATGTGGCAAGCGCATTCAAGGGGTTCGGCATCGGCGGAGCAAGCTCCAACGTATACAACGAACTGATTTCGCTCCAGTCGCCCGCAGTGATGGATGAGGTCGTGCGCCGGCTCGGACTCAACATCAACGTCACCAAACTCGGATTCCCCCGCAATACCACCCTCTACGGCAAGACTTCGCCGATGGAAGTGGTGGTGCCCCAGTCGGAAGAACCCGTATCCTTCGGTTTCGTGATGACGCTGCAGCCCGACGATTCCTACATACTCGATAAATTCGTGAAGAATCTCCCCGACGGCACCGTCCAGGAATTCGACAAGGAAGTGAAAGGGAAACTCGGTTTCGGCGACATACACACCCCCGTCGGCACGATAGCCCTGCGCCCCAACGGATCATACACCAACGACCGCACCGAAGAAGTGCGCATCGGTGTGACGGTAGGCAGCATCGCAGGCGCCGTAGAGACCTATAGCGCCAAACTCAAAGGCGACCTGGCAAATGCCGACGCAGAGGTGATCGACCTGACGATGGACGACGTGAGCGTGCAGCGCAGCACCGACGTACTCAACACCGTCGTGGAAGTATACAACGAATTCTGGCTTCGCGACAAGAACCGCATGGCTGTGGCCACATCCAAATTCATCGACGAGCGCCTCAAATCACTCATCGGCGAACTGCGTGACGTGGACACCGACATAGCCGACTACCAGAGCGCCAAGATGATCCCCGACGTGGAGCAGACCGCCCGCAAATACATGGAAGAGGGTGCATCGGTAAGCAAATCCATACTCGAAGTGAGCAATCAGCTCGCCATGGCGAAATACATCCGCGACTATATCGCCAACCCGTCCAACCACAGCTCGGTGGTGCCGGTCAACACCGGCATGGGTAGCGCGGCGCTCGAAAAACTCATAGCCGACTACAACACCCTGCTGCTGACGCGCAACAACCTTCTGGCCAACTCATCGGAAGAGAACCCCATCGTGGCCGACTACAACAACCAGATCAAAGGTATGCGCGAGTCGCTGCTCAAATCCGTCAACGCGCAGGTAGGCACACTACAGGCCAACCTCAAGAACCTCGAAGGGGCCGACTCCCAGAACAAGGCCCAGCTCGCCGCCACTCCGGAGCAGGTGCGTTATCTCGGATCGATCAAGCGCGACCAGGCCGTAAAGGAGGCACTCTACCTCTTCCTGCTCCAGAAGCGCGAAGAGAACAATATCTCACTCGGATACAACGCCTACAACACCCGCATCATCACCCCTCCCTACGGACCCCGCGTGCCCGTGGCACCGCGTAAATTCGTGGTGATCTTCATCTGCGCCGTGCTCGGCGCGATGCTCCCGGCAGTGGTGATATACTTCGTGAGCGTATGCGACAACAAGGTGCGCGGACGCCGCGACCTCGAGAATCTCCCGATACCCTTCACCGGCGAGATCCCCCAGATCGGCAAAAAGCACAGGCTGCGCAAGCTCATCCAGAGCAAGCGCAAGCGTCAGGAAGAAATCGACACCCCGCGTCCCATCGTGGCCGAAGGGAAACGCGACGTGCCCAACGAGGCATTCCGCGTGGTGCGCAGCAACATCGACCTGATGCTCGGCAAATCCCACGAGCATCCGGTGCTGATGGTGACATCGTTCAATCCCGGCAGCGGAAAATCGTTCGTGGCCTACAACCTGGGCGCTTCCTTCTCTCTCAAGCGCAAGCGCGTGCTGCTTATCGACGGCGACCTGCGTCACGGGTCACTCTCTACTTACGTAGGCTCACCGCACCGCGGCCTTGCAGCCTTCCTGACAGGCAATGTCACCGATCCCGACCGCATCATATATCCCGTCGAAGGATTCAAGGATTTCGACATCATCCCGATCGGCAAGCGCCCGCCAAACCCCGCGGAGCTGCTCGAAGGGGAGGAGTTCGGCAAACTGCTTGATGCCGTGCGCGACAGATACGACGTCATCATGGTAGACTGTCCGCCGGTCAACGTCGTGGTCGACACCCAGCTGCTCAACCGCTATGCCGATGCCACGATATTCGTGGTGCGTGCCGGACTGCTCGAGCGCAAGGCCATATCCGACCTTACCAACCTTTACAACGAAAAGAAACTTACGCGTATGAGCATACTCCTCAACGGCACCGAAGCCGCCCACAGCTCATACTATACTTACGGCAACTATCAGTCGCTTGAAGAATAGCCCCAGGGCTATTCTTCGGCGTATCTGATGGTATGCGCCGCGACACTCATTAACCCCACCATACACTAAAAACAGAATTATGGCAATATGGCCCTTTAAGAAACGCGTCGACACATTGCTCAAAGGCGGCATAATGGGAGGATTTACCGACTGGCACTCCCACATCCTGCCGGGAGTCGACGACGGAGTGCCCGACATGGAGACCTCGCTCGCCACGCTGCGGGCCTACGACGAGATGGGAGTGAAGCGCGTATGGCTCACCCCCCACATAATGGAAGATTACCCGAATACTCCCGAAGAACTGCGTGCGCGGTTCGCCGAGCTGCAGCAGGCCTGGGACGGCAAAGTGGAACTCCGGCTTGCCGCCGAGCACATGCTCGACTCCCTCTTCCGCGAGCGCCTCGACTCCCGTCAGCTCATGCCGATAGGAGAGGAGGGGACCCATCTGCTCGTAGAGACCTCCTACTTCAATCCGCCGATGGACTTCGACGACATGATCGACGACATACAGTCGGCCGGCTACTATCCCGTGCTTGCCCATCCCGAGCGCTACCGCTACATGAACGAAGCCGACTACAAGGACCTGCGCCGCCGCGGCGTGCTGTTTCAGATCAACATGATGTCGACCGTGGGGATGTACGGCGAGACAGCCCGCGGCAAAGCCGAATGGCTGCTGCGCAACGGCATGGCCGAACTCACCGGCACCGACCTGCACCGACTGGCCGCCACACAGCGCCATCTGCAGACATCGCCCCACAACCGCGAGACACTGCAGCTGATACTCTCTCTGGCCGCTGCGCCGAAAGTAGGCTGACCACTCCCGGAATGCGAAATATTACGGTGAAATAAAGCTGAATTGCAAAAAAATTACTAAATTTGCAGTGTGGAGCGTAACCTCAGCGCGTCACTATTGTTACAGTAATAACAAAGACAATCAAACTATATAATTTACCATGGTAGATTACAAATCACTCGGTCTGGTCAACACCAAAGAGATGTTCGCAAAGGCCGTACACGGTGGCTATGCCATCCCGGCGTTCAACTTCAACAACATGGAGCAGCTCCAGGCCATCATCAAGGCCGCTGCCGACACTAAATCTCCCGTAATCCTTCAGGTATCGAAAGGTGCGCGCAACTACGCCAACCCGATTCTGCTCCGTTACATGGCGCAGGGTGCCGTAGAGTATGCCAAGTCACTCGGCTGGGAGCATCCCCAGATCGTGCTTCACCTCGACCACGGCGATTCGTTTGAGCTTTGCAAGGACTGCATCGACAACGGTTTCTCTTCAGTGATGATCGACGGCTCACACCTCCCCTATGAGGAGAACGTGGCCCTGACAAAGAAAGTGGTAGACTACGCTCATCAGTATGACGTGACTGTAGAGGGCGAGCTCGGCGTACTTGCCGGCGTGGAAGACGAGGTAAGCTCCGACCACCACACATACACCGATCCCGAAGAGGTGATCGACTTCGTGACCCGCACAGGTTGCGACAGCCTCGCCATCTCGATCGGCACATCTCACGGTGCCTACAAGTTCACTCCCGAGCAGTGCACACGCGACGAGAAGACAGGCCGTCTCGTTCCCCCGCCGCTGGCATTCGACGTGCTTGAGGGCGTAGAGGCCAAGCTGCCTGATTTCCCCATCGTGCTCCACGGCTCTTCTTCAGTGCCCCAGGAATACGTGGACATCATCAACGCCAACGGCGGCAAGCTCCCCGACGCAATCGGTATCCCCGAGGAAGAGCTCCGCAAGGCTGCGAAGATGGACGTATGCAAGATCAACATCGACTCCGACAGCCGTCTGGCCATGACAGCAGCCGTGCGCAAGGTATTCGCAGAGAAGCCCGCAGAGTTCGACCCGCGCAAATACCTCGGTCCGGCCCGCGACGAGATGGAGAAACTCTACAAGCACAAAATCATCAACGTGCTTGGCTCTGAAGGCAAGGCTGAGTAATCGGTCGGCCCCCAAGCCATAACACAACAGCAACGCCCCGCGATATGCGTCGGCCCGGCCCCGCCGCAGCGGCCGCCGGCACCGCACATTGACCGGACGAAATAACAAGACTTGAGCCACCGCAAGGTGGCTCAAGTTTCATCATTTATTGTCAGATGCACCACACAGTTACATCCGCCTCCGCTCCGCGTCGCCCACGGCTGACGGGCGCAGTCACGTTACTCCTGCTGATTCTCGCCGCGCTCGCCACAGTGGGAGCCTCCTGCTCGCGCAGCAACAGGATGGGTAAAATCCACGCCATGTGGCAGGTGATGAGCATAGAGCGCCCGGGAGAGGAGCCGCAGACGGAGTTCGAACCGCGCCTGTACTACAATTTCGACCAGAACGTGCTCCAGCTCACACGCTCATCCGACGACACCCAGTCGCAGGGGCGCTATGCCGCCAACGTCAGCGGCGAAGACCCCGACTATATCCTCGACTTCCCCTACGACACCGACTCCTACGGCATGTCGCTGATACGCCCCTGGGGGATAGATGAGAATCCGGTGAGCATGACAGTGCTTGAGCTCGACAACAAGACCCTCGTGATGCGTATCGGCGAGAACGTGATTACCTGCCGGCGTTTCTGAGCCGCCGCACGACTCTCTTCCCGACCCGTACTTAACACATGAATTTCCATGAACACAACCATAGGGGAAATAGCTCGCCTCATCGGCGCCGAACTTCCGGAGAACACTCCCAATATCGTGATCGAGCGGTTGCTGACCGACTCCCGGTCGTTTGCAAATCCGGAAGGGACGCTCTTTTTTGCAATACCGTCGGCTTCGACTGATGCCACCCGATTCATGCGCCCTCTTTACGACAAGGGGGTGCGTTGTTTCGTAGCGCCTGCGGTGCCGGCGGATATGGAGGATGCGGCGGATGCCGTGATACTCGTGCATCCCGATCCCGTGGCGGCGCTGCAGAGCATTACGCGCCGGCGCCGCTCGATGGGGGGTGAGGTAGTGGCAATCACCGGCTCAAAGGGGAAGACCACCCTCAAGGAGTGGATTTTCCAGCTGATGTCGTCATTACGCAATACGGTGCGCAGTCCGCGCAGCTTCAATTCCCAGATAGGAGTGCCTCTGTCGATGTGGGAAATCAACAGCAATACGCGTCTGACGCTCATAGAGGCCGGCATATCCCGCAGCGGTGAGATGGCGCGTCTGGCAGAGTGTATCCGCCCCGATGTGGTGATAATCACATCGATCGATGATGAGCATGACGAAGGTTTTGCCTCACATGAAGAGAAGGTGGCCGAGAAACTGTCGCTGGCAGCCGCTCCGTCGGTGCGCCGGGTGATCTACTGTGCCGACGACCTTGAGGTGGCACAGGCAGCCGCATCACTCCCCGAAGATGTGGAGCATTTCACCTGGACAAGCCAGAACCGTTTCGGCGCCCGTGTGCGCATCATCGGAGTGACCCCGGTGGAGCGCCGTGGCCGCAAGCTGCAGAAAATAAGTTTCATTTCAGGCGCAGAGCTGAATTCCATCGAAGTCGATGTGCAGGATGAGCATGACCTGCGCAATGCCTGCGCGGCCCTGACCTACATGGTGTCGGCCAAGGTGCCCGTAAAATCAATCATCGACAACTTCCGCGAGGTGCATCCCATATCCACGCGCCTCAGCGTGGTCGACGGCCAGCGCGGCTGCAGCCTGATCTACGATTCATATACATCCGATTTCTCCTCGCTTGAACCTGCCGTCGACTTCATGATGCGCCGCCGCACACCGCGTCAGAAGACAGTGGTGGTGCTCACCCCCTTCCAGCACAAAGGGCATGGCAGCGGCCGCCAGGAATACGAAAAGGCAGCACGGATGCTGATGCAGCGGGGAGTGGACCGCATTATAGGCGTCGGAGCCGAAATGCGCAGATACGACCGTATGTTCGGGCGGCATTTCCGTTCGTTCTATACGCCGCAGATGCTGTTTGACTATCTTAAGGAATGCCCCTTTGAGAATTCCTGCGTGCTTATCAAGGGGAATCCTGAGTACGACCTGTCGGGGATTTCGGAAATCATGGAAGTGCGCACGCATGAGACGCATCTTGAGGTGAATCTGGAGTCGCTGATCCACAACTACAACTACTTCCGCAGCCATGTGCCCCCCACAACCGGGATGATCGCCATGGTCAAGGCCTCGGGCTACGGAGTGGGAAGCTATGAGATAGCCAAGACCCTTCAGGATGCCGGAGCGGCGTATCTGGCTGTGGCTGTGCTCGACGAGGGGCTGGCCCTGCGCGAGCGCGGCATCACGATGCCGATAATGGTGATGAATCCCAGGGTGGCCGACTATACCACAATGTTTGCCAACCGTCTTGAGCCTGAAATCTACAACGCGGCCATGCTGCAGGATGTCATACACCAGGCTGTGGCCGAGGGACTCAGGAATTATCCGGTGCATATCAAGCTCGACACCGGGATGCACCGCATGGGATTCATCGAGGAGGAGCTTCCTGCCCTTATGGATACCCTCGCCTCCCAGACCAACGTGCGTGTGGCTACCGTATTCTCCCATCTTGCCACTGCCGACATGACCGATATGGATGACTATACACGGATGCAGCTTGAATGCTTCAGCCGCTGCACCGACTATATGCTCTCGCGCAGCGAGGAGCCTTTCAGGCGTCATGTGCTCAACTCGGCGGGAATACTGCGCTTCCCGGAGTATCATTACGATCTGGTGCGCCTCGGCATAGGGCTGTATGGGGTCAATACGCTTCCGGCAGACATAGAGCGTCCGCTCGAGCCTGTGGCCACGCTTCAGACCGTGGTGATACACGTGCGCGAATGGCCCGCAGGCACCACCGTGGGCTATGCCCGCAGGGGAGAGCTGAAGCGCCCCTCGCGTGTGGCCACCATCCCCATCGGATATGCCGACGGGATGAACCGCCATTTCGGCAACGGAGCCATCAAAGTGCTCATCAACGGTCAGGAAGCGCCTACGGTGGGCAATATATGCATGGATGCGTGCATGATAGATGTCACCGGAATCGACTGCCATGTAGGAGATGTGGTGGAGGTATTCGGCCGCAATATGCCGATATCGCGTCTTGCCGACGTGCTCGACACGATACCCTATGAGGTGCTGACTTCGGTCTCGCCCCGTGTGAAGCGCGTGTATTACCGCGACTGAACCTCAGCGCAGAGAGGAGCGGGTGCTCTCCACCGACTCCCCTGCGCAAGAGGCGGGGACGCTTATGAATTGTCGGCTGCCAGGGCCTTCAGGGCTTTCTGCACCGCTTCATCCGTGTGATGCAGCTTCGCCTTGCAGTGTTTCAGCAGCTCAAGTGCTGTGGAGGTGTATTCTGCCAGGCGGTCGATATCGCAGTCTGGGCTTTGCATGCTGCCGACAATCTGTTCGAGCCTGGCCACGGCCTCGCTGTAGCTCATTTTGTCAATTTCCTGTGGTGTCATATTATTCTGATGGTGTGATGGTTATAGACTGTACGCTTCCGTCGGGGAGGATTGTCTCCATGGTGGTGCCCGGGGGTAGCTGCTCCACACTTCTCACCGCCTTCCGGCCGATGCGGGTGATGGAGTAGCCGCGCCGCAGTGTGGCAGTAGGACTTAGCACATCCACCATCCCGGCCAGCGACTGAAGGTGTCGTTGCTCCAGGAGGAGGCGTTGAGCGGCGGCATTCCCGATTTTCTGCGGTATTGCCTCAAGCATGGTGCGTTGGGATGCGAGCAGGGATGATGAGCCGCCTGCGATGCGCGACACGATGTCAGCCAGACGGTTGCCGGCGCGTGTCAGACCGTTTTGGGCTGCTCCCGACAGCAGGGCCGACAGGCGGTCGAGCCGATGCTTCTCCGCGTTGATGCGGGCCGGAGCCAGCGCCGGAATCATGGCGGCAAGATGGGCCAGCCTCTGGTTCTCGCCGGCGGCATGGGAGCGTGTGCGTTCCACTATGGCGCGGGTCAGTTCATCGGCGCGTTGTCCGGCCCGTGTGAGAGAATCGATGAGATAGGCCGCCACGGCGGTGGGAGTCTTGCAGCGCGTGTGGGCTATATAGTCGAGCACCGTATTGTCGCGCTCATGTCCGATACCCACGATGACAGGGAGCGGGAAAAGCGCCACACGGCGCGCCAGCTCGAGATTGTCGAAAGCGTTAAGGTCGGAAGTGGCGCCACCGCCGCGTATTATCACCACACAGTCCCAGAAATCCGAATGCTCCTCAATCCGGTCGAGTGCGGCCATGATTGATGGCACGGTGCGCTCCCCCTGCAGAGTAGCCTGATAAAGCAGCGGATAGAAAGCGAATCCCGAGGCCATGAGCTGATTCATGAAATCCCCGTATCCGGCGGCACCATCGGAAGATACGATTGCTATGTGCTGCGGGGCTGCGGGCATTGCCATCCGCTTATTGGCATCGATAATACCCTCCTTCTTCAGCTGCTCCAGGATTTCACGTCGCAGCCGCTCCATGTCGCCGAGGGTATAGGATGGGTCGATATCTGTGATGTTTGCCGACAGTCCGTAGAGTGGATTGCAGCTGGCCGAGACCTTCAGAAGCAGTTTCATGCCGTTGTCAAGTTTCGTCCCTACCGCATCTTGGAATTTATGTGCTATATGTGAGAAACTGTCCTTCCACATTGTGGCAGAGATGCGGGCCACTGTCTCACCGGCCTCATTCTTCTCTATCAGCTGACCGTAAGCATGGGGACCTTTGCGGCGGAAATCAACTATTTCGGCAATCACCCAGCATTCTCTTAGGGCAGGATTGGAATTGACGTGCAGGGATATGGTCTGCGTAAATGTCAGCAGTGACATCGGAGCCGAAGCGCCGTTAAGAGTTGTGGAGGATTGCATGTGCGGTGGGGGTGAAGATGACAGAGGTATGACAGGATAGGTGTGTGCAGGTGCGTCACTGCACTGTGCCGAGCTCCTTCAGTCCGCCGGTGACGGGATTGAAGATGGCATATGAAGGCTCCTTGCGGTCAGTGAAGAGATTGGGAGCCAGTCCGAATATCACTCCGAATTGTGAGAACTCCAGTTCGCGGTTATACAGCGTCTGGCCGTCAAACGATATGGCGATCTGCGCCGCACCCGGGATGCAGTATCTCACGCCATCCTTCGGGATCTGCTTTTCCTGCCCCTTGTCGTCGACCGGCAGCGAGCCTTCGGCCGTGACATTGACACTGATCTTCACCGGGGCTCCCGCGTAGTCGTTAGGGGCGCAGAATCCTTTGAAATCGGAGAAGCGGAACAGGATTTCATCCCCGTCCTCCTCCGGCACGAAAGTATACGTATGGCTGACCGTCTCGGAGAATGTGCTTCCGGTGAAAGCCGCCGTCATGGCCTGCTCCTGATCGGTGAGCGAATTGAGCATGAGTTCGAGCTGGCGTCCGTCGGTGGGCATGTTGTCGGCAGTGCCGCGAGTGAGCGAGATATGGGCGTCGCGCACTTCCATGATATTCTCGGCCAGCATCTGGGCCTGCTTGGCAGCCGATTGTGATGCTATGAAATCCTCATCCACATATTTCAGGTATTCCTTACCTGTAAGCTGGCGTACGGGTGCGGCGGTTTCGGGCGCGCGTCGTGTTGCCTGTGATTCGGCCTCACGGTTGATGGAGAGCAGCATTCCGTCCTGGTCGACACTGATGAAAGTAGTGGAGCCGGGTTTGAGCTGCATCAGGTATCTTGAGTCGGGGTCGACAGCGCCGTAGGGTCTCACCTCGACGGTCTGCATGGTCCATCGCTCACCGCTTTCGGCGATGATGTTGTCGTTGGCCAGATATTTCTTCGCATACTTGGCGTATGGGCCTGCGATGCAGGTCTCCTTTACGGCAGTCACGGTGATTTCAAGCGCGGTCACCGGGAGAGAGTATACCAGTCCGTATTCATTATGTTTGTCGGCGGTAAGCACTTTGGTCTGCTGTGCGCCGGCAGTATTGGCCGACAGTATCGACAATGCCATTGCGGCGGCGATGATAGGTCTCATAAGAATGGAAGATTATGAAGTGTGAGAAGGTCAAAGGGGATTAGGGAGCTCTCCCCGTGTGATTATCAGCCGGATGGCGCGTCCCACGTAATTGGAGATATCGGAAGCTGTCATGCCTACTTCACCGAGCTCCTGGGCGGCCAGATCGCCTGCCAGGCCATGAATGTATACTCCCATGGTAGCGGCCTGCTCCGGGCGGTACCCCTGGGCCAGGCAGGCAGCGATTACACCTGTGAGCACGTCGCCTGATCCGCCGGTGGCCATTCCGGGGTTGCCGGTAGAGTTGAAATAGACTCTGCCTGTGGGGCGCACGATAGCCGTAAAATGCCCCTTCAGAACGATGATCACATTGTAATGCCGGGCCATTTCGATTGCCTTCTGGAGGCGTTCTTCGGCCGAGCGGTGCTCGCCGAAGAGGCGGTCGAATTCGCCGATATGCGGAGTGAGGATGGTGTTCTGCGGAAGCATTGTGAGCAGCGCGGGGCGCTTGGCGATGCAGTTGAGGGCATCGGCATCAAGGAGCATGGGGATCTTGCAGTTTTTCAGCAAAGCCTCAAGCGCATCAATTGTCTTGTCGCGGGTGCCTATGCCGGGTCCGACGGCCACAGCCTGGTGGGCATGATGTATGGTCATGTCGGTGATGAAATGCTCATTGCGGTCAGGTTCGAACATCACCTCCGGAGCGGCAGTCTGCAGTATTTTCATCCCGCTCCAGGCGCTGTGCACAGTAGCCAGGCCGGCACCCGAACGCATGGTGGCCTGCGCGCACATCACCGCGGCGCCCATCATGCCTACAGATCCGGCGAAGATAATGGCCGAGCCATAGTCGCGTTTACCGGTGAATGGGCGGCGTGGGCGCAGCAGCGGGCGCACGCTTTTTGCTTCCACGAGCATGTAGTCGGAATGCAGGTCCTTTATCTTAGTCTGGTCATACTCGAGGTCGAGCAGTTTCCACTCGCCGATCAGGTCGGCATTATCCGAGAGGAAAAACGAAAGCCTCGGCAGCTGGAAGACCAGAGTGAGGTTGGCGTGTACCACATCCCTCTTCAGTATGTTGATATTTTCCTCACCATGCAGTCCGGAGGGGATGTCGAGCGAAATGATAAAGGCTCCGGATTCGTTGCAGTAGCGTGTGAGCATGGCGAATCCACCGGCCAGCGGGCCGGTGAGTCCGGCGCCGAACAGGGCGTCGATCACCACATCGTTCTCACTGAGATACGGAGGGGTGAATTCTCGGCTTACTTCGGTGAAGTCGATTCCGTCGATTGTAATGAGCTTCTTACGCTCCTCATCGCAATCGTGCGACAGTCGCGGACCTGTGTTGAAAAGGAAGATTTCAAGATTGCGGTAGCCGCGTTCAAAGAGCAGGCGTGCCACGGCGAGCGCCACGCCGCCGTTGTTGCCCGGGCCGGCGATTATCACAAAGCGCTGTCCGGGCAGGAAGCGCGACATGATTTCATAGCACACGGCATTTGCCGTGCGCTCAAGCAATTCGAGGGAGTCGATATTCTGTGCCTCGCAGGTGGCCGTCTCGATTTCCTGGAGGAGGGTGGATTTGAAAATCTTCATTTTGGGGGCTCTTAGCAGTATGGTTGAAGCCGGAGAGAGACCATTGGGCCGCGGCTGTAGCATAGGTTAATACGGCCCGACCTCCCTTTGAACATCTCCCGAATGCAAATTTACAAAAAAATAGGTGATTTCATAAGAATAAAGATGAATTTGCGGCAAGGAGATGTGTGAAATCGTCTGCTGCCATCCCTCTGACGGCATCTGCGGGGGTGGTTCGGGGGGGATCGGCGTGGCCGGCGCATCGTTATGCGGCGTCAGTGGCTGACGTTGAGCTGCTCGAGCCATTCGGGCAGAAGCGAGGCAGCGGCGGAGCGTTCGGGCATCGTAGGCACTACTGTCACGAAGCCTTGGGCGAGCAGTGCGTCGTCGGTATCGGGATTGTCGGGCTCTTCGTTGATGAATGTGCCGGTCAGCCAATAGATCGGTCGGCCGTGGGGGTCGGTCTGTCGGGTATATTCATCGCTCCAGTGCCCGCGGCAGGCGCGGGTGAGGCGCATTCCTGCGATATGGCCACCCTTCGGGGCGTTGACATTGAGGCAGACTCCCTCCGGCAGCCCATGACGGAGAATCATCTCCACCACGCGGCGTATGTATGGTAGCATGGTAGAGAAATCGGCTGAAAGAGAGTGGTCGCAGAGCGAGAATCCCACTGCGGGGATGCCGCAGGTACACCCTTCGAAGGCGGCTCCCATGGTGCCGGAATAGAGCTCGTTGACCGAAGCGTTCGATCCGTGGTTGATTCCGGTGCATACCAGTGTCGGGCGCCGGTCGTGCATCACGGTGTGCATTGCCAGCTTGATGCAGTCGGTCGGTGTGCCGTTGACGTGGTACCATTCCACACCCGGCTCCGTATCCTTATAGTCGTCGACGGGGGTGATACGCAGAGGTTCGCTGACGGTTATGGCCATCGACTTCCCCGATTGCGGACCTTCGGGACAAATGGCCACCACATCGCCGTATTCGCTGAGCAGGCGGGTGAGTTCATGGACGCCGCGTGCGCGGTATCCGTCGTCGTTGCTTACAAGTATCAGAGGTCTGTCCATAGGAATCGGGTTTTAGGGAGTTGATGTGAAAGTGGGTGGAATCTGTACATATATAACGCCGCGGGAGTCTTAAGGTTTATGCTCCGTCAGAGGCGGTGGAGCAGATAATGGTCGATCAGCAGACTGCGGTCGGCACCCGGCAGGGTGCGGAGCCGGTCGGTGTCGGGATGCTCGGTATAGTTGCGTCGCATGCGCCGGAAATCGTTGTGGGCGCGTATCACGGCCCGCGCATCGCCCCATTGCCCCTTGGCCAGGAACAGAAAGAAAGCCAGTGTGTCGGCCAGGCGGCGCAGCAGCAGCACCTTGCGTCCGCGCCGGCGCGGTAGGTTCTTGTGGAGCAGCAGCAGATTGTTGCGGAAATTCAGATACGTCTTCTTCGGATTCCCTTTCGGCAGCGATGCTCCTCCCATATGGTACACCATCGAATCCGATATTGCGCAGACCCTCCATCCTGCCCCTATCATCCGGCAGCAGAGGTCGATTTCCTCCATATGTGCGAAAAAAGCCGCATCCAGTCCGCCAAGCTGCAGATACACCTCGGTGCGCACCATCAGGGCAGCACCCGATGCCCATGCCACATCGATGGCCGGGCCGTCGTACTGCCCCCGGTCTCGCTCCACCTTGTCGAACACCCGGCCCCGGCAGTACGGATAGCCCAGATTATCGAGGTATCCACCGGCCGCACCTGCATATTCGAAAGAGTCGCGGTCGTAATATGACCGGATTTTCGGTTGGAGCGCCCCGGTATCCGGGTGTTCCTCCATAAATCGCAGCATCGGGCGCCACCAGTCGGGCGTCACCTCCACATCGCTGTTGAGCAGGATGGTGAAAGGGTAGCGTGTCTCCGCGATGGCGCGGTTGTAGCCGGCGGCGAATCCGAGGTTCTCCTCAAACCGCAGCAGCCGCACCTGCGGCATCTCCCGGGCCACCCATTCCGGTGAGCCGTCGGTAGAGCCATTGTCGGCCACAATCAGGTCGGAGTCCTCCGAAATAGTGTATCGTGCGGCCACGGGAAGCAATTGCTTCAGCAGAGCGAGGCCGTTCCAGTTGAGTATTATGACAGCGAGTTTCTTCATATATGTCATGTATGGAGAGAGGAGGGGAGAGGGGGAAAGTTTTACGAATCCGGGATGTCGGCGGGATCCGGAGTGTTATCGCGGGTGGGGGAGAAGGAGGCAGGGTCAGTCGGCATGTATTGCCGTAAGGGTCTCGTCACGCTCCGGGTCGATGCCGGTGATGCGCACGCGGCTGACTGTATTTATCAGTTCCGGGCGTGCCGGAGCCACGACACGGAGGTAATTGTCGGTCAGCCCCGACATCAGTCGCCTTTCCGAAGGGAGATTGTCGGTATTATGGTCGGCCACGACATGTTCCCAAAGCACAGGGCGCACCTGTCCGGTCATACTGCGGAAATACTCTTCCAGTTTGCCGTCAGAGATATTCTGCAGCCGGGCGGCGCGGTTATGGCGCTCCGCGGGCGCCACCTCCGGGGCATCCATCATCAGCGCCGCCGTACCCGGACGCTCCGAATACGGAAACACGTGCAGTCTCGTCACCGGAAGCGAGCGGATGAACTCCACCGAGCGTTCCCACTCCTCCGGGGTCTCACCTCTGGCTCCGGCAATCACATCGACACCGATGAAGGCATCCGGGATCATGCGTCGCACGGCTGCGATGCGCGATGCGAAAAGCGCCGTGTCATAGCGGCGGTTCATCAGCCGCAGCACCGTGTCGGACCCCGATTGCAACGGGATATGGAAATGCGGCATAAAGGCCCGCGACTCCGAGGCCACCCAGTCGATGATCTCTTCAGTCAGCAGATTCGGCTCAATGCTTGAGATGCGGTATCGCTCTATCCCTTCCACGGCGTCAAGCTCCTTCAGCAGCCCGAGCAGCGACTCCCCGGTATCCTTGCCGAACTCCCCGATATTCACACCCGTCAGCACGATTTCGCGTCCTCCGGCCTCAGCCGCTTCACGCGCCTGGCGCACCAGGTCGGCCGTAAGGCCCGAACGAGAGCGCCCGCGTGCGAAGGGGATGGTGCAGTAGGTGCAGTAATAATCGCAGCCGTCCTGCACCTTAAGCCAATAGCGGGTGCGGTCGCCCCGCTCGCACGAGGGACGGAATACGGTGATATCCTTCGCCCTGGTCGACTCCACGATCGGGGCATGCCCGGCTTCCCACCGGTCGAGATACTCGGCGATGCGCAGCTTCTCATTGGACCCCAATACGATATCCACCCCCTCGATGGCGGCCACCTCCTCCGGCTTCAGCTGAGCATAGCAACCCGTCACTACCAGCGTGGCCGAAGGCCATTGTCGCGACAGGCGCCGGATGAGCGAGCGCCCCTTCTTATCGGCCATTTCAGTGACCGAACAGGTATTGACCACACAGATATCGGGCGTCTCCTCAGGAAGGGCCCGGCGGAATCCCCGGTCAGAAAGGATTTTACCGATTGTAGAGGTTTCGGCGAAATTGAGCTTGCAGCCCAGAGTATAGAAAGCCGCCTTGCGCGGCGAAAAATCAGGAGTCATCTACGTGATTACAAAAAAATACAACTGCAAATATACAAAAAAAGCCCGAAAGTATTGACAAAGACGTGGCGAAGTATTAACTTTGCGTTCCGTGCGCGCCTGCGGAAGATGCGATAATCATCTGTCAGGGTGGCATATCATGCAGATGAAAAAACAGAAAGAAGTAAAAATCTCGTATTGGGCCGCTCATGCCACCACGATAGTAAGCGTGGCTCTTGTGCTGCTTATAATCGGAATAATAGCCCTTGTCACTACGGCAGCCCGCCGTGAGAGCCATCGGCTGAAAGAGAGTCTTGAAATCAGCGTCATAATGGCCGACAGCGTCAGCAACGACGGTGCGCAGGCCACATTACGGCTGCTCGAATCGCGTCCGTTCTGCCGCAATCCGCGCCTGATCACCAAAGAGCAGGCCCTTGCGGCCTGGAAGGACGATACAGGCGAAGACCTGGAGGCTCTCTTCGGCGTAAATCCCCTTTCCCCCGAAATATCCTTCACCATGCCCGCTGCCTGGAGTGAGCCCGACTCGCTCGCACGGATGGAAAAGGAATTGCGTGCCGTGGCCGGAGTGGAGGATGTGGCCATGCCCGGAGGCGATCTCGTGGCTACGATGAACAGCAATATCGGCCGCTTCTCGATGATACTCGGTGTGATAGCCGTGGTGCTGCTCATAATATCGTTTGTGCTGATCAACAATACGGTGCATCTCACCATCTACGCCCGCCGCTTCATCATCCACACGATGCAGCTCGTAGGCGCCACCAACAGCTTCATACGCCGCCCCCTCGTATGGCGCAACTGCTGCGCCGGGATGCTGGCCGGACTTATAGCGGCAGCCGTGCTCGGCGGAGTGCTCCTGCTTGCGCCCCGGGCCGGATTCAACGAGATGGGGCAGATGATAGGCTGGGAAGCCTACGCGGTTATCGCCGTCGGGCTTATCGTGATCGGAGGAGGAATCTGCGCCCTCACAGCTTCCATAGCCACCACACGCTATCTGCGTAAGGATTACAGCGAGCTGTTCCACTGATTCCTGCCGCATTCCGGTGCGGGAAGGGTGGCGGCTGACTTTTCAGTCCCCTTACACCAGCCCACCGCCATCCCGGCAATATAAAGACACCACGGGCAGCGCCCCCATCCCCTCCCCGGGGAGACAGTGACACGTCACTCCCTCCGGACCGCTGCCCGGATAATCAGAATAACATTTCACCCATAGAGCCATTATGTCAGACACTTCACAGGCTTACACCCTTTTCCCGCGCCGCAATCTCATGATGATGGGCGGCTGCCTTGCATTGATAATCATAGGTTTCATCCTGATGTGCGGAGGCTCAAGCAGTGTGGAGGGCGGTTTCAATCCCGACATCTTCTCCACCCGGCGCATAGTGGTAGGTCCGGCCCTGGCCTTCCTCGGATTCCTCCTGATGGCCTTCGCCATAATCCTCCCCTCGCGCAACGTGAAGAAACCACAACCGGCAGAAACGCAACAGCCTGCCGCCATGCAGTCGGGCGCCGCTCCGGAGCCGTCAGACTCCCCGGCCTCCACTGAGAACACACATTAAACTTCAGAAACGTAAAAAATAATACCACAACGCAACCATGGATTGGCTTGACGCGCTCATACTCGGCCTCGTGCAGGGGCTCTCGGAGTATCTCCCCATCTCATCAAGCGGACATCTCGAGATATTCCGCGAAATACTGGGCATCAATATCCCGAAAGACGACATACTGCAGTTTGACATCATGGTGCATGCCGCCACCGTATGCTCCACGATAGTGGTGCTCTGGCCCATGTTCTCGCGTCTCTGCAAGAGTTTCTTCACCTTCCGCATGGACAATGACTTCTTCTATGTCTGCAAGATTCTGCTCTCCTGCATCCCGATCGGTATCGTGGGTGTATTCTTCAAGGAATATGTGGAGTCATTCTTCGGCGACGGACTCGGAGTCGTAGGCACATGCCTCATCGTGACGGCCCTGCTGCTCAGCTTCGCCCACTTCAGCGACCGTCTGGCGGGCGGCCGGATGGTATCTCCCGCACGAGGACGCGACATCACATGGCTCGATGCCTTCGTGATAGGCTGCGCGCAGGCCGTGGCCGTGCTTCCCGGCCTCAGCCGCAGCGGCACCACAATCGCCACCGGTATCCTTATCGGCGACAAGCGAGAGAAAGTGGCCTCCTTCTCCTTCCTTATGGTGATCATCCCGATTCTCGGCGAGGCTCTGCTTGATGTGAAGGACATGATAAGCGCTCCGGCCGGCAGCGAGGGTGCCATCTCCTGGGTGGTGCTTCTTATCGGATTCGCCACAGCCTTCGTCACCGGCTGCGCTGCCTGCAAATGGATGCTCTCGTTAGTGAAGCGCGGCAAGCTCATATGGTTCGCCGTCTACTGCGTGATAATGGGCGTGATCTGCCTGCTCTGGTAAAGGAGCCGCAATGCGCCGGAGTATTCTCCGGGGTATGAAATTACATCTCGGCATACAATAAAAGCCGTAAAAATCAGTTACTTGAACAGTGACATTACGTATAATAACCTGTCAACCCTCTATACACGAATGGATTTTGTGACCGGAGAAGTATTAGGTATCGACAAGCCCCTGGGGTGGACGTCGTTCGACGCCGTGAAGCGCATTCGCGGAGCCGTGCAGCGCCGCCTCGGGGTGCGTAAATTTAAGGTAGGACATGCCGGTACGCTCGACCCCCTGGCCACCGGAGTGCTCATCGTATGCACCGGGCGCGCCACACGCCGCATCGACGAGCTTCAGGCCGGGCGCAAGGAATACGAGGCCGTGATGCGCCTCGGCGCCACCACTCCGAGTTTCGACCTTGAGAAAGAGATAGATGCCACCTACCCCTATGAGCATGTGACTCGCGAGCTGATCCTCGAGACGCTGCCGAAGTTCACGGGGCGCATCATGCAGGTGCCCCCGGTGTTCTCAGCCGTGAAAATCGACGGGCGCCGCGCCTACGAACATGCCCGCAACGGCCAGGAAGTGGCCCTTGCCGCCAAACCGCTTGAAATCGACGAGTTCGAGCTGCTCGATTTCGACGGGCGCGACATGCGCCTGCGCATCGTATGCAGCAAGGGCACCTACATACGCGCCCTGGCGCGCGACCTGGGTCAGGCCCTCGGCAGCGGCGCGCATCTGACCGAACTGCGGCGCACCGCCGTGGGCAACGTGCGCGTTGCCGACTGCATGAGCGTGCAGCAGGCCGTCGACATGATAGCCAGCGTGCCGCTCAGTCTCCATCCCGAATGGCTCGAAGCCCATCCGCTCCCCTCAAAATGCGAAAAAGAATCCTTGATCATAACGGCTGAGGCCCGGAAGCCAGCAGCCCTCTCACAAACACTAAACACCAAGCCACAATGAGTGTAATGCCTGATGATATAAGCTTACATTTCACTACAATGAAGCTCTCGCAGTTTAAATTCAAACTGCCCGATAATCTGATTGCCCAGTACCCTGCCGAGCCTCGCGACGAGTGCCGTCTGATGGTGCTGAATGCCCGCACAGGGGAGATCACGCACCATATATTCAAAGAAATCATCAACTTCTTCGACGAAGGTGATGTAATGGTGTTCAACAATACAAAGGTATTCCCGGCCCGCCTGTATGGCAACAAGGAGAAGACCGGAGCCTGCATCGAGGTGTTCCTGCTGCGCGAACTGAATGTCGACAATAAGTTCTGGGATGTGCTCGTGGAGCCGGCCCGGAAGATCCGCATCGGCAACAAGCTCTATTTCGGCGAAGACGACAGCATGGTGGCCGAGGTGATCGACAACACCACATCGCGTGGCCGCACACTGCGTTTCCTCTATGACGGGCCGCACGATGAGTTCAAGGAAGCTCTCTACGCCCTTGGCGAGACTCCGCTGCCGGAATACATCACCCGTAAGGTAGAGCCCGAGGATGCGGAGCGCTATCAGAATATCTTCGCCGAAGTGGAAGGTGCCGTAATGGCTCCGGCAGCCGGACTGCATTTCAGCCGCGAACTGATGAAGCGTCTTGAAATCAAGGGTGTGGAGCGAGGTTTCCTGACGCTGCACTGCGGCAAGGGCAACTTCCGCGACATCGATGTGGAGGATCTCACCAAGCATCGTATGGACAGTGAGGAGATGGTGGTGGACGGTGATCTGGTGGATATGGTAAATGCCGCCAAGGATGCGAGTCACCGCGTGTGTGCCGTAGGTGCGTCGGTGCTCCGCGCCATAGCCTCATCGGTATGCATGAACGGTCATATCATGCCCTACAGCGGCTGGACCAACAAATTCATCTTCCCCCCTTACGACTTCACCGTGTGCGACTCGATGGTGACCAACTTCCACCTGCCGCTCTCCACGATGCTGATGATGGTATCTGCCTTCGGCGGCTACCGCAACGTGATGCATGCCTACGAAGTGGCTGTAAAGGAAGGTTACCGCTTCGGTGCCTACGGTGACGCGATGCTGATACTGCGCTGACGCACCGACCAAGCAGCACCACCTGCTCTGATATCCGGAATGTCAGCACAACTCCATGTCAGCACAACTCCATGTCAGCACAAGCCAATACCTGCATATCCCGCGCTGACGTATTGACGAAGGCGTAGCCCGGCGAATCACTTCCCCTCGGCAACTTGAAAAAATAAGAAATCCCGGACACCCGCATCATCGGAGTGCCCGGGATTTCCGTATGCAGTCATCTGCGCGCAGCTCACATAGGGCAATATCTCACTGTATGTTTTACTCGCTCGAATTGCCGCTCCGGAGCCTACGGTATATTGATTGGAGATGAGGGGGGAGGGGTAGAAAAAGAAAAAAGATTAATTGTCTCTCGACAACTAATCCTCTAACCTTAAATCTAATACCATGAAAAACACGTGCAAAGGTAATAACTTTTTCGGGGATGTGCAAATTTTTCGGCCACAAAATGCACTAATTCATAGGCAATTAACTCTTTTAAATGGATTTTTGGCCTTTCAATCTGATATGTTAAATTCACCTAATGGCGAGTCAGTTCCGGTTAGGCATTGTAAAATGCAATGCCGGACTGAAGGCAACTTTGTTATGATAATTATTTGAATTGCAAATTGATAAAGTGAATTTCGGGCTGATTTTTTTCTGAAAAATCAGGGTCTTAGCTGAAAAGGGTACGCAGCACGTCGAGCGACCGAAGGTCGTCGCCTACCGGGAGATGCAGCGAATAATAGTGCAGCAGACCGTTGAGGAGCCGGCGCCGCTGCTCCACGTTGAAGCGGTAGAGATGCAGATTGCGGAAATTCATGCGCATCAGCAGAGGCAGATGGCGCACATCCTCCGGAAGCAGTACATCGCGGTGAAGAGGGGGAAGGTCGGTCAGCGTGCCGGCCCGAAGGTCGAAGTATCGGTCGGGGCGCCAGGTGGTCATATCGGGTTCGATGCCGCAGAAATGGAGCAGCCGTATCAGAAACGCCAGATGATAATTGGCCATGCCGCGCCGCAGCGTGTCGAGCGAATGGATGGCATGTAGCAGAAACCGCCACATAGCAGGGTCGGGATCCGACTCGCGCAGCAGTCGGTTGAGGAACTCCCCTAAGAAAATCGTCATCGCGCTCTTCATAGGGTCGAAATAGAGAGTGCGCCAGGGGTGGGGAGATGTGATTTCACCGGAGAACTGCAATTCGCGCGATTCCCGGAAATTCACCTCTGTAGCCACAATGGCCAGCGGCGACAGTCGCGCACGCCGCAGGCGCGCGCTGCGCGAACTGCCCATGCGCACCAGCAGAGCCACGCGTCCGCGTTGCTCAGTGTAGAGACTCACTATGTCGGTGCTGTCATTATGCCGTATGCACTGCAGCACAATCCCATGTAACTTAGTCAGCATAATCGCCTTTGAAATTGTAACCTGTAGGGGCGCGACCTGTCGCGACCGCAATCGTAGAGGGGATGAGGATTAAAAATTAACCTGTCGCGACCGGGCGCGCGACGGTCACATCGGGTAGCGGCGGCGAGAGGAACAGAGAGAGGAACAGAGTAATCATTGGGCCTCGCCCCCAACGTCAGATGGTAATATAAGAACTAAAAAAGAGGTGGGATTGTTATACTGACGGAAGCCGATGAACGGTTTTTATGGTCTGACAGCCATAACGCCGGGCCATTAGGCCTCCGGAGAGGTCGGTCAATCCGGCTTCGGAGATATGAAAGATGCAAAACCTAAATCAAATTAAGCTATGGCTGACACACAAGCTCCTCAGAAAAGCCTAAAAGGCACAAAGACGGCCGAATACCTTGCCGCTTCCTATGTGGCGGAATCAATGGCCGTGACCCGCTACACATTCTATGCTCAGCAGGCCGAAAAAGACAAATACTTCCAATACGCCAATATAATCAACGAGACAGCCGCCAACGAACTCCGTCACGGCAAGATATTCCTGCAATATCTCGTAGACGGTGGTGTGGCAAATGGTCCGGTCGGAGTCGACTCCGGAGTGCTCAGTGATACAGTCAAGAACCTCGCCATCGCCGCTTCTGAAGAGCAGAAAGAGGGTGTGGAATTCTACACCGAAGCCGCCAAAGTGGCCAAATCCGAAGGTTTCGATGAAATAGCCGACCGCTTCCTGGCCATAGCTTCCATCGAGGCTCACCATGAAGAGCGCTTCAACAAGATGCGCGAGCGTATCGAGAACGGCACCGTTTGGAAACGCGACAAACCCGTAAAATGGCAATGTCTCGTATGCGGCTACATCTACGAAGGCACCACACCTCCCGAGAAATGCCCGGCCTGCTATCATCCCTACCAACACTTCATGGTAGAGCCCGAGAACATCTAAGCAAATCCCATCCCCAACCGACTCATATAACACAGCCCGGGGCTGGCGCCGACCTCACACAGAGGCAGCGTCAGCCCCGGGCTCCTTTCTGTGTAAAAAAACGAACATCGGTAAAAGAGGTATTGCTGGAGAAAATAATTTTAATTACTTTTGCAGATATCAAGATCGCTTCCGACAAAAAAATGTGAACGCAGGGGCGGCGTACCGGAAGTAATTTCCTTCCCGAATCCGGTGCCATG
The DNA here is from genome assembly GCA_947176605.1 of uncultured Porphyromonadaceae bacterium. Classification (GTDB taxonomy): domain Bacteria; phylum Bacteroidota; class Bacteroidia; order Bacteroidales; family Muribaculaceae; genus Lepagella. The sequence continues at coordinate 51,273 of CAMWRH010000012.1, forward strand.
ATATATAGGATATGGCCATCGGCTCCAATTCACAAGAACGGGAGTATTGTCTTAGTCACAGGAAAAGGGAGCGGTCTAAGTCGCAGGAAGCGGGTGTTGGGGAATGAGATGGTGCGCGTGTGTGTGACGGATGTCAGGCATCGCGGGCACCAGACTGTAGTATAGCCCCCTATAGACTTTCAGAAATCAATAACGATAGGTGATAATCACTGAAATATTAGTGAATGTGCTTGCAGTATCAAATATATTGATTATATTTGCAGAGTAGTTCCGGCTGCGGATAATCCCTGTAAGTTATCTTAAGCCGGAAATTCACCACCGCTATTCTACCGATCAACTAACCTTATTACGAGATGAAACTACATCGACATCTTTGGGGTGCAGCCTTTGTCATGGCGGCTCTTTCCGCTCAGGCCGGCAATATTCCCCAGTATTATTTCAGTGCCGACGGAGCTCCCTACAGTGCCATAGAAGGCACCCCGATAGAATGCTCATGGGCTGCCGGCGGCACAGTGCTCATCTATCCCGAAGGGGAGAAGGCCCTTTATACGGCAGCCGAAGGATTCGACATAGGCTTTGAATTCAAGGTCGGCGGCCATTGGATGGACCAGTTTGCCATATCCTCCACAGGAGCATTGTATTTCCTGGACTCCGCTTATCCCTTTGAGGACGGCATGTTCAGAGTCAGCATGAGTCCGGTATCAGGAGGTGTGGAGAGTGCCGATATCTCATATGCCACAACCGGAGAAAAAGGGAAAAGAGTCTGCACCGTGCAATATGCCAACGCCGTACTTGCCGAAAGCACTACCCCGCGCGGGCAATATCATCTCCAGATACGGCTATATGAAGAAGACAATCATATCGAGCTGGCATTCCAGGAACTCCGCTCCCCCTCAGGCAAATACCAGGGCTTCGATGTGAGTCTGCGCGGATGGGACTCGGAAGACGTAGTGGTGTACACTGCCGAAGACATCGACCAGACTCCCACACTGTCGAAGTATAACCGCGCATACATGCTCGACTTCGACTCATACGTGCATTGGACTGCCGCCACCGGTAACGCGCAGCGCAGCGCCGCCTACCGTTTAATGCCGGAGACCAACACCAATGCTCCCAAAGGCGCACCGTCGAACCTGACCCTGACGCAGAATGGAAGTTCGCTGGATATAAGCGTGCAGCGCGGACGCGATGCACGTGCCACCGTCGTGATGTGGAGCACCGAGCCGATCACTGCCGCCGACCTTCCCTCTGACGGCGATACATTCCTTGCCGGACCCGACGAGACACTTGGCGACGCGCATGTCATATACTACGGTCCCTCGGCCAAAATCAACCTTACCATTCCCGACATAGAGGATGGCAAAGATTATTACGTGGCAGCCATAAGCGCCAACGGCTATCCTGCATATAATGTGGACAACATGGCTCAGGAAGTATTCACCACATCCCAGGCTGCTCCCTACATGCTGCGTGCGTTAGCTACCGGCACCAACACCATGAGGGTAGACTGCGGTGCCGCCGACAATGTGATCATCGCATCCACCCCCACCACCTTACCCGGGTACAAACAGGGTTACCGCGGACTCTTCGGCACACCCGCAGCCGATGCTGCCGTAGGAGATGAAATCGAGGGTGGCGGAAAGGTGATTTATGTAGGCGAGCCCGGCGCAATCGAAAATATCGAATGCGCCGACAATCAGATCATGTATTTCCGCGCATGGACCGTAGCATCAGGCCGCGTATCCGACAAATATGCCGATGCATACGCCATACCCGATGTATGTCTTCCCTATGCACCGAATGTGGAGGATTATCCTTTCGGCGAACTCCTGCCCGACTGGACCACCGGGCCCACAGGCGAGGACTTTGCCCCCTGGTATCGTGAATACTACAAGGATTATGGTGTCTACAGCGTGTCGCCCGAGGGTTACAGCCCCGTATCGCTCAGCACTCCGCTGCTGCCGCTCGATGGCCCGGTAAGAGTGACATTCGAGTACGCGATGGAGACACAGCGCGATGCCGCCGTCACGCCCGACTCCGGAGGTGTGCTCCTGCCGCAGGGATGCGAACCCGGATGGTTTGGCGAAAGCGGATACCTGCGCATCAAGACCGGTAATACCATTCAGAAGACGATCACCTCCTATGATGGCAAGATGGAGGGATTCGATACCGCAGGTTACAACGACTACTCGTCCACATTCGAATCCTACTCCGTGGATATACCCGCGCAGGGTGGAATGCAGCGCATCACATTCGAAATCGCGAGCGAGAAGGCCAGCCGCCTCTACTTCCGCAATATCGTGGTGACTCCCCTTGCCGAAAATCCCGAAGCCCCGAAGAACGCTCCGGCCGACATGAAGGTGAGCGAGGATGAAGACGGCATCATGACCGTAAACTGCAAGCGTGGCGATGACGCTGAATATACTCTGGTGCTCTTCAGCGAGAGCCCGATGACAGATACCGAACTCCCCGCCGATGGCCATATCTACACCGTAGGCGACAAGCTCGGCAACGCCACAGTGCTCTACTTCGGCACTGAAGAACTGATCGAGTGCATGACCACCTACACCATCAACAACGTGCCCCAGTTCATCTTCGCCGAATATGACACCGACTACTACGTGCGCGCCGTATCGGGCAGCAGCAATCCGCTCTACAACACGGAGAACGTCAGCGACGTAGTATACCACTCCAACCCTGACCCCAACGCTCCCAACAACGGAGTGGACGGAATCAATGCCGCCGAAGGCCGGCTTGAGGTAAGCACCCTTACCGGCATCCGCCTCAATGTAAGCAGCCTCTCCGAGCTTCCGGCAGGCCTCTACATCGTCAACGGCATGAAGTATCTCGTGAAATAATCCCGTACTGTCAGCTCAGTCAGCTGCACAGCTACCGGTGACACATAAAGAGAGCCGACCGCGACATACGGTCGGCTCTCTTTATGTGTCACCGGTGTAATGGCAGGATAGGGGAGGTGGAAAAGCGTCACATCGGTTTCACATCCTTGATATCCACCAGATTGTGAAGAATCGCGAAGATAGCCAGCCCCGCAGCCGAATGTATCCCTAACTTGGCGCTAAGATTGCGGCGGTGGGTAGTGACGGTATGCACCGACAGACAGAGCGCATCGGCAATCTCCTTGTTCGACATCCCGTGGGCCACGCACTTCACGATATCGCGCTCCCTCTGGCTCAGTGCATCGATGCCGGGCATGGCAGCATCATCCCCCTCCGCCGTATTCTCCGGGAGCGCCTTCTCGCGCTGGCGGCGCAGCTTATCCTCAAGGCGGGCCACCGCCGGCACAAACAGACGGCTCTCCACGATAAAATGGCTCATCAGATCCTTCTCGCAGGTCACGATATCAAACAGTGCGGCACTCAGCCGCGTGCTGTCAGGCTGATTGTAATGATAGATGAAGATATCCTTCAGCTCATTAAGCTTGGCCGCCATATGGCCGTGATTGTCGGAGAACATCGTGATATCGAAATCCTCCACGATCTCACCGGCAAGCAGACGGTCGACATACGTAAAGATATCACTGTTCTCATGCTCCATATGCCGACGCACCTCCTCCACATAATCATCGAAGAAGCGTATCAGCAGCAGGGCCACCTCATTGGTCTGCGAATAATTGATGGCCTCGATCAGTTTCAGCCGGATTTTCGGGAGCGTATAATCCACAAATACCGAGTGCGCCCGCTTAAGGTAATCCATAAGCGTGGGGAGATGCACCGATGCATCCGAATATTCCTGGCCGCTGATGAGATTGCATACGGCAAGGAAGGTATCTACATCCACATTGTTGGCCCGGCAGATTTCATCCACCGTGCCGTCGCCGAAACCGAACGGTATGCCGAAGCGGCTTATCGCCATAAGCAGCAGATTATTGTGGCGTATCAGGCCGCGCATGGCATCGGCAGCCTCGTATTTCTTGTGTTTCATTTCACTGATGGGAGACACTTATATTGAATCGTGTAAAATTAACGATTTCCTACCGTTAAGGCAATACCTAAATATGGGTAATGTCAGTATGGCTCAGGGTAACGTCAGAGGGATTCGGAAGCCGAAGGCTCCGTCCAGTCACCATGTTCCTTAAGCAGAGCGATCAGAGCCGGCAGCGCTTCCGAGGCCGGGATATTGCGCGCCTTCAGTTCCTTCCCCTTGTAAAGGCTTACGCGTCCCACTCCGGCGCCCACATACCCGTAGTCGGCATCAGCCATCTCGCCCGGACCATTGACGATGCAACCCATCACGCCGATCTTCAGCCCCTTCAGATGCGAAGTGGCGCGGCGCACTTCGGCCAGCGTGGCCGGAAGGTCAAACAGCGTGCGTCCGCAACTGGGGCAGGCTATGTACTCCGTCTTGCTGAAACGCAGACGTGCGGCCTGCAGTATTCCCAACAGAAGCGAGCGTGCCTCGTCGTCAGTAAGGGCCGGAGCCTTCAGCGCTATGGCATTGCCGTAGCCGTTGAGCAGCAACGCTCCGAAATCGGCGGCAGCTTTCAGCCGCACCGTATCGGCATCCGCATCGGCATACTCCATATGCAGTATCACCGGGAGCCGACCACCGGCGCCCATATACCGCTCAATCCACGACTGCATCTCACCCACAGGGTTAGCGTGTGATGAATGCAGACGTATTACCTTCCCTTCCGTGCCGATAGCCTGCTCCACATCCTGCGACGCATCCATATCCATTATATCGGCCTCATCGACAGAAAGGTCATAACCCGGAATCATGGGCCAGGGGGTATGGCCACCCAGACCGGCCACATCCGCGGCCAAGGCGCGGGCAGGGAAGGGGAGTTCAGTGTCCGGCTCTGCAATCGGAGCGTGTCCGGCGCGGGTCGTGATATAGTCGCGCAGCGCGATAGCCACAGGGATTTCATTTTCAGGAGCTTCAGAGAGCGAGACACGGATAGTGTCGCCGATACCCTCGGCAAGCAGAGTGCCGATACCCACGGCGCTCTTCACGCGGCCATCCTCGCCGTCGCCGGCCTCCGTGACACCGAGATGCACCGGATAGGCCATCCCTTCGCGCTCCATCTCCCTGACGAGCAGGCGCACCGTAGCCACCATCACCACCACATTCGAGGCCTTGATGGATATCACGATATCATTGAAATCCTCCTCACGGCATATGCGCAGGAACTCCATCACCGACTCCACCATCCCGGCCGGAGTATCGCCGTAGCGGCTCATGATGCGGTCGGAGAGCGAACCGTGGTTGACTCCAAGACGCAGCGCCGTGCCATGCGTGCGGCAGATGTCGAGCAGCGGCAGCAGGGCGGCGCGTATGCGCCCGATTTCCTCGGCATACTCCTCATCGGTAAACGTAAGCCGGCGGAACGTGCGTGCCGCATCCACGAAATTACCCGGATTGATGCGCACCTTATCGCAGGCCGCCGCAGCCGTATAGGCGGCTTTCGGATTGAAATGCACATCGGCCACAAGCGGCACCCGGCATCCCGCCTCCCTGAGGCGGCTCCGGATTTCAGCCATATTGGCTGCTTCGGCCACCCCCTGAGTAGTAAGGCGCACCAGTTCGCCGCCCGCCTCCGCGATGCGGAGGGCCTGACGGGCCGAGGCTTCGGTATCAAGAGTATTGGTGTTGGTCATCGACTGCACACGCACCGGAGCCGGGCCTCCTATCGTAAGGCCGGCCACATGCACCTCCGAGCTGTGACGTCGCGAATAATTGTATTTAGACATGTCACGGTTGATTATCAGTCAGGTAAGAAAAACTCCATTGAGAGCACCCCCACTATCCCCACAATCTCCCCCATTACGGTCTGCATCGGGGTGTGGCGCCCAAGCCATACGCGGGCCATTCCGAGCACTCCGGCGGCCAGTACCGCACCTACACACCAGCCCCAGAGATTGTAATGTGGTAGCCCAAAGCGGTTCATCAGCATAAGCATACCGATAATACCTCCTATCCCGGCACCGTGGGCCGAGATTTTCCAGCGGAAATTCACCAGCAGATTCACCACCGATGCCAAGGCCGCACCGATATAGAAAAGCGATGCCCAGCGGGGCAGCCCGGTAGTGGAGAGGTAAATGCCGCATCCGAGCAGACACATGGCGGTGACGATGTAAGGTATAAACCGGTCTGTGCGCCGTGTCAGGGCGGCATCCTTCACCCCTCCGTAGCGCATAAGCACAAGTATGGCCAGAGAAGGGAGCAAAGCCGTCATACCGAACACGATCGCGATAATGATAAGCTTCGATCTCATCGGGGCAAACGAAAGCATCGAGAGTGCGAATACCAGTATTATGCCGTAGGTAGGCATAAGCACCGGCGAAAGCACCCACGACAGAATATGCGATACGGCATCCCCGGCCCGCAGTATCGCAGGATTCATGCGGCGTGCGGGGGCGGTTCTCCCGGGCGAGGCCGACGCGTCGGCCTCCGGTTGCGTCACTGTTTGATTCTGATTATCCATAAGCTGAGTATAGAAATAGTCGCCCGTCAGGGGGGTGGGGGGGTGGGTATTTTAAACAAAACCGAGCCCACG